>JBEKKC010000007.1:0-66815 GCA_050010915.1 Tepidisphaeraceae bacterium | reverse complement strand
ACGAACGCCCGCCATGTCGGCGGGCTTGGCCGACCATGTATGGCCTTTACACGAATGGATCACATTTCCGGCCGTTCAATCGGAATAGGCCACTAGGCGAATTTCGAGTTTCGAATTTCCCTTCGGGCCTATATCTGTCTTGCCAGATGATTCGCCGCCAGCGCCGCTTCTCTCAGCGCCTCGGGCATCGTGGGATGGGCATGGAACGCGCTGCCCACGTCCTCAACGCTGGCGGCGAATTCCATCGCCAGCGTTGCCTCGGCGATCATGTTGCTGGCGTCGGCGCCCAGAATGTGAACGCCCAACAGGCGGTCGGTCGCGGCGTCGCCGATCACCTTGACGAATCCCTCGGTTTCATCCATTCCGCGGGCCCGGCCGTTGGCGGTGAAGGGGAACTTGCCGATCTTGATCGGGCCGCGGGCGGCGGCCTGCTCTTCGGTCAGGCCGACCTGCGCAAGTTCGGGATGGGTGTAGACCACGGCCGGACAGGCGGCGTAGTTCACGTGGGCGGATTTGCCGCCCATGATTTCGACGGCGGCGACGCCTTCGGCTTCGGCCTTGTGCGCCAGCATGGCGCCGCCGATGACGTCGCCAATGGCAAAAATCCCCGGCACGTTCGTGGCAAAGCGGGAATCGACGATCACGAACCCGCGGCGGTCGAGCAGGACGCCGGCCTCGGCTAGGCCCAGCCCATCCGTCACCGGCCGCCGGCCCACGCAAACCAGCACTTTGTCCACCTCTTCCGATCCGGTCTGGTCGCCGCTCCTGAAATTCACTTTCACGCTTGCGCCGGAGATTTGCACCGAATCGGCGGAAGTGTTGAAGCGGAATTTGATGCCCTGTTTTTCGAGGGATTTCTGAAGCGCCCCGGCCATTTCACGATCGGAAGGGGGCAGAATTCCCGGCAGGAATTCAAGCACCAGCACTTCCGATCCGAGCCGATTCCAGACGCTGCCCAGTTCCACGCCGATGTATCCGGCGCCGACCACCATCAGCCGCCTGGGCGCTTCCGCCAGCGACAGGGCCTCGGTCGAGGAGAGGATGTTCTTCCCGCCAAACGGCAACGACGGCAACTCGATGGGCGCGCTGCCGGTGGCGATCAGCATGTTCTTGGCGGTGTAGCCGGCCGTTCCGTTGGGGCCGGTCACTTGGACCGAGCCCGGCCCGGCGATCCTGGCTTGGCCGACCAGGTGCTCGATTTTGTTCTTGCGGAACAGGTATCCCACGCCGCCGGTCATTTTCTTCACCACGTCGTCCTTGAACGCCATCATGACGGGCAAATCGACGCTAGCGCCCGGGGCGTTAATCCCACGGCGGGCAAGGTGATGTTTCAGATCGTAAAAGCGCTGCGAGCTGTCGAGCAGCGCCTTGGAGGGGATGCAGCCGACGTTGAGACAGGTGCCGCCGAGGAATTCGCGTTCGACGCAGGCGACGCGCATCCCAAGCTGAGCGGCGCGGATGGCGGCGGTGTGTCCGCCGGGTCCAGCGCCGATGACGATAAGATCGAAATTGGCGGGTTCAATGGACAATGGATAATGGACAACGGATAATTAGGGACCATGCCATTTGAGGCCTTCCTAATTATTCATTATCCATTGTCCATTATCCACTATCCATAGTCATGAGCACAACGCCAGGAATGCGAACCTACCGTGGCCGGCGATTCACGCCGGGGCGAATCACGCTGTTTATTATCATCGTCGCGGGAATAATGGCCTGGCAGGGCGGGCAGAAAATACCGACGGGGCCGGCGTCGGGAACGGCGCTGAACGGTCCGGAGCCGGCGAGCCGGCCCAGCGGCCAAACGCTTCGCGTGGCCACGTTCAACATCGACGGCGGGGCCGAGGGGATCGATCACGTCGCCCACGCTCTCGGCGGCTTTGACCTGGCGGGCCTTCAGGAAGTCCACGGGTTGGAGCAGACCGATTTCCTGGCACAAAGCCTCCACCAGTCCTACGTCTACGCGCCGGTCGAAACCCAATGGTGGTTTAAATCCTTCGGCAATGCGGCGGTCACGGATCTGCCCGTCAGTTATTGGCAGCGCATTCCGATCTCCAGCAACGATTCCGATTCCAACCGCAACGTCATACTGCTCAGCGCCACTTTCGCCGGCCGCCCGCTCAACGTGCTGATCACCCATATCGACCGCAAACAGGACCACGCCAGGGAAATCCGCGACGTCACCCATCTGTTCCTGTCGCTCCAGGAGCCGGCGATATTGTTGGGGGATTTCAATCTTATTGAGGACCAAAACGGCCGCGACAACGATCCCGACGTAGCAGCCTTCCTGAGCACCCCCGGGGTTATCGATCCGGTGGGGAAAGCGTACGACCGCATTTTTGCGAGGGGATTCGTCGCGGTGAACAGCGGATACGTTGAAGAACACGCGTCGGATCATCCGTTGGTTTGGGCGGAATTGGAATTGGTTCCGCCAAAAAAATGACCGCGCGTGTCAGTTTAGAGTTCCCTTTCCCGCTCGCGCTCGTCGATTAATGACTTGAACGCCCCTGTTCCCTTGAGCGTTCCGCGCTCTGTCACCAATCGGGCAAACTCATCCCCCCGTTGCTCGAAATTCACGAATTGGTCATAGCTCTTGAATCCCGGGCTTAAAAGCACGATGTCGCCCGTCGCGGCAATCTGTTTTGCGATGGTCACCGCGGTGGCCAGATCGCCGCAGCGATACGTGGGCGGGGCGCTGGGCAGGGGGGATTGCTCCAACAGGTCGGCGATGCCCGGGCCGGTGGCGCCGATGCACAGCACGGCCTTGGCCCGCGCCACCAGCGCGGCGCACATCGCGGTGATCGGCATGTTTCCATATCCGCCGACGATCTGGATGACCTTTTTAACGGGGAACGATTCCAGGGCGGCGACGGCGGCCTCGGGGATCGTGGCAATGGAATCGTTGTAATACTTCACGCCGCCGGATTCATGCACCAGTTGCAGGCGATGCGGCAGGCCCGGGAATTCGGCCAGGGCGCGCTGGGCGGCAGAGAAATCCACGCCGAAAATGCCGGCGGCGGCGAACGCGCCCTGCGCGTTGAGCTGATTATGCGAGCCGGGGATGAGCAGTTCGAATTTCCCGCGGCCCTTGAGGCCGTAGAAGACGATTTTGCCGGGCGCCTCCATCGCGAACCCGGCGGCGGTCGGGTCCTGCTCGTTCAGCACGGCGACGTCGTCCGCCTGCTGAAAGCGGATGATGTTGCGCTTGGCGTCGATGTAGGCTTCCAACGAACCGTGCCATTTCATGTGCTCGCTGTCGCTGGCAATCATCGTCACCACGGCCAAGTGGGGCGAAAAGCGCATCTCGCGCAGGTGCTCCAGCATGTAGCTGGACAATTCCAGCACGACCAGATCGGTCTTGGCGATTGAATCCAGGTCGGCGAGCAGGGATTTGCCGATGTTTCCGCCGACCCATGTTTTGGCGGCGGACGCCAGGATTGCGCCAAGCATGGCGGTGGTGGTGGATTTTCCCTTGGTGCCGGTGACGCCGACGATGCGGGCCGGGCAGCGTTCGATGAACAGGCGGATTTCGGTGGTGACATGTTTTCCCGCCGATCGCGCGGCCTGGAGGTAGGGGCTGTGCAGCGGCACGGCGGGCGAGGCGACGACCAGGTCGGCTCCGCTAAAATCCTCCTCGCGATGCTCGCCGAGACGGAACTCGACGGGCAATCCTTCCAATTGCCGCACGGAATCGGCCAGCTTTTCCGCGGGGTCCAGATCGGTGACCAGGACGGCGGCGCCCTGGGAGCAGAGCCAGCGGATGACGGCGATGCCGCCGCCGAACCGGCCCAGGCCGGCGACCGTCACTCGTTTTCCCGCCAACGATTCCATTTGGATTTCTCGCCCCGACCATGCGTCCGGGCTTTGATCCTCACGCTATTCCGACAACCTGAGCGACGTCGCGCTTCATGTCCACAACGGCCGCCTCGACGCATTTCTGCCAGTCCGTGCCGAATTGCGAGGAGTATTTCGGCTGGAGGTGGGCGTAGAGGATGCTTCGGCTGGCCGAGACGATGGCGCCCCGGCCGTCCTTGAATGCCGCGCGGGTCATGTCGGCGGTGGCGCCCTGCGCGCCGTAGCCGGGGAGCAGGAAAATGGATAGCGGCAACCTGCGGCGAAGGTTTTCTATCGTGTGAGGCTGCGTGGCGCCGACCACGGCGCCCAGGCTGCTCCATCCGCGCGCGCCCACCAGCGCCGGGTCGGCCGCCAGGACGCTCAGTTTCTCCGCCAACATTTCGGACCAGGTCTGGCCCGACGCCAGCTTTGCATCCTGCAATTGGGCCGAGCCGGGATTGCTCGTCCGCACCAGCACGAAAAGTCCGCGGGAGAAGTCCCGGGCGGCTTGGATGAACGGTTCCAGCGTGTCCAGCCCGAGCATGGGATTCACGGTGATGGCGTCGGGGGTGGCGATTTCGTCCTGGTTCGCGACGGTTTGCTCGGCCAGATGGCCCGCCGCGTAGGCCGAGGCGGTCGAGCCGATGTCCCCGCGCTTCACGTCGCCGATGACGAGCAGGCCCAATTCCTTGGCTTCGTGGATCAGGCTGTAATAGGCCTCGACGCCTTCCCAGAGGTATTGCTCGAAATAGGCCGACTGAAATTTCACGATCGGCACGTACGGGGCGATGGTTTTGAGAACCCGCGTGGTGAATTCGAAGATGGCGTCGACGGCGGCCTGCGGCGCTTCGTCGCACGACTGAAATTTGCTTCGCACCTCGTCGGGAAGGGATTCGAGGACGGGATCGATCCCGACGCAGATGGGCGCATGCGTGTAATCGATCGCATCCAGCAGGCGGTCGCAGAAAAGCTCGGACATAATTCCTAAGGCTCGTGGCTGCCGTTGGGCCGGGAAAGCAGGCCGCGCAGTTCGTCCAGGTCCGCGCCGCTGTCGGCGATGATCTGTCCGACGGTGGATTCGGCGTCCTCCAGCAGCGCCAGAAGCAAAAACCGCGTGGAGACGGCGGTCTGGGCCGCGGCCTGGGCCGCGGAAGCCGCCGCGTTGACCACCCGCTGCGCCTTGGGCGAAAGCGGAAGGCGGCCGGTGACCCGGACCGGCCCGGCGGATTTGGGCAGCGCACGGGTCAGGTTCGGCGATAATTGCTCGATCTCCGTCTCCGCCTGAAGCGCCCGAAACGCCTCGCCCGTTTTCCCCGTCAAAATTCCCAGCAGCAAGTGCTCGGTCCCCACGAAGTCCTGCCCATGCCGCCGTGCCTCTTCATCCGCATGCAGCAATGCCGCGGAAAGTGTCTCGGTGAATCCCAATCGCATGGAAAGATGATAACCAGCGGCGGTCGAAATCCGAAATTCCAGTTTGACATCCAAGTCGCGGTTTCGATACTCGTCGCATCTTTGGCGGACGTATTGACCGTGAAAAGATTGGTTACGGTAATCATCCTGGGGTTGCTGGCGTTGCCGGGGTGCCATTCGGCGGCTGGGCCGCAAGGCGCGGCCTTGAGCAACCTGCCGCCGCCGAATCCGCCGGCGGGATCGGCGGATGAGGTCATCGCCACCGTTCAGGGCGACGTCATCACCCGAAGAGACCTGGACCCGGTGCTGATCGAGGGCTACGGACTGAACGCGCTGCTGGCGCTGGTGCAGTTGGATTTGGTGGAACAGGAGGCGGCCCGGCAGCACGTGGCCGTGACTCCAGGCGACGTCGCCAACGAGCGCGCTATCACCATGGACAACCTTCGTCGCGCCACCGAGCAGATCGAAAGCAGCGGCCAGCCGACCACCGAGCCGGAGAATCTCAGCCCCGAGCAGGAAAACCAGCTTCTGGATCAGTTGCTTGCACAGCAGCACGTGAGCCGGGCGGAATTCAACGTGATCCTGCACGTCAACGCCTACCTGCGCAAGATCGCCGAGCCGAAGGTGAACGCGAATCTGACGGAGGAGGCGATTCGCCGGCAATTCAACGCGATGTATGGCGAGAAAGTGGTCGTGCATTACATCCGGTGCAACAACATGTCCGAAGTTGCCGACGTGCGGCGCGATCTGGCGGCGGGGAAGAGCTTCGAGGACGTGGCCCGGGCCCGGAGCCTGGACCGCTACACGGCCGCCAGCGGCGGAGAACTGCCGCCGTTTACCCTTTTCGACGATCGGTTTCCGCCCGAGTTCAAGCAGGTGGTGTTTAACATGAAGGTCGGAGAAGTCTCCGATGCGGTGCAAATCCACACGTTCATTTACATCGCCAAGCTGGTCGACGTCATCCCGCCGGCGCACGCTCGCTATGAAGATTATCGCGACGTGGTGAAGAAGGAGCTGTACGACAGCCTGGTTCAGGCGGCGATGAAGGCCATGCGCGACGAGTTGGCGAACAAGGCGCTGGGCTCGCTGCGGATCAGGAATCCCGTGCTGGCCAAGCAATGGGCGGAGCGAATGGACAACAAGAACGGCCAAATCCGCGATGAGAACCAGATTCGCCAGGAACTGGACAAACAGCATGCGCCGGCGCGGTCGGGTCCGATAACCCCCGCCGCGCCCCCTGCGACCAGGCCGGCCACAGCGCCGTAACTGGCGATGTAGCCGGCAGTTAAATCAATTCCGTCAGTTGCCTCCCGCGCAAATTCCCGTCGTTTTCGCTACAATCGAGATCGTTATGAGCAACCAACCGTTCAAAGTAGACGTTTCGCCGCGCATTCTGCGGCTTCCTCCGTACCTCTTCGGACGCATCAACAAGATGAAGTACGAGAAGCGCGTCGCCAACATTGACATCATCGACCTGGGAATGGGAAACCCCACCGATCCCACCCCGGATTCGGTGGTCAAGAAATTGGCCGAGGCCGCGCGCGATCCCCGCAACCATCGCTACAGCGTCAGCAACGGCATTGCCGGACTGCGCAGGGAAGTCGCCAAGAAATATCTGGCCAAGTACGGCGTTCAACTCGACCCGGAAACCGAAGTGATCGCCACCATCGGCTCCAAGGAAGGATTCAGCCATCTTTGCCTGGCGCTGCTTGGTCCCGGCGACACGGCGATCGTGCCCGATCCGGCGTTTCCCATCCACGTCTACGCCGTGGCCATGGCCGGCGCCAATGTCATCCGCGTGCCGCTGGGAAGCGATCAGACGTTCCTCGCCCGCATCGAGAAAATGATCGAAGGCCTCTACCCGACGCCGAAGCTGCTGATCCTGAATTATCCGCACAATCCGACCGCCATGACGATCGAGCCGGATTTCTGGGATCGCGCCATCGCCATGTGCCGCCGGCACGGGATCATGATCATCAGCGATTTCGCCTACGGCGAAGTCTGCTTCGACGGATACAAGGCCCCCAGCTTTCTCGCCGCCGCCGGGGCCAAGGATCTGGGCGTCGAATTCACCACCATGTCCAAGAGCTACAACATGGCCGGCTGGCGCATCGGATTCTGCGCCGGCAATGCCGAGATGGTCCGGGCGCTGGCCACGATCAAGGGCTATTACGATTACGGCATCTTCGCCCCCATCCAGATTGCCAGCATCATCGCCATGCGCGAGCACACCGACGTGCCGGGCAAGCAGAGTAAGATTTACGAGAAGCGGAGGAACGTGGTCTGCCGCGGGCTGGACAAGCTCGGCTGGACCTACGAAAAGCCGCGGGCCAGCATGTTCGTCTGGGCGAAAATCAAATCGGAACATCTGAAGGGGCAGGGCACGATCGATTTTTGCCTGCGGATGATGGACGAAGCGCAGGTGGCGCTGGCCCCCGGCCGCGCCTTCGGCGAAAACGGCGAGAATTTCGTCCGCATCGCCTTGGTGGAAAACGATCAGAGGCTGAAACAGGCCATGGCGAATTTGGAGCGGGCGCTGATTCCCCGCCAGCCCAAGGGCAAGCGGCCGAGGGCCGCGACGACGTAAACAGCGGAAGTAAGCCGGTTAGGGTCGGCGTTACCGATTTCGCCAGGCCTTCATTTTATTCTCATCTTGAACGGTTACTTTGATCCGTCGATAAAACAACTGCAAGATGGTTGTCTGGAAGACCCGTCAAATTTTAGTCGGCCTGATTTTGGTTTTAGGCGGATGCTCGCGATACAAGGCGATGCCGCTGTCGCCGTCGGCGGTGCAGCGCGGCCTGGCGGCGCCGGCCGCGGATCAATTGCGGGTCCAGGCTCAGTCGATCAAACACCCGCTGCTCAAGCCGGTGATTTTCGATGACCGCGATGGATTGACGCCCGATCAGGCGGCGATCATGGCGGTGCTGGTGAATCCCTCGCTTCGTGCGGAGCGCGATCAGCGCGGCCTGGCCGCGGCGCAACTTTTGCAAGCCGGAATCCTTCCCAATCCGCAAGTGAATTTCGGGGAAGATTATGCCTACGGCGGCGCGGTCGACGGGGCGGTGACGGCGTCGGCCGTCGGCATCAGTTGGGACGTCACGGAGCTGATCTCGCGCGATGCCAAGGTTCGCGCCGGCCAGGCCAACGCCGCCTCGGTCGACCTGGACATCGCCTGGCAGGAATGGCAGATCGCCCAGGCCGCCCGAACCGCCGTCTATGATTTGTTCTCGTTGCAGGCCCAGTTGGACTTGGCCAGTCAACTCGATCGGCAGTTGTCGCAGAACCTTTCGGTCGTGCGCCAGGCGGTCGATCGTCACGACAAGACGCTGCTTGATCTTTCCGCGGCAGAGGCCGCAAGCCTCGATGCCCATGCGGCCGTCGTCACCCAGCAGCGCGACCTGGAGGACGCTCGCCTGACTCTGAACAAGGCCCTTGGCCTGTCTCCCGATGCGCAGGTGAAGCTGAATCCGCACGTCGCCCTGGCAGCGAACCTTTCCGTGCCGACGCCCCAGGAGGTCTTGTCCGGCCTGGAGAATCGCCGGCTCGATCTCGTCGCGCTTCGCCTGGGATATCAAAGCGAAGAGGAAACCCTCCGCGCCGCCGTGCTCGAACAATTTCCCAAGGTCAACATCGGCTTCAACCGCCAGCGCGACAACACCAACGTGCAGAGCGTCGGCTTCGGCGTGACGGTTGATCTGCCGATTTTCGACCGCAACCAGGGCGCGATCGCCGTCGAAACCGCCACGCGACAGAAGCTTTTCGACGAATACGTCCAGCGCGTGTTCGAGGCGCGCTACGATGTATGTTCAGCCATCGACGATCTGAACGCAATCTCCCGGCAAATCGCGGCCGAGCAAGAGGCGTTCCCCAGCCTCGCGCGATTGATCGAGACGTACCACGATGCCCTTGGCCAGGGGAACATGGACGTGCTCAGCTATTATTCCGCCATCAGCAATCTGACTCAAAAGCAGCTCGACGTCCTGAAATTGAAGCAGCAGTTGACGGACAACCGGATCGCGTTGGAATTGGCGGCGGGGGAGTATTTGCCGGATCAGCCGGGGAAATGAGTCATTGATAGGCGGCGTCGCGGGTTTAGCGTTTTGGAGTTGGACATGAAAGCGGTTTGGAACCTCTTCCTGGTGCTGGCGCTGATGGCCGGAGCGGGCGTCGCCGGCTACTTCATCGGCCACCGCACGGTTTCGCCGGCAACGTCGGAACAAGCCGATTCCGACGACGAGGTGGCGCCGACGCCCACCGTGCAAACCGCGCCCATCCTGCGGGGCCACGTCGAACGCAACGTTACCGCCTACGGCGTCGTCGCCGCTCAGACCGGCGACATTGCGGTCCTTTCCGCAGCATTCGAGTCGCGGATCAAAAAAATCCTCGTCGTGCCCGGCCAGCGCCTCGACGCCGATACCCCCGCGATCGAAATCGAACCCAGTCCCGACACGCAATTGCAGATGCTCCAGGCCAAAGCCGCCGTGGAAAGCGCCACCAAAGACCTGGAGCAGACCCGCACGCGGTTCGGCAGCCAGTTGGCCACGAATCAGGACCTGTTGCAATCGGAGGCGAACATGCGGCTGGCGCAACTGAAGCTGGATTCGATGCAGAGCGAGGGCGCCGGCGGCGCCATGAAACTCAAGGCGGGCGGCCTAGTCGCCAAGGTGGACGTGCAGGAGGGGCAGGTTGTGCCCGCGGGCACGCCGCTGGTGGAGGTCGCCGGCAGCGGCAAGCTACAGGTCCGCCTCGGCCTGGAGCCCAACGACGCCGCCGGAATTCACGCTGGAGATCGCGTCGCGCTTCGGCAACTCGGTTCCGACGGCCCCGGCGTCGAGGGCAAGGTCCAGATGGTCGCGCAGCGCATCGATCCCGATACCCGGCTGATGGACGTCTTCGTCGCGCTTCCGCCCGACGCCGCGATGCCGCTGGATGCCTACGTGCGCGGCGAGCTGACGATTGCCGGCGCCGATGGCCTTGTCGTTCCGCGTTCGGCGGTGTTGCCGGATGACGAGGGATATTCGCTGTTCACGGTCGAGCAGGGAAAGGCGGTCGAGCATAAAGTGACCATCTCCCTCCAGAACGATCGATCGGTCCAGATCAGCGGGGAAGGTCTGTCGGCGGGGCAAATGGCCGTGGTGCTGGGGAACCTGGAACTGGAAGATGGCATGACGGTCAAGACGCAAGCCGGTGAACCTCCGGCCACCCAGGAGGCCGCACAGTGAAAGCCGCCCATTGGGCCAGCCGGCACGCCCGGTCCATTCTATTCATGCTGGTGGCGCTGGTGGCGGGCGGGATATTCGCCTCGCGGTCGCTCCCGGTCACGCTCTTTCCCCACGTGAATTTCCCGCGTATCCGGGTCGATTTCGACGCCGGCGATCGCCCCGCCGAACGCATGGCCGTCGAGGTCACCAGTCCCGCCGAGGAGGCGCTTCGCGCGGTTCCCGGCGTGCGCGCCGTCCAATCCACCTCCAGCCGCGGAAGCGCCGAAATCTTCCTCACCTTCGACTGGGGCCAGGACATGGGCGCTGCCCTCCTTCAGGCCGAAGCCGAGGTCAATCGAATCCTTCCCGATTTGCCGCAGGGAACCAGCTTCATCTTCCGGCGGATGGACCCCACGGTCTTCCCGGTGATCGCCTACAGCATCACTTCCGACACGCGCCCGCTGACGGAATTGCACGATATCGCCCAGTATCAGCTTCGCCCGCTCCTCTCGACCGTGGCGGGGGTGGCGCAGATCGGCGTGGACGGCGGGGCGGTGGCGGAATATCGCGTCACCGTCGATCCCGCCCGCCTCCAGGGGCATGGACTGGCATTGACCGATGTCGCCGACGCCCTCTCCGCCGCCAACGTCCTCACCGCCGTCGGACACGTCGAGGAGAATTATCGGCTCTACCTGGTCGAGACCGACACGCAGTTCAAGTCGATGGATGAGATCGGCAGGACCGTGCTGCACTCCGCCTCCGGCGGCGTCACATTGCTCAGCGATGTCGCCACCATCCGTCAGGATCGCTCGCCGCAATTCATCCATTCCACCGCCGACGGGCATGACGCCGTTCTGGTAAACGTTTACCAGCAGCCGGGCGGCAACGTCGTCGAGATCGCCGCCGCCATCCGCCGTGTGTTTGCCGAGCAACAGAAGCGCCTTCCCTCCGACGTCAAGCTCGCATGCTGGTACGACCAGAGCGATCTGATCAACTCCTCGGCCAAGACCGTGCGCGATTCCGTGCTGATCGGCGTCGCGCTTGCCACGCTCGTGCTGTTGCTATTCCTCCGGAACTTGCGGATGAGCCTGATCGCCATCCTGGCCGTCCCGATCGTCCTGGCGGTCACGGCGCTGCTGCTTTTTCTGTTCAATCAGAGCTTCAACATCATGACGCTCGGCGGGATGGCGGCGGCCGTGGGGCTTATCATCGATGATGCCATCGTGATCTCCGAACACATCGTTCGCCGGCTGCACGGACCCGGCGCCGTACATGCCGACGCACGCAACCTCGTCCTAGGCGCCACTGAGGAATTCTCCAAGCCCCTGGCCGGATCGTCCCTTTCCACCACCGTCATTTACATTCCCCCCGCGTTTTTGGTCGGCGTCTTCGGCGCGTTCTTCGCCGCCCTCTCGCTTTCCATGGCCTCCAGCCTGATCGTTTCGTTTTTCGTCGCCTGGCTGGCGATTCCCCTCGTGGCCTCCCGCGTGTTGCGCAAACACGACGTCGATCCCGACGACGAAGGCCTCATTACCCGCGCCGCCTTCGGAACCTATGAGTTGATCATGCGGCCGGTCCTGGCCTTCCCCTGGCTCATTCTCCTGCTGGTCATTCCGTTCCTGTGCTACGGATATTTCGAATATCAGCGCGTGGCATCGGGCTTCATGCCAACCATCGACGAAGGCGGATTCATCTTGGATTACCAGGGGCCCCCGGGCGCATCCATCACCGAGATGGATCGGCTTCTGGGCAATGTCGAGAAAATTCTCCGCGACACGCCGGAGGTGCAAGCGTATTCCCGGCGCACCGGGCTCGCCTTGGGCGGGGACCTCGCCGAGACCAGCAACGGGGATTTCTTCGTGCGCCTCAAACCGCAGCCCCGACGATCGATCTCCGCCATCATGGGTGAAATCTCCGATCGCGTGAAGAAAACAACGCCGGGGCTGGACTTCGATCCAGCTCAACTGATGGAAGACCTCATCGGCGATCTGACCGGAAAGCCGCAACCCGTCGTCGTGAACCTTTACTGCGACGATCAGAAGACCCTGACCGATCTTGCTCCCCAAATTGCCGATGCCCTGACGAAAGGCGTCACCGATCTGGACAACGTCGAAACCAGCGTGGTCCCTGCGGGCGATTCGTTGGACGTGCAGGTGGACCGCGTCAAGGCCTCGCTTGAAGGCGTTGACCCCGACGCACTCACCCGCCAGTTGCAGGCGTTGCTCACCGGTGTAGTCACGACCCAGGTGCAGGAAGGCGTCAAGATGGTCGACGTGCGCGTCTGGATTCCAAAAAGTTATTTCAATTCCAGCCAGGACCTGGGCGAACTGAACCTCCGCGCGCCCGACGGCCACCTGTTCCCGCTCAAGCGCGTGGCAACGTTCAAGGTCATCAGCGGCGAGCCGGAGATCACCCGCGACAACTTCAAGCGATACGTCTACGTCCAGGCGAGGATCAGGCAATCCGACCATCCGCCCGATCTGGGCACGGTTGTCGCCGAGGCGAAAAAATTTCTCGATCGGCCGGGAATGATTCCCCCCGGCGTGCGGTACACCCTCGGCGGGCAATACGAGCAGCAACAGATCGCCTTCGCCGGACTTGTGCGCGTGATTGTCGCCGCCGCCGCCCTGGTATTCCTGCTCCTGCTTTTTCTCTATGAGCGGTTCCGCGTCGCCGGGGCGATTATGCTCACCACCGTTCTGGCCATCGCCGCCGTCTTCATCGGCCTGCGGTGGACGGATACCGAACTGAATATCTGCACGCTCATGGGAATGGTCATGATCGTCGGCAACGTGACCGAGGTATCGATCTTCTATTACTCCGAATATGCGGACTTCCTCACCGAAGGCGTCATGACCGAGCGCCTGGTCGCCGCCGGAAAATACCGCATGCGCGCCATTACCATGACGACCGTCACGGCGATCCTGGCGCTTCTGCCGCTGGCGGTGGACCTCGGCCAGGGCACCGGAATGCTTCAGCCACTGGCCGTTGCCATCATCACCGGTCTGGTCGTTCAGCTACCGCTGGTGCTGATCGTCCTGCCGGCCCTGCTGCGCATTCTCCGCGTCCGTCATTGAAACCGGACGCAAGTGCGGTCCAATCCCGTCCTTTTCCAACCGTTCGAGCGTGACGGCCTGGCCAACGTCGAACGAGCCGATGCGCGTCCGCCGAAGCTCCGTCAGATATCCCCCGGTTTTCAGCGCTTCACCCAGATCGCGGGCGATGGCCCGGACGTACGTTCCGCGCCCGCAGTCGATCCGCAGTTTCAGCAGCGGCCATTGCCAGGAAATGATCTTTATCGCGTCGATGCGGATGTCTCGCGCCTTCAGATCCACCGGTTGGCCGCGGCGTGCAAGTTTGTACGCCGGCCGGCCGGAAACTTTCAGGGCGCTGAACGCCGGCGGACGCTGGGAAATGGTCCCCACGAATTTCGCCGCCGCGGCTTCGATTTCCTCCAGCGACGGCCGCGCCGCGCCGGGCGTGGGTATCTCCGGGGAGTCCAGATCATCCGTCGCCGTCGCCGCTCCCAATTTGATCGTCGCGTCGTACCGCTTGGGCTGGTTCATCAGCATCTGGCTGGACTTGGTCGCCTTGCCGATCAAGAGCAATAGGACACCCGTGGCGAACGGGTCGAGCGTGCCGGCGTGGCCGATCTTTACGCCCCGGTCCAGCAGCCGCTTGACGCGGTTGACCGCCCCCGCGGAGGTGATCGACGCCGGCTTGTCGAGAACGATGATACCGTTCATCTGTGGCAGACTTTGTCCGCTGGTTCTTGTTTTTTTGCAAGGGATGATGATATTGAGGTAGTCTCTAAGTTTCTTTTCAGCCCAAATTGGGGGCATTATGGTTTGGAATAAAAACGAAATCCTCGATGAAATCCGCCGCCAGCACAAAAAGGGCGTGGACCTGTCCTACAACGAGCTGTCGGCGAAGATGCAATCGCTGGTGTCGGCGGCGGCGTACCATTTCGGGTCGTATCGCCGGGCCGTGGAACTGGCGGGGATCGAATATTCTACGGTGCTCCGCCGGCCGCGATGGACCAAGGCGCGGATCATCGCCCTGATCAAGTCCGCCCGCCGGCGCGGCGAGGAACTGCATTGGTCGGCCGTCACCCATCGCCGCGACGAACTGGGCAAGGCCGCGTTCGCGTCGCTCCAGCCGCGGCTTTTCGGCAAATGGCAGCGTGCCTTGCACGCGGCGGGGCTGGATGCGGAGGAAATCTCCCGCTATCGCCGATGGGACCGGCCATCGATCGCTTACGAGCTGAAATCCCGCGCCCGCGACGGCGAGCCGGTCAGCAGCGGCGCGCTTCAGGCGGACGACCCCGGCCTGCACGCCGCCGCCGTCCGGCATTTCGGCGCCTTCGATTCGGCCCTGCGCGCCGCCGGGCTCGATCCGCTGAAATTCCGCCGCCGCCGACGCTGGGACAAGAAGCAGGTGCTCAAGTCCATCAAGGCCGCGGCCAAGGCCGGCGACAGCCTCGCCGACAGCCGGATTCGCATCGACCATCCGGCATTGTACGGCGCGGCCATCCGATTGTTCGGAACGTTCACCTCCGCCAGAAAGATCGCGGGATTCAAATTCAAGCCGAAGAAGCGGCGAAAACGTTCGCAAACTTGAATGTTTCCGCTTTCACCTGTCGTTGGGGTTGACCCAGCGAAAGGTGGCCGCCGCTAATGCCCCGGCCGCCAGATTTGCCACCAGGGTTTTGAGCCACGCGGCAAAGTGCGCGACGACTTGATTCAACTCCCCGCCTACGGCCTCCATGCCACAAGCGTTCATCGTGGTATCTCCTACAAACTGAGATCACGCAAGGTCGAAGCGATCAACGTTCATCACCTTGTTCCAGGCCGCTACAAAGTCATGGACAAACTTCTTATCCGCGCCCGAGCTTCCGTAGACTTCAGCCAGGGCCCGGAGTTGGGAGTTTGAACCGAAGACGAGATCGACGCGGGTGCCGGTCCACTTGATTTCGCCCGTTACGCGATCGCGCCCTTCGAATACGTCCGCGTCTTTCGAGACCGCCTTCCATTCCGTGCCCATGTCCAGCAGGTTCACGAAGAAGTCGTTGGTCAGCGCCTCCGGCCGCTTGGAAAACACGCCGTGTTGGGACTGTCCGAAGTTGGCATTCAAGACACGCAGGCCGCCCACGAGAACCGTCATCTCGGGCGCTGTCAGCGTCAGCAATTGCGCCTTGTCGACCAGCAGTTGCTCCGCCGGCACCGAGAACTTGGTCTTGAGGTAGTTGCGGAAGCCGTCGGCGACCGGCTCGAGCACGGCGAAGGAGGCCACGTCGGTTTGCTCCTGCGAGGCGTCCATCCGTCCCGGCGCGAAGGGAACCGTCACCGCAAGGCCGGCATTTTTCGCGGCTTGCTCGACGCCCGCGCAACCGGCCAAAACGATGAGGTCGGCAAGCGAGACCTTCTTGCCGCCCGACTGGGCGCTGTTGAACGCGCTCTGGATGCCCGCCAGAGGTTTGAGCACCTTCGCCAGCCGGGCAGGCTGGTTGACTGCCCAATCCTTCTGCGGCGCCAGGCGAATGCGGGCGCCATTCGCGCCGCCGCGCTTGTCGGAGCCACGGAACGTGGACGCCGACGCCCAAGCGGTCGAAACCAGTTCTGAGACAGACAGGCCCGAAGCCAGGACCTTGCCCTTGAGGGAGGCAACGTCCTTCTCGTCAATCAGTTTGTGATTGACCGCCGGAATGGGGTCTTGCCAGATGAGTTCCTCCGCGGGCACCTCCGGGCCGAGATATCGCGCGCGCGGGCCCATGTCGCGGTGCGTCAGCTTGAACCAGGCCCGGGCGAAGGCGTCTGCGAACTGATTCGGATTCTCGTAGAAGCGTCGCGAGATTCTCTCATAAGCAGGGTCGAACCGTAGGGAGAGGTCCGTGGTTAGCATGGATGGCGCACGACGCTTGGACGGGTCGTGAGCATCCGGCACGGAACCGGCGCCTGCGCCGCCCTTCGGTTTCCACTGATGCGCGCCGGCCGGGCTCTTGGTCAGCTCCCAATCGTAGCCGAACAAGTTCTCAAAGAAGTTGTTGCTCCACTTCGTGGGCGTGGTGGTCCAGGTGACTTCCAGGCCGCTGGTGATCGCGTCGCCGCCTTTGCCGGTGCCGAAGCTGCTCTTCCAGCCGAGGCCTTGCTCCTCGATGCCGGCAGCTTCGGGCTCCGGCCCCAGGAGTTTGGCATCGCCGGCACCGTGGGTTTTGCCGAAGGCGTGGCCGCCGGCGATGAGTGCCACCGTCTCTTCGTCGTTCATCGCCATGCGAGCGAAGGTCTCGCGGATATCCCGCGCCGCAGCGATCGGATCCGGGTTGCCGTTCGGGCCTTCCGGATTGACGTAAATCAGACCCATCTGCACCGCTGCGAGGGGATTTTCGAGATCCCGGTCGCCGGAGTAGCGCTTGTCACCCAGCCACTTGTCCTCAGGGCCCCAGTAGATGTCTTCTTCCGGTTCCCAGACGTCCTCACGCCCTCCGCCGAAACCGAACGTCTTGAATCCCATCGATTCTAGAGCGACGTTGCCAGTGAGAATCATCAGGTCGGCCCATGAAATCTTCCGGCCATACTTCTGCTTGATCGGCCAAAGCAGCCTACGCGCCTTGTCGAGGTTGACGTTGTCGGGCCAACTGTTGAGGGGAGCAAAGCGCTGGCTGCCGCTCCCTGCGCCGCCACGACCGTCGCCGGTGCGGTACGTGCCGGCGCTGTGCCATGCCATGCGAATGAACAAAGGTCCGTAGTGGCCGAAGTCCGCCGGCCACCAGTCCTGTGAATGGGTCATCAGCGCCAAGAGATCCTTCTTCACGGCCTGCAGGTCGAGACTCTTAAACTCCTCAGCGTAGTTGAAGTCCTTGCCCATCGGATCGGACATGGACGAGTGCTGGTGCAGGATCCTCAGGTTGAGCTGATTGGGCCACCAATCGCGGTTCGACGTGCCGCCGCTAGCAGCGTGATTGAACGGGCACTTGGTTTCGGTTGACATGTGTTTTCTCCTTTGGCCGGTTGCACTCAGCGGGGATTTGGTGGTTGGACTCCGGCCAGCGACCATCGCCGGTGACTTCGGCGCAGTTTATCGCGTGATGCCGTCATGGACAACCGAATCGCTGACGTCGCAGGCGAAAGAGGGACTTGCACAAACGCCTCGGAGATACCGCTTTGTCTGCCCCCGCTGCTACTGATTTGAGATGCACTCTGGCCAAGCCGTAGTTCGAATTGCCCTCCGTGGCCTTGGCCGTCGCCACGTTCAATACGACGTAGGCGAGGGCAAATGTTCCGATCAATTCGGAAATGAGCGCGGGCAGGACCTTGATGTCGATGGGCGTGACGGTTGGATTGCCCTTGATATAAATCGACGCCAACGCCGCCACGACGGCGGCCAGAATTTGACAGACCCAATAGCCCGGGACATCCGATGCGGGGCATTTGCCGCGCAACCACACGGCCAGCGTGACCGCCGGGTTGTAGTGAGCGCCAGAAACGTGGCCGCCGGCATACACCATGACCATCAAAGCCGATCCAATCGCCAGCGGCGCCAGGCTGCCGGCGCCCGGCTCGATAACGCACATTCCGACGGTGAAGACCAGGAAAAACGTTCCGATGAATTCCGTCAAATATTTCATCATGGGCAAGACAATCGGATTCGACGTAATTCTAAACAAATCGGAATCAATTCCAAAAGAAAATGTGGTGCGGAATGAATGAAGTGCTGCAAATTGGAACTGACGGGACACCAATAGAACTCTTTTTCGTGGGTGTGCGGTCATGGAGTAAAGTTGCAATAGGCGCGTTAAGTGAAATGCGACCACACGTTGCGCTTACGGCATAGCCGGAACGTGTTTTTCTTGTTGCCGTCGGCTCGCCTCCCCCGGCAAACGGCGGGACAACATGTCGCGGGATAAATACCACTGCTCCAGAACAAATTTTCAGTTCAGATGAATTTTTCACGCTCTCGTGGGTGGGGACCGGTGCTACAGTGACGAATGGTTCAATAGATCTTTTTGTTTAACGGAGAGCAAAAGGCGGGACTCTTCAGTGACGAGGTCCAGGCGGCGTTCAGATCGCGACGCCGCTTCAACAATTTCCCGCGCCGCCTGCCGTGCACGAACACGCGGCAGGCCACCGGAGTAAAGCAAGATTTGATTCGACAGGGGACTCATCCAATTGCACCGGATATGCGCAACAAATAATTCTTTTAGAAAGGAGCTCACTATGAGCCTCGAAACGGTCGCTCACAAGTTCGTGGAGTTGTGCAGGCAGGGCAAGAATTTCGACGTGATGCGCACGATGTACGCACCAGACATCGTCTCCGTCGAAGGGGACGGCAAAGAGACCGCCGGCCAAGGCCCAGTGATCAAGAAATCGGAGGACTGGGTCTCTAACAAGACCTTTCACGGCGAAACCGTGGCCGGTCCGTTCTACAATGGCGCGAACCCCGATCGGTTTGTCGTGTACTTCACTCTTGACGTTACCCCCAAATCGACCGGCAAACGCATCACCCTCGAAGAAGTCGGCGTCTACACAGTCAAAAACGACAAGATCACGCGCGAGCAGTTCTTCTACGATGGCGAGCATTAGCCCTATCTCGCGGGTTAATCGATTTCTGCGCAACCACTCTCAGCCACAGAAAGGAATGGTCATGTCCACGTTTACCCAAACACGCGACGAGCGAGCCAGCACAGCGAAGCAAAAACAGTCGGCAAATCCTGCAAGTTATAAGGCGTGGGTTGCCAAGGCGGCGAAACAGCCGATGGTGCTGGAAACCGTTGATCTCGGACCGCTTGGAGCCGAGGACGTTGAAGTTGCGGTCGAACATTGCGGTTTATGTCACTCCGATCTCTCCGTCTTGAACAATGACTGGGGCATTTCGCAGTACCCCGCGATTCTCGGCCACGAGGTCATCGGTCGGGTCACGGCCTTAGGTCCGAATGCCAAGGGTCTGGCGGTCGGACAGCGCGTCGGCGTCGGGTGGAACTCGGGTAGCTGCATGCACTGTCACCAGTGCATGTCGGGAAGCCATCACCTTTGCCCGCAAGTGCAACCGACGATCGTCGGTCATCGCGGCGGGTTCGCGACCCATATCCGCTCGCACTGGGCTTGGGCCATCCCGCTGCCGGAAAAACTGAACTTCGCCGATGCCGGGCCGCTCCTGTGCGGGGGCATCACCGTCTTCGCGCCGCTGGTGATGTATGCCAAGCCGACCGAACGGGTCGGCATTATCGGCATCGGCGGGCTTGGCCACATGGCGGTCAAATTCGCGCACGCGTACGGCTGCGATGTGACGGCGTTCACGTCGAGCGAGAGCAAGTTCGATGAAGCCAAAGGGTTCGGGGCGAATCACGTCGCGTCGAGCAAGGACTCGGCGGCGATCAGGAAACTCGGCGGCAGCTTCGACCTCCTGATCAGCACCGTCAACGTGAAGCTCGATTGGGATGCGATGATCGGCACGCTCGCGCCCAACGGCCGGTTGCACGTCGTCGGCGCCGTGCTTGAACCCATTCCAGTCGCGGCGTTCTCGCTCATCGGGCAGCAGCGCAGCATCTCGGGTTCGCCGAGCGGCTCGCCGGCGGCGATCGAGACGATGCTCGACTTCGCTTCCCGGCACAATATCGCGCCGCAGACCGAGCACTTTCTGATGAGCAATGTCAACCAGGCCTTCGCCCGACTTGAATCAGGCAAAGCCCGTTACCGCATCGTGCTGGACGCGGATTTCTGATCCGTTTTGGAGGTGAACAACCATGACCGGCCCATGTACCTGACCGACGCCGCGACGGTCACGGGCGACATCCTGTACGTCGATGGCGGCGCTCATTTCGGCCGCTGGTAACCGAAGGGAGCCTTGATCATGGCCACAAACTCGACGACCGCCGAGGAGCGTCTGGCCAAGCTCGGCATTCATCTGCCCGATGCGCCAACGCCTTTTGGAGCATACGTGCCCGCCGTTCAGACGGGCATCCGACTCTTCGGCACCTTCACCTCCGCCGGAAAAATCGCGGGAATTAAATTCAAGCCGAAAAAGCGGCGGAAGGCGTCCCTTGATTAATCGCGCGTTAGTAGACCTTCGACGAGAAGCGCCTGCCGAAGTTGCACGCGCTCGGGGGCATTCACGCGCAATACCGCAACGGTCGCTCGGCCCTCGGGAGTGAGGCCAATGAGGACTGGACCATTCCAGCCGAAGTGCTGCTGCCACAGTTGTCTACGCGGATCAAACAGAGAAACGACTTGCCCGCTGATTGGGTCGATACCGCTTAGATTCGTGCCTTTGTACACGTTACAGCGTAGGCATGCGAAGGCCAGGTTTGCAGTCGAATCGTCGCCACCGTGTTTAATCGGGATGACATGATCGACGGAGAATCGCTCGTCGTGGCCGGCCTGCGGCAAATGGCAATATTCACATCGGTTATTTGCCCGGCGACGGACAAATTGGCGGGTTTGGCCGTCCATATAGGTTCAAGCCGCCGGGGACTGCTTTCGGAGGGATAGACGAGCCTTGGATTTCAATAGGGAGAGAACATCGCCAACAAAGACATAGCTTTCAAGCTCCCGGCGTTCATCGGGCGTCAGGACGCCGCCGTTGGACTTTCCCGCTAATTCAGCCATTCGGGCGTGGTCCGCTTCCGAGTAGCCAAGTTGTAGGATGCCAGCAGCCGCATCCGGCGTGAGGGTCGGATTGGAAGCATCGATCAAACGACTGAATATGTCCACTTCCGTAACCGTCGCCATGCGGAAATAGTACGCCAACGAGAAGGGGTTTGCCAGTAGGCAACCATCGCGCACGCCTCTGCCCTGGCTGCCCCTGCCGGTGAGATAGCGACCGACAATCGCTTGTGGTCGGGCTTTGAATGCGTTGATCAACGCGTCGCGCCGAGATGAGATCAAGCAGGATAATCAAAGCTGTCGCCGATCACGTCTCTGATAATTGCTCGGAAGCAAATCTCCCTAGTCCGGTGCCCCCACCTTGCACATAGAACACCTTGTCGAGAATCCGCAACAGCGAGTTTTTGATGCGGTATGTCGGCGGTTGCGAATCGCAGTCCTCTCGAAGGAAGCGGTGCCTGTCGGATTGCGGCAGGTCGTTTATCAAGTCGCTGTAGAACCAGATCCAGCGGCTGTACTCGTCAATGTAGGTGAGACCGGCCATGGCAGCCGTGCTACTCCGAACGATCTGTTTGACGGCTCTTTCCCGCTGTATTTCGTTGATCCTTGCCCTTGCCCACTTATCAACGATTGGAAAGTGAACTCGCGTCGCCCAGTGAAAAAACTTTGACGCGAAGGAGTAGTTCTGGCGGAATCCGTCATCTGACCCGCCTCCTTGGCTAAGAATGACCGGGAAAACCCGAACGACGGCGGCAATTACGCACTCCGGCTCTTCAACCAGCGTATCAGGCCCCAACCTGCTTAGGCTGTCGATTAACATCGCTGCGCTTCCAGCGAGGCTGGTAACGATTCGATCGGACGACCCTGAATCCATGTAAAGGCGAGTTCCCCATAGGGCGTCTAACAGCACGACTCGCTCGGCTACCGTCGTTGGCGCCAGAGTGTCCGGGAGGCTGCGAAAATGCTGGTCGAGTAGCCTTTCCGACGCCAACATCGTCGTGCTGGAATTCAGTTTATGGATGCTTTCAATGGCTCCGTCGACATTAAGCACATAATGATTTCGTTGCCGAATGACGGGAAGCGACTCCATGATCGCCAGAAGATAGTCCGTTTGAATTCTACTTACTACTGCTCTCCCCTCCAATTTTGCCTATGGCAAAATTGTGGCCACACGGGCTTGAACCCCGCTCTCACACCCGCGCAAAAATCGTCATCCCAATCCCCACCGCCAGCGATGTAATCAGCAATGTCCACCCGATAATTTCCGCTTTTCTCATCCCGCGTACCCCCGCGGATGTTTGCTGAACCAGTTCCATGCCGAGCGGATTATCGTCTCGGGGTCTTTGTATTTCGCTTCCCAGCCGAGCAGCCGTTTGGCCAGGGATGGATCGGCATACAAGGCGATGGCGTCGCCGGGGCGGCGGGGGCCGAAGGTCACGGGGGCTTTCTTTCCCGTTATCTTCTCGGCCGTTGAGATGATCTCCCTCACCGAGAATCCCCGGCCGGTGCCGAGATTGCAGTAAATCGGCTGGCCGTCGGGGAGCTTTTCCATCGCCAGGATGTGGGCATCCGCCAGGTCGTCCACGTGAATGTAATCGCGGATGTTGGTGCCATCCGGAGTCGGATAATCGGTGCCGAACACCGTGATCCCAGGCCGACGGCCCAGGATCGCCTGGAGGATGACCGGGATGAGATGCGTTTCCGGATCGTGATCTTCGCCGAGAGTCCCGTCCATCGCGCAGCCGCTGGCGTTGAAATAGCGCAATGCCGCGAATTTGAAATTTTTGTTTCCCAGCATCGCATCGGCCAGGATCTGCTCGACCATCAGCTTGCTTCGGCCATAGGGTGAAACCGGGGCCTTCTTCTCATCCTCCGTGATCGGCAGCCGATCCGGGTTGCCGTAGGTGGCACACGAACTGGAAAAGACGAACCGTTCGACGCCGGCCTGCTTCATCGCCTCCAGAACTCCGATCGTGACGGCGACGTTGTTATGGTAATACATCAGCGGCTGCTCGACGCTCTCCCCCACGTAGGCGTAGGCCGCGAAATGCATGACCGTGTCTATTTTGTATTTGTGGAGGGTTTCGACGAGCCTGATTTTGTCGCCCAGATCGGCGACGACGCCGGGGATTTTCAGGATGTCGATCACCTGCCTGTGTCCGCGCGAGACGTTGTCGTAAATGACCGGCGAATGCCCCGCTTCCTTGAGGCGTTTGACGGTGTGCGACCCGATATACCCCGCTCCGCCGGCGACCAGAACGTTCATGGAAAGACTCCTTTGCCAGGGAGTATAGAACAGAGATTTGCCGGCCGGTAGGGGGGCCGGCACGGGTTCAAGGGTAGGGTGCCATCCCATCCCGCCAGTCGAAACTGAGTACCGACTTAACTTTCGCCTGTCCGGCGGCCATGCGGGAATACGCGTCCACGGCTTTCTCAAACGGAACGATCTCGATCGGCGGTGGTTTCAAAACCCCCGATTCAAAACCAAGGCCCAGTTCGTCGCCGATTTGGCCGACTTGTCCCGGCGTCAGTCCATTACTGTCTACGCCAAGCAGCCGGGAAAAATTGTGATAGAAGTCGATGAGGTTGAAACTGACACGCGGATCGCCCGTGCTCGTGATCTCCACCTGTCGCCCTCCGAACCTTAGCGATCGCAACGCCGGCTCGAACATTGGGCCGCCCACCGTGTCAAAGACGGCATCGACTCCCTTTCCCGCCGTCAGTGCCAAGACCCGCTCACGAAGATCTTCGGTCTTGGTATTGATGACCGACTCGGTGCCGGGAATCGGATCGGATTTGGTCGCCGCGCCGATCACGCGCGCCTGCTTCCAGTTCGCGATCTGTGTGGCTGCCTGTCCCACCGCGCCCGCGGCGCCAACAATCAGAATGGTTTCGCCGGCGCGGATTTGAATTGCGCTCACTAAAGAAACCCAGGCCGTGATATACGGAACCCCGATCGCCGCCGCTTGGGCGATGCTCAGCGACTTCGGTTTGAGCGACAGGGCTTCGGCGGGGACAACGACATACTCCGCATGAGAACCATCACGGACGATACCGAGGTTCGGGACGCTGCCCCAGACCTCTTCACCTTCGTGTTGCTTGCCTTTCACAACAATGCCCGCAAAATCCCGGCCGGGGGTTCGAGGCAGAGTTGTGTTCTTGAAGTGCCCCGAGACGTTCTTGTTGTCGCTTGGATTGATCGCCGCCGCCTTCACGTGAACCAGCGCTTCCCCTTCGCCCGGCTCCGGAATCGCAACTTCTTCGATTCCCAACACCGACGGCGGTCCAAACCGGGAAAAACGCAACGACTTCATCACTCCGACACTCATGGCTTTTCAATTCGTAGGCGGGGATTTCCCATTTGGACTTCTGCCGACGAACCTCGCCGGCCAAATTGCGTAGGTTACCGAGGTTTGGAGTTTGGGCCAATGATTTTCTTGCCGTGCGGCCGCCCCAATCATGGAGAGTTGGGAAATGGCTCACGCAGAGGCGCAATGGCGCAAAGAAGAAAGCTCTGCGCCTTCGCGCGAGACTCTTTCCTCAACGAATTCCAAGAAAAGGGCCATTCAAGATTTCCGTTTGTTGGGAAACGGAATGGGGGCGCGGCTAACGGTCGGTTCTCCGCTCTTGAAAGATTCGCCGTGCCGACTCGATCAGATTGCGGGAGGCATAAAGGGATGTTTTCGTCGTGAGGAGATTTAGCGCGACATCAAAATCAATCAGTCGCTCAAGTCCAGCCTCGATCAGTACGCCGAGCGTGCCGACGACTTGGATTCCAACGCGGCGTGCAGTGTCACTACCAGCACGCTCGTCGATCAGAACCAAGTCGGCATGGCGTTCTTGAGCAAGTGAGATTGCGGATGCCTCACCTACATCAATCCCGTCGAGAAAATCGACTTTCAAAGGCGATTCGATCTTGAGCCACGTGGGCGAGGACTGCACCCACGCGCGCACGGCATCCGGCGCTTCGGCCTGACGGAGTTCGTCAATCACCTGTGGCGTCGTCAAAACTTGACCATAAAGAGCCGGCAGAGCGTCGATACATTCAACGAGGATTAGGTATTGCAGCGGAGAGTTGTCCGAGACAACGATCATTAGGCTTAAGGCTTTCGGCGAAGATCGTGCGAGGCTTGCACTTGGGCGGCCAATTTGTGGAGCGTACGACGATGGCGTTTGGGACAGGTAAATCCTTACGGCATTTCTTCCAGCAGTTTGTTCTGCCAGTCTTGGGCGGTGTGAAAATAACGCAGTATTCGAACAACCTCGTCGTCATTCACGTCGTAAACGGCGATGTGGCCGTGACGCTTCTTCTTTTTTTGAATCACGCGATAAAACAGGGTTGGATTAGTCGGCACGGGTTTGCCGCTGGTATAGTCGGTGGATAAACGATCCGTTCGTTTTCGCAGGAACTCGACGTACGAATCAGCATGAACCCTGCCGTACTGTTCCGCGTTCCAATCCCAAATCTCGTCAAGATTGGCCAGAGATTCCGGCGTATAGTCAACGATCATTCCGGGTGACTTGCTCGCCATGCGTCCGATTTCTTTCGGAAATGTTCGCGAACTTCCTCGGACGTATAAGTTTTTCCGCCAGCCTTGGCCGCTGCGGAAATCTGCTCAAGCTCGCTTACTACCTGCGGCGTGAACAAATGGTCAAAATTTTCCGTATCGTCGGCGACATCCTGGGTCACGACATCGGCAATGTATTCTTCCACGCTGGCAAAGCCAGCTTCCGACGCCCGGCGCTGGGCAACCTTGAATACTTGATCGTCAAGCCGAACTTCGGGCATCTAACCTCCGATCGTTACGTCCGCTAATTCTACGGCGTTAGCGGCGCTCTGTCACGGAGAAAGTGATGGGTGACGGAACCCAGGGGCGTGGCCAAAGATTTTTGCAAGCTCGGAAGAACCCCCATCCCGACCCTCCCCCTGAGTACGTGGGGAGGGGGCAATTCTTTGCGTAGCAGGCAAAAAAAGAGGCGAGACGCCCGGGCTTGCGCCCAAGGCCTTCTCGCCTCGGCCGGGAAATTATGGAGCTATTCGTCGTTTCCTCGGCGAAACATATCCTTTCATCCGCAGGTGCAGGCCACTGGCGCGGCGGGTTCGGAATCGAGTTGGCCGGCGATCTCCTCGTCGGTTAAATAACAGCCGGGGTCGGCGGCCCAGGGGTCGCCGGTGACGACTTCGGCGCGGGCTCGTAGGGAGCCGCCGCAGACTTCCTTGAATCGACACGTCGCGCAACGGCCTTTCAGAAGAGGTAAGCGGTCTTTCAGGCCGGCCATGATCGGGTCGGTCGTGTCCTGCCAGATTTCGGAGAATTTGCGCTGCTTGACGTTGCCGAAGGTGCGGAACATGGAGAACTGGTCGGCGTGGACGTTGCCGAGGAAGTCGATGTTGGCGATACCGACGCCGCTGGAATATCGGCCGCCGCCGTTCCAGCGGATCATGTCCAGCACCTGACCGGCGCGGGGATGATTTTCTCGGAGCATGCGGAGGTAGAGGTATGGGCCGTCGCAATGGTTGTCGACGGTGAGGATTTCGATGCGTTTACCGCGGGCGACCAGGTCGGCGGTGCGGTCGAAGATGGTATCAATGGCCTGGCGTGATTCATCGGCGGTGAGGGCCAGCAGGCTTTTGCCGCGGCCCGAGGGACACAGGTGATAGAAGCAGGCGCGGTCGATGCCTTCCTTCTCCAGGAAATCGAAGATTCGGCCGAGGTCTTGGGCGGTATGGCGGGTGAGGGTCAGGCGAAGTCCGACCTTTTGTCCGGCCTCGACGCAGTGGCGGAAGCCGCGCATCGTTCGCTCGAATGCGCCGTAGCATCCGCGAAATTGATCGTGGACGGCGGGGGTGGCGCTATCGAGGCTGATGCCGATGTAGGCAAATTCGAGGTCCTTGAATCGCCGCGCTTTCTCGGCGTCGATCAGGGTTCCGTTGGTGCTTAGCACGACGTGCAGATTGACAGAGCGCGCATATTCGGCCAACTCGAACACATCGGGACGAACCAGCGGTTCGCCGCCGGAGAACAGGACGGCCGGGACCTTGAACGCGGCCAGATCGTCCAGGACGGTCTTGCACTGAGCGGTGGAAAGTTCATCGGGATATTTCTGGGCGGCCGAATCGGTGTAACAGTGAACGCACTTGAGGTTGCAGGTTCGCGTCAGGTTCCAGACGACGATGGGCCGGCGTTTGGCGGCACTTGGGGCGACGGCCATTCGCTGGTGCGGCGGCGGGTCGATCTGCGTGATCGCCCGGCCGTATCGGTGCGGCGTACTGGGGGCTTCAAGCCCACCATATAAAACACTTACGTCGATCATTGCAGTCTCCCGGCTAAGAGCAACTGTCCAAGAAGCATACAGACAACCCGCGTACCACGCATGCGGGGGCGATCATTTCCCTTTTTCAAGGCGAACAAGTGCAGGACTCGGCACATCTTACGTTGCGCCGCCCAAAGCGGACGATAAACGCTGCCCGCTGTCCGGAGGAGAAGTTTTCTTAATCCTGAGAACCGGGGGCGCCGTGTAACGCCGAATCTCGGACTTCCACCTCGACGCAGCGCGTTAAATGCCGCGTGGTCAACGGGCAACCTTGTCATGCGTATTGGCACCCTCATTGCTCTGTGGAGTTTCCGGCAGATTCCCCATTGCGGGGAAGCCGATTGCGTATGTCTGTTC
This sequence comes from Tepidisphaeraceae bacterium, assembly GCA_050010915.1. GTDB lineage: Bacteria > Planctomycetota > Phycisphaerae > Tepidisphaerales > Tepidisphaeraceae > PALSA-1353. The sequence continues at coordinate 39,097 of JBEKKC010000007.1, read as the reverse complement.
TGGAAGACGAACCTCGCATCAATTCAAGGCCACGGTCGGCGGGATGGCTTGGATTGGCTCTTTGCATTCTATGGGTTGTTTCATCGCCGGCATTGGGCCAGGCGAGCCGGCCGAGTCCGGCGGCCAATCCGCACTGGTCGCCGGACGGCTGCGGCAAATGTCACGAGCTGCGCGGCGGGAAGGCGTTGCCGATCGCTTCGGAATCGGTGACGCCGCTGTGCGTTTCGTGTCACGACGGCGAGCGGGCATCGGATGAGATTCACCCGATCGACGCGAAGATGGATGGTCGGGCCGGTCCAAATCCCGGCTGGCCGACTTTGCAAGGCGCTGTTTACTGCCTGACGTGTCACGACGTGAGGCAGCAATGCGACGCCGCCGCACAACGGCCGGATGAAAACGCCGCGTTCTTGCGGCAGGTGCAGACTGTCGGCGCGGATCCGACGTCGGGCGCCCAGCCGATGCCGTTTTGCGATAACTGCCACGCGCCCGAGCAGACTCCAAAATTCAATCCGCACCTGATGCTGGCCGGGGATCAGCACACGGTCATCGAACCGCGTTGCCAGGTCTGCCACGCCAAGTCGATGGACCGCAACGCGACGATGCGATCGAGCGACGCATCGCTGCGCGCGGACCAGGTGAGCTTGTGCCGGAGTTGCCACCCTCACCACCGGGACATCTCGCGCGCCGGGCACGTCGGGACGACTATCAGGCCGCCGATGCTGGTTTACATGCGGGCGCGGGAGTTGACCGGGCTTCTTGAAGTTCCGAGCCATGACCTGATCCAGCAACTTCAGGACGAGAAGGCTGGACCGACGCTGATGGTTCCCGATGCGCAGGGCAGGATCGTTTGTTCGACGTGCCACAATCCGCACGAGCAGGGCACGTTCGCGGCGAATTGCGTGCTGGCCGACCGGTCGCTGCGGCTGGTCAAGGGTCATTTGCTCACGCCGGTCCGCGGACAAATCTTCTGCCGGCGGTGCCATAATTTTTGAAATGGAATCATGAACAGTCATCGCACCAACTTCGCCCTGCCGCTGGCAATCGCCGTGATGGTTCTCGCAACGGCGAAACCGGTCTGGGCGTACGACACGGAAGGCTGCCTGGCGTGCCACCAGTATCGCGGATTGTCGCGCATCAGCGACGACGGCAAGGAGATCGAGCTGTTCTACGTTGATCCGAATTACTACAACACGCCGCGCGGTCCGCATTCCCGGTTGAAATGCACGGACTGCCACGTTCGCAAGGAAGTGGAGGTTTTTCCGCATCGGCCGCAAACTCCGGTGGATTGCGGCAAGACGTGCCACCTCGAAGGCCCCAACCAGGTGGAAGTGCGTTTCTCCCACGACCACGTCAACGAGATGTTGCGGCATTCGGTTCATGGAGAGGATTGCCTGACCCAATCCAATCAATTGCTGGGCAGCCCGCTGAAGCAGGGTCAGTCGCAGTGCCTTCTGTGCCACGATGAGCCGCTGTTCAGCCGCGGCGGGCAAAGCTGGCTGCAATCGGAAGCTCCGATCAAGCGGTGCAACACCTGCCACGACGAGCAACTGTCGGTGGATACGCGGCAGTTTTACTGGCACGTGACGGCGCGGACGCGTCCGGCGCGGACGAATGAAGATTTGGTTCGGCTGTGCGCGATGTGCCACAGCAACGCGGCGGTGCGCGCCAAGTTCAACATGCCGGACGCCGCGGTAAGCTACCTATCGAGCTTTCACGGCAAGGCGACCTTGCTGGGGAGCGAGGAAACGGCCAACTGCCTGAACTGTCACGCCGGGTTGGTGCGGAACGTGCACCAGATGGCGGCGCATACGGATGCCAGATCGCCGGCGAACGCGGCGAATCTGCCGGACACCTGCCGGCAACCCGCCTGCCACCGGGCGGCCGGCGCGATGATCAGTTCCGCGTCGGTGCATCTGGATTTAAGCCGCAGCCGCGGCGTGGAGTTCTTCATCGCCTGCCTGTTCGTGTTCCTGATCGTCTTCACGTTCGGGCCGTCGTTGCTGCTGACGGCGCTGAAGATGCTGGAAATCGTCACCGGCCGCAAAGACCCCAGCGAGCACGAGCACGTCGAACTGGCCAGGAAATTGCTCGCCGACCCGCGAACCCGCCCCAAGCTGGACCGATTCGACCTCCACCAGCGCTTTCAGCACTGGGTTTTGGCAACTTGTTTCATCATCCTGGTGCTGACGGGCTTCCCGCTGAAGTTTGCCGATCAAACGTGGGCGGCATGGTTGATCGGCGAGTTTGGCGGCATCTCCTGGGCGCGGCGGATTCATCATTACGCCGGCGCCGTCCTGATCCTCGGGCTGTTCTACCACGCCGCCTACATCCTGCGATCTCTGCGCCGCCAGCGGAAAGCCAGCGGCGCCGGCTGGCTGAAAACGCTGTTCGGACTGCCGATGTGGGTTGGGCCGTCCGACCTCAAGCAGATGAACGCCATCATGCTCTATCTTCTGCGCCTGCGGAAAGAGCATCCCGCCGGCGGACGATTCAACGCGGAGGAAAAATTCGAATACGTCGGCGTATTCTGGGGCTCCATCGTGCTGGGAAGCACCGGCGTGCTGATGTGGTTCAACGCCTGGACGACCCAGCACCTCCCGGGTCGAATCCTCACCATTGCGATTCTGATCCACACGATGGAAGCCTTCCTGGCGCTGCTGCACGTCGGGATCGTCCACATGGTCAGCGTGATTTTCTCGCCGGACGTTTTCCCAGTGTCGCGGGCGATGTTCACCGGCCAAACGCCGATCGCCGAACTGGCCGAGGGCCATACGGCCATGTTGGACGCCGTGAGCCGCCAGGGGGAGGCGCCTCATGCGTAAGCGATGGCATTTTCGCTGGTTTTCGCCGCGGGCGCTGTGGGCCAAGCTCAGAGGCCGGCCGTTTCGTGCGGCGATGAAATCAATTCTGGTCCGCGGCTATGCCCTGGTGATCCTTGGGTTGGTGCTGGCGGCGGGCTATTTTGCGGTGAACTACCTGTTTCGCACGGTGTTTTTTGCGCCGACGCTGCCGCCGCAGATGCTGGATTGGGCGGGGCGATTGGACGTGGAGGCGCTTCGGGCCGACCAGGCGGAAGGCGTCGAACGGCCGGCGCCGCGGGCGCCCATCAGCCACTATCACAGCGTCGATCAATGGTTTCAGCCCGATCCGGGCAACGGCTGCACGCTGAGCGGTTGCCACCAGCCGCTTCCGCACGATCATCGCGCCAAGGTGCCGGCATTCGCCAATTTCCATACGACGTTCCTCACCTGCCAGATGTGCCATGCCCCGCCAGGCCAGCGGCCGGCCGGGACACGATGGATCAATACCGACACCCAGGCGCCGCAGGAATCGCCGGCAATCTTGCAGCTTCTGCAATATCTGGAATTGAATGCCGACGCGATCGAATCACAACCGGCGTCGGTGGATGCGCGGATCAAGGATCTCCTGGAACAGTCGATCCGTACTATCGGGCAGGATGCGGTGCTCGACGAATTGCTCGCCGAGATTCAGTCGTCCGAACCTGGCAGCCCGGTCTGGAAACGCGCGGTGACGGAGTTGATCGGCGAGTTGCCGCTGCATGCCCGCGGCGAATATCGGGCCAAACTCGCGTGGACCGCCGTCGCCGACAGCCGGGTGGCCCAGTTCCAGACGTTGACGCAGCAGGCGAAGGAATATCTGGCCGCGGCCCCGGACTCGGCCGAGCGGCGCAATCTGCAATCGGCAATCCACGGCTCGCTGGCGGGCGCGCCCACGCCGTGCATTTCCTGCCACGACGACCAACCCGGGATGCTGGATTTCCACGCGGCGGGATATTCGCCCAAGCGATCGGCGTTTCTCAGCCACCTAGAAATCGCCCGGCTGATGCAGCAAATTCGCCAAGGCCAACACTTCTACATCCCCAACGTGCTGGAAGGGGGTCAGTAATGTCCTGGCGGTGGTCAATATTGCCCGCGGTCGCCTTGGCCATCCTGGCGGTCGGCGCGGGGCCGATCCCCGCGGAAAACCGCATTCCCGCGGCGATCGCGCGCACCATCCAATTGCCCAAAAATCATCCCATGACCATGCCGACCGACGTGGCCGTCGATGCCCTGGGCTACCTGTACGTCGCCGACGGCGTCAACGACCGTATCGTGCGTTTCGCGCCGAGCGGGAACCTGGACGCGATGATCTATGGCCCCAAAGACTCTCCGTTAAGCCGGCCCATCGGCGTGGCGATCGACCGCGATGGCGCGCTGTGGATCGCGGACACCGGCAATCACCGGCTGCTCGTGCGTTCGCCGGACGGCCGTGATTACAAGACGATCGGCGTCCCATCGGCGGCGGCCGACAAACCGGCCGACCCGACGGGCGTCGTGGTCCGATCCGATGGAACTCGAACCTACGTCGCCGATTGCGACAACCAACGAGTGCTGGTCCTCGACAACGCCACCGGACAATGGAAGGCGCTGGGCGAATGGGGCATCTCCCTGGGGCAGTTCCGCTGGCCGTTCCTGGTCTACATGGGACCAGAGGATCACCTTGTGGTGAGCGAGTCGGTGGGCGCGCGGCTGCAATTGATCAGCTCGGACAATCGCTGGGCCGGACAGATCGGCCATTTCGGCGTGGCGATGGGTGACCTGTACCGGCCGAAAGGCGTCGCGGTGGACGGGGCCGGGCGGATATTTGTCGGCGATTCGTCGCTGGGCGTGATCCAGGCGTTCAACGATGCGGGCAAACTGCTGGGCGTTGTAACCGATGACGCGGGCCGGCCGCTGAGGTTCGATCATCCGATGGGAATGCGTTTTGACGCCGCCGGCGCACTTTACGTCGTGGAGCTTGGCGCCAACCGCGTTGCGGTCGTGGCGCTGAAAGCTGCCGGCAAGTGAACGAGTTATGAGTTGGGTCATGCATCACCGTGAAAACATTTACCGCGAAGAAGCGAAGAAGCGAAGTTGCGCGAAAAATAAAAAAAATTCTTCGCGTAACTTCGTTCGCTTCGCTGCTTCGCGGTTAATTTTTTCGAAGAAGTCCAACAAGACGAGGGTGCTGCGTCGTCTCATTTCGGCGTTTTCGATTTTGATCGGCATAGCCGCGCACGCTCGCGCGCAGACGCTTCAGAATATGGTTGAGTCTCGGCGGGATTGCGCGGTCTGCCACCTCGAATGGTCCGTGGATTTCGACAAACCGGGCGCCGTGCTGCTGATGGATAAACCCAACGTGTCGATGGCCTCGCGGGAATCGACCTGCCTGGGTTGCCACGATGGTTCGGTGCGCGATTCGAGAAAGAAGGTGTGGCAGGAACAGAGCCATAAGACGGGCGTGAAACCGCCGCCCACCATGCAGATTCCACCCGGGTTGCCGCTGGAAGATGGGAAGCTGGCGTGCCGGACGTGCCATACGGCCCACAACCTGCCCGGCGCGGAGGACCTTTCCAGCACGTTCTTCCTTCGCGTGGATAACGATCAGAGCCAACTATGCCAAATCTGCCATGCGGAAAAAGCGGACGGTCCGACGCATGGAAGCCATCCGGTGGGTCCGATGGCCGTCGCCATGCCGGGCAATCTTCTTGCCGCGGGGGCAAAGGCCGGGCCGAAGGGACAGGAACTCATTTGCCAAAGTTGCCATGCCGCTCACGGCTCGCAGGCGGACAAACTTCTGGTGCTGGCCGCCAGCGACAACGCCCTGTGTGTCTCATGCCACGAGAAGCTGCGTCCCGGGCAATGGGGCGAGGCCGGGCATACCCATCCGATCAACGCGCCGCTATCGACCAATGTGCAGCGTCAGGCGATCCGGGACATGGGAACCCATGCGGGTCCGCGCGGGACGCTGGCGTGCCTCTCGTGCCATCGCCTGCACGATAGTCCGGCCAAGGCGAAGTTGCTGGCGGATACTCTGTCAAACAGCCGGCTCTGCCTGCGTTGCCACCCCGACCGGGCGAGCGTCGCGGGAACTTTGCACGATCTTCGCAAGACCGCGCCGACGACGCGCAACTCGCTGGGTCAGACGGCCCAGGATTCCGGGCCATGCAGCGCCTGTCACACGCCGCACCAATCCGCCAGGCCGCCGGTCGTAGCCAAGGGGGATCCGACGGGGACATGCCTGGCCTGTCATGCCGAAGGCCGTCTGGCGGCGGTGAAGGGCGGCGGCACGCATTTCAATCACCCCGACAACGTGAGCCGGGCCAAGCTGCCCGATGGGCTTTCTCTGGCAGTCCTGGCGCAAAAGGCCGATCCCGAGCGTGCGCAGTTGACGTGCAACACTTGCCATAATCCGCACGATGCCGCCCGGCCGCGATTTTTGCGCGCGAGGCCGGACCAATTGTGCGGCTCGTGCCACGTCGAGCAGACGGCGACGTTGGCCGGGTCCCATGATTTCACCCAGCGTCCCACGGCTCGGAACGGACTTGGCAAGTCGGTTGCGGAGACGGGCAAGTGCGGATTCTGCCACAACGTCCACCACGGAAACGGGCCGGCGATCTGGATCGCGACCAATACCGCACCCGCCAACGCCGCCGACATGTGCGTGCAGTGCCATAACAAAAAGGGCCTGGCGGCCCAACACCCGGCGCCGTTGTTCAGCCATCCAACCGGGATCATGTCGCCGGCGACCCGGCCGTCGGCGGTTCCGCTGCCGCTGTTCGATGCGGCCGGGCAACGCGTCGAGAGTCACGGCCTGGTCCAGTGCGCCAGTTGCCACAACCCCCACGCCGACAGCGGCAAATCATCCCTCATGCTGCGCGTGCCCGGAAACACGTCGGACCTGTGCCTTCGCTGCCATGCGGAAAAAGCAACGCTGTTCGGGGGCATCCACGATTCCATGACCAATCCGGCCTGGCCGGGGGCTGGCGCCGGCAAGGATCTTTGCATGGCCTGCCACCGCGCCCACGCCAATGACCCAACCCGCAAGCTCTGGGCGATAGCGCCCGCATCGGGCGTCGCAACCGCTGACGGGGTTTGCATTGCGTGCCACCAGAAAAATCGCTGGGCGGATGCAACCGATCCGCCGGCGAGCGTGGGCGCGATGATGCACCCGCAAATCATGCCGACGACGCGGCCGAACTTCGACCAGGCGGCCGACGCGATTCCCACCGTCGGGGAATGCACGTTGCCGCTGGTGCCGGCGATCGGGTCGCAGTCGCGGACGCGGATTGGTTGCGAAACATGCCACAATCCGCATGCCGGCCGCGGCGAGCGATCGCTGCTCCGCTCGCCCGATCCATCACGGCCTGAGAAAGTCTGTTTCCAATGCCACGCAAGCGAGGCGACCCTGGACCACAGCATGCACGCCAGGAACGTCTTGGCCCGCTCTTTGGGAAACGTCGATTCAAAGCTGTTGTGCGCGCCGTGCCACGCGGTCCATGCCGTTGAGGGAAGCCAAAAGGACAAACTCTGGGCGAGCCGGCTGGATATCTTGGCCGCCACGCCCAATGAGCAGCGGTGCCTGGGCTGTCACGACGACCAGACCGCCAAACGGCCGTCGATTCCGGCGCATCCCTCGGTGGTGTTCGGCCTGCTGAAATGGTCCGCCACCCGACCGTCAAGCCTGCCCCAGTACCTTCCGACGGAACGGTCGATTCCCTGCGGCGTGTGCCATCTCCCGCACGGAAACAAAAATTCCATCGACGTTCCGATCCTGGCCGCCGGGACGAGCTTGTCCCCGGAGCAACTGATCGATCTGCGCGGCGCCACCAAGCCGATGATGCGCCCAAGCGTCGCGCATGATCTATGCGCCACCTGCCACGGCGGCGACGCCGATCGGGTGTTCCTCTACTACCATCACCCGGAGCAACGGCAGGAGATCAAGGCGCTGCAAGACCCAACGGGCGCTTTAGAGCAGGACCAATGACCGGAGCAGCATTCCCATTCATCCAGCCTTGGCAAGGATATGAACCTGCGCTTGGGCGCGGCGTTTGGGACGAATGGTCACGTCGATATCCTGGCCGAGCTTGTTGAGGAAACGGAACAGCCGGTCAATGGAGAATTCCTCGAGGCGGCCACGCATCAGGTTGGAAACGCGCGCCCGGTCGGTGCGGAGCAGCCTGGCGGCCTGGGTTTGGCTGAGACCCCTCTGCTGGATCAGAGTATGAATCTTGTACGCCAACTCAACCTTGGCAAACGCCTCATCGGCGTCCGGCCGCCCAAGGGACCCGAAAACATTCACGCCCCCGGCCAGCACGCGCACATCTTCTTTGGGAAGCCTGTTGGTCTTCTTTGAGTTAATACTCATGTTTGTGCTCCCGATAGTGGGATTCCGCGGCGGCCAGCCGACGGCGGATCAAATCAATTTCTGTAGGGGGCCAGTTTAGAATATTTTGGGTTTTGCGGCGAGATTTGGATCAATACGGCGGGCAAGGATCGCCGGCTGCACGGGGGAATTCCCAATCGGGGGATCGCACCGGAATGGAAATTCTCAAATTTAAGAGTTGGCTGCGATTCCCAGCCTATTCTCCTCATTCCATGCGACGTTAAGCGACGTTGGCGGCGGGCTTTGGCGTCACGGCGATTGGCCGTAGCGACTTGGGTCGGATTTGGCACCTGGATTGTTCCTCCGGTGGGGGAGTCTGCATCGCTGAGGTCCAACATGATTGAAGATCAGACGGTTGCCATCGGACAAGTTGCAGGCTCAGTTCCTCAAACCGCGCAGACAATTCCCGATCTCAAAGCCCAATATGTAAGCCGGTTGCCGCCGTGCAACGTGGCATGTCCGGCGGGGGAGAATATTCAAGAATGGCTCAACCACGCGCAAGCCGAACGATACGAAGAGGCTTGGCGGGCGTTGGTAAAGAACAATCCTCTGCCCGCAATCCACGGCCGGGTGTGCTATCACCCGTGCGAGAAAGCATGCAACCGCAAGCACCTCGATAGCGCCGTCAGCATCCATGCGGTCGAGCGATTTCTCGGCGATTTGGCGATCAGCGAGGGATGGAACTTCCAGACGCGGCCACCCACGGGGAAAAGGATTCTGGTCGTCGGCTCGGGGCCGTGCGGACTTTCGGCGGCGTACCACCTGGCACTGATGGGGCATTCAGTTACGGTTCACGAGGCAAGGGCGAAACTCGGCGGCATGATGCGCTACGGCATCCCGGAGTATCGGTTGCCGCGCGACGTGCTCGATGCGGAAATCGATCGCATCGCGCGCATGGGCGTCCAGTTCGAGGTGAACGCAGCGGTAAACGATCTGGATCCATTCCTGAAACAACGGCGGTTCGACGCTGTTTTCCTTGCCGTCGGGGCGCAGCTCGGCAAGCGGGTGGATATCCCCACCGATGACGCGCGGCGGATTATGGACGCGCTGACGTTCCTGGCCGATCCATCGGCCAGCGAGCCGCTTTGCATGGGACGCCGCGTGGCGGTTTACGGCGGCGGCAATTCGGCCATGGATGCGGCGCGCACCGCGTTGCGGCTGGGCGCGCGGGAATCCATGATCGTCTATCGCCGCAATCGCGATCGCATGCCCGCCCATGAATCCGAACTGGAAGAAGCCCTCGTGGAAGGCGTCGCCGTCCACTGGCTTCGCACCATCAAACACTTCGACGCAGGAAACGTTGAAGTCGAAGTCATGCAACTCGATGCCAAGGGCGTGCCCCAGCCCACCGGGAAAACTGAAACCCTTCAGGCCGACACGGTCATTCTGGCCCTGGGCCAGGAAACCCAGGGCGAGTTTCTCAAGAAGGCGCCCGGCGTCACCGTTGCCGCCGACGGCACCATTCAAGTCGATGAGCGCCTGATGACAGGCTGCCCCGGATTATTCGCCGGCGGCGACATGGTTCCCGACCAGAAGACGGTCACCATCGCCGTTGGACACGGCAAGAAGGCCGCGCGCAACATCGACGCGTATCTTCACGGCGAAACGTACGTGAAAAGCCCGCGGCACTCCGTCGCTCGGCGCGACCTGATCAAGTTCGCCAAGTACCCCAAGACCGAGCCATCGACCCAGCCCGTGCTGGACGTCAGTCAACGCCTGGACTCCTTTGCCGAGACCGTCGAGGGCCTGGACCTTCAAACCGCCACCTACGAGGCCCATCGCTGCCTGTCCTGCGGCAATTGTTTCGAATGCGATGCCTGCCACAACAGTTGTCCGAGCCTGGCCATCAGCAAATTGGGCCGCGGCGAGGGCTACTACATCGCGGTTTACGATTGCGACGGGTGCAAACGATGCGTTCGAGAATGCCCCTGTGCCGCGATCGAAATGATGGCAATGGATTCCCTGTAATCAGTTGCGTTTCCCGAATCTTTCCCAAATCGTCCTCGCAATCTTTTCGCCGGACGACAAGGCGATATAATCCCCGCGTCATCCCAGAACCCAAAACACGGGCGAGACGCCCGTGCCACATGGAGAAGGCAATGGTCGAATTTCGCGGGAAGGTCCTGTTTGTCGGTTACGGCGCCGTGGCTCAGTGCACGCTGCCCATTTTGGAAAAGTACGTCAAGGTCCCCCTGAGCAACGTCACGGTCATGGATTTCGAGGATCGCTCGCAGATCCTGCGGCCATGGACCGATCGCGGCGTGAAATTCGTGCAAGACAAGGTCGCCCGCCAGAACATGGGCCAAATCCTCGGCAAGTACCTGTCCAAGGGCGATATCCTCATCGACCTGGCGTGGAACATCGACTGCTGCGAACTGCTACAGTGGTGCCACGATCGCGGCGTGCTGTACGTCAACACCTCCGTCGAAATCTGGGACCCCTACGAAAACGCCGACAAGAAACGCCCGACGGAGCGCACGCTCTATTGGCGGCACATGAACGTTCGCCGGTTGAAGGCTTCGTGGAAGCAGCCGGGTGCGACCGCGGTCCTGGAACACGGCGCCAACCCCGGCCTGATCTCGCACTTCACCAAACAAGGGCTGCTCGACATTGGCGATCGCGTGCTGAGGGACAAGAAAGTCGGCGGGCGGGATGCCGAGCAACTCCAGCAGTTGATCAAGGATCAGGCCTTCAACGAGCTGGCCCGCAAGCTGGGCGTGAAGGTGATCCATTGCAGCGAACGGGACACGCAGATCACCGACAAGCCCAAGCAGGTGGACGAATTCCTCAACACCTGGAGCGTGGAAGGTTTTCGCGAGGAGGGGACGACCACGGCGGAAATGGGCTGGGGCACGCACGAGAAGGAACTGCCGCCGCTGGCGTACGAACACACGGACGGCCCCAAGAATCAGATCTGCCTGGCCCGCATGGGGATCAATACCTGGGTCGTTTCCTGGGTGCCGAACTATTGCATTCACGGGATGGTGGTGCGTCACGGCGAGGCCTTCACCATCTCCGACAAGCTCACGGTTTGGCAGGACGGCAAGGCGGTTTACCGTCCGACCGTGCATTACGCATATTGTCCGTGCGACGGCGCGATCGCTTCGCTTAACGAACTGCGCGGGTACGACTATCGGCTTCAACCGCGTTATCGCATCATGAACGACGAGATCACCAGCGGGGCCGACATCCTGGGGGCGCTGCTGATGGGACACGCGTACAACTCGTGGTGGATCGGAAGCGATTTGAGCATCGAGGAATCGCGCCGGCTGGTGCCGCATCAGAACGCGACCACCATGCAGGTGGCGATCTCGGTGGTGGCGGCGGTGTCGTGGATGATCGAGAACCCCGACCGCGGCGTGGTGGTGCCGGACGATCTGCCGCACGATTACGTGCTGAAGATCTCCAAGCCGTACCTGGGCAACTGGATTTCCACTCCGTCGGATTGGACTCCGCTAAAGCACTACACCAACTTCTTCAACAATTACAACAAGCCGTCTCTCGACCGGAGCGATCCCTGGCAGTTCAAGAATTTCCTCTTGACGGACGGCGATTGAGGCGCCGTTCGATTCCAAAACCATCATTTCTCACGCAAGAAAAGGCACGCAATGACACGTAGCGAATTGCAGAAGCTGGCTCGGAAGCACGGGACGCCGCTGTTCATCGTGGATCACAAGCAGCTTCGCAAGAACTACGCCCAATTCAAAAAATATCTTCCGCGGGTGCAGGCGTACTACGCGGTGAAGGCCAATTCCGATCCGGCCATCGTGAGCACGCTGTACAAGGCGGGGGCCAGCTTCGACGTGGCCTCCATGCCGGAGTTCCTGATCGTTCACGAGAACATCAAGGACCTGCCGGCCAAACAGCGGCAGGATTTCATCTGGGACAAGATCGTCTATGCCAATCCGATCAAGGCCAATGAAACCCTGCGGGAGCTGGACCAGTACAAGCCGCTGGTGACGTACGACAACCTTCACGAAATCCTCAAGATCAAGAAGCACGCTCCGCACGCGGGGCTGGCATTGCGATTAAAGGTGCCCAACACCGGCGCGATGGTGGAGCTGTCCAGCAAGTTCGGCTGTCCGCCGGGCGAGGCGGTGGCCCTGATCCAGGCCGCCCATGACGCCGGGCTGATCGTCGAGGGACTCAGCTTCCACGTCGGCAGCCAGTGCACCAATTACGAGAACTACGTGCAGGCGCTGAGCCTGACCTCCGGCATCTTCAAAGAGGCCGCCGACCGCGGGTTCAAGCTGAAGCTGATCGACATCGGCGGTGGATTCCCCGCTCACTACGACGACAATGTCGGCCCGTTCCGAGTCCTGGCGCAAAAGATCAATTCCGAGTTGGATCGCCTGTTCCCCAAGGACATCGAGATCCTCGCCGAGCCGGGCCGGTTCCTCGTCGCCACCTGCGGCACCCTGGTCGCCAAGATCATCGGCAAGGCCTTCCGCGACGGCAAACTCTGCTATTACATCAACGACGGCGTGTACCACACCTTCTCGGGCATCATCTTCGATCACTGCCCCTATCATTTGAAATCGTTCAAATCCGGCCCGACGCAGATTTGTTCCGTCTTTGGACCCACGTGTGATGCCCTGGACACGATTTCATTGGCCGAGGACCTGCCCGATCTGGAATTGGACGATCTGGTTTACAGCCCGAACATCGGCGCCTACAGCCATGCCTCGGCGACCTACTTCAACGGCTTCCCGCCGGCGCAGGTTCTGCACGTGAATCAGTAAATGGCGCAATCTGGCGGAATAAAAGCCGATCAAGTACGATCGCACGATTCGTTCGGAAATACCGAAGAAAACAGCGGTTATTCCGAGGCGATTGGAACAAATTCCGGGCGTGGCGGAATGGCAGACGCTACGGACTTAAAATCCGTTGGGCAGAAATGCCCGTGTGGGTTCGACTCCCACCGTCCGGATTAGACTTTTGCCCATGAGCGCACCCGACGCGGAAATTCGTGAATTGGCCCACCGGCGGCGAAGCCTGGCGCGGATGTGGGTGACGGCGATCGGCATTGTCTTGTTCGGGCTGGCCATCTGGTACGTCTGCGACAACTTCGGACGATGGAAGGATCGCTGGGTGCCGCGGAAACTCAGGACGGTGGACGCCGGACAAGTTTACGCCAGCGGGCAGATCGATCGGCATCTGATTCGGCAAGTCCTGACGGACGATCACGTCGGCGTGATCGTATCCCTTGTCGCGGACGATCCCTCCGATCCGGACGTGGCGGCCGAGATACAAGCCGCTGGCGCGATGGGAATCCAGCGGTATATCGATCCGCTGATGGGAGACGGAACGGGCGACATTCACGCATACGCCGACGCGATTGCGCAAATCGTGACGGCGCGGAGGCAGGGCAAGATCGTGCTGCTGCATTGCTCGAGCGGCGCCCAGAGGTCCAACGGCGCGACCTTCTATTACCGCGTGCTGGTGGAGCACGGGAACGCGGATGCGGCGGCCGAGGAAATGAAACGCAACGGGCACGATTCGCACAGCAATCCGGCGCTGATCCCGTATCTCAATTCCCACATGCGCGAGATGGCAAATCTCCTGGTGCAAAGCGGGACCATCGATCGCATCCCCGATCCGTTGCCGCGGATTCATTCCGAATGAAAGGGATCTTTCAACTCAACTCATCTGTGCGGCGGTGGGCGGGGCGCTGGCGGAACGGGGCACCAGCAGGGGGTCCTCATCCACGGGGATTTCATCGGTGATCACGTTGAATTTGACGAGTTGGGCCGACCCGAAGGAGGTGGTGAGTGCCACGTCGGCGGCGTCGCGGCCGCGAGCCATGACGACCCGGCCGATGCGGGGCACGTTGTGCCGGGCGTCGAACGTGTACCAGCGTCCGTCCAGAAACACTTCGGTCCAGGCGCTGAAATCCATCGGATCGGGGTTGTACGGCACGCCGATGTCGCCCAGATAGCCCGTGGCATATCGGGCGGGGATGTTGAGGCAGCGCAAAAAGGTGATGAACAGATGTGAAAAGTCGCGGCAGACGCCGCGGCGATCCTGGTAGACTTCGAACGCGGTCTTGGTCGGGCGGGCAAATTGATAGCCAAACTGCACGTTGGCATGCACCCAATCGCAGACGGCCTGGACGCGGCTCCAGCCGGTCGGCGTGTTGCCGAAATGGTTCCAGGCGATATCGCTGAGTTGATCGGTTTCACAATATCGGCTGGCGAAAAGGAACTGGATGACCTCCGGGGGAAGGGCATGGACATCCCATTGGACGGCATCGGCATGAACGGGATCGGGCAACCCGGAATCGCGGATGATGGTTTGATGCCAAAGCCGCAGTGGTCCGGCGGGTGCGAGAATCCGCCCGCAACGGTTTCCGAAATGATCGGTAAACGTCGAAATGGAGATTTCGGGCGATACCTGGATTCTTTCCGGCGCCGACAAACTTCCGGACCGGGAAGGATGCGTGTAGAGCATCAGGATCATCGGGACCGGGGCGGGAATTTCGAATAGAACGTCGAAACCAATGCGAATGAGCATAATATGACTGATCTTTCCCGCGGTTGGCCATGGATGAGTCTAGCAGGTGCAAGGGCGGACGGAAAGAAGCAAAGCTGGAACGAGTTGCGTGTTGCGTGTTGCGAGTGAAGGGCGTTGCTTTGCTCGCAACCCGTAACTCGCAACCCGCAACTTCCTTGGTCTTATCCGTGTCCATCTGATTGATATCTGGGGTCCCGCCGCTTCATCGGCGGGTCCCGTGGCGATACCGTTTTCTCCACGTTCTTTGCGATCTCCGCGGTTCAATTCAACCGTCCGCATGTCGCAAAAACGGGACTATTTTTCTGATTTTGCGTCTGAAAATGTCCCACTCGTGCCCCCAATGTCCCATTACCCCCCCCCCCCCTCCCCCCTCGCTGCGCGAGAAGGTGGAACAGGAGACAGGAGAACAGGAGAAAATCAATTCTGGACACACCATCGGGAACGGCCAACAAATCCTCCACGAAATCGAACCCGGCAAGGCCCCCCTGCGCGCACAGCCAGCGGCAAGCCCTTGCCCATGGGTTAACTAATACCTAACTTCACTTGGATTTGCAAGAGAAAAATCGCCAAGTTTCTTCTCCTTTTGTCGTCATAGACAGCGGGCGGCGCGGCGTACGAGATTTCTGGTGGCGCACGGGAATGATAATTGGCTTATGACCCCCTTTCAGCCGCCTACCGGAAGAATCCTATCTGTTCATTGTTTATCTGCTGACCAAGTCCAGCTTTTCCCCGCGTCGTTCGATGCGCTTCCCTCCATTCGGTTGCCGGAGATGGTACCCTGATACTCGCTGTAATGGTTCAACTCTATATTGATGTAGGCGCCATCCTGTTTCCATGTCGAGGTTTGTTTTTGGAACCCTGAAGGTGATTTGTAGTCTAGGCTGCCATCCGCCTGGAAGTGAAACTCTAGAAAGTCGCCATCGCTGTCTTCGCCCGCCCAAACGGTGCCAGCAACATTCACAGGCGGCTGAGCCGCTGCGATTGGGTCATTTGCGTTGATCTTCAACGTTTGGCCCAGATCGACGGTCTTGCTCGCGTCCACGCCGTTGGCCGTGTAGTCCACACGCAGCTTCGTCGGCACTGTGATATCCACCGATCCGTCTCTCCCGGAATGCGCGGTGCGCTGCTTGCCATCGCCGTAATT
Source organism: Tepidisphaeraceae bacterium (assembly GCA_050010915.1). Classification (GTDB taxonomy): domain Bacteria; phylum Planctomycetota; class Phycisphaerae; order Tepidisphaerales; family Tepidisphaeraceae; genus PALSA-1353. Next base: position 23,235 of record JBEKKC010000007.1, on the reverse strand, counting down.
GAAATAGACCGTTATCTTCATGTCGCCAGTTATTTTCAGGTGGAGGGAGTTGCCATCCTGGAATGGCTTGACCTTGTCAGTAAAGTCGCCCGCGCCACCCTCACCTCCTAGATTGATATTGGGAACCCTGACCTCGGCACTGGTGATTGTCAGCCTCATCTTCCCGTTGTACGGATCCCCGAAGTTGCCGTCGGTCGCCGCGACACTCAGCGCGCCGTCCTTCACCATGGCGCGAACCTTGTCGGCCACGTCTACCGTCGTACCGTCGGGCAGGTCGCCGTAGATCGCCTTGCGGATGACCAACGTCCCGGCGGGTTGCGTCGCAGCCGGTTGGGTGCTGCTTGCTCCATTGGTCCGGTGAACAAGGATGGTTCCGCAAACGGCAACCACAACCACCAATGCAGCGATGCACAGAAATGATCTGCATGAGTTCATGATCCGTTCCTTCGCATTTGGGCACCTGTAGAGGTTCAGGGCCTCCCCGCCAATCAGGCTCTACATGAGCCTGATGAAATTAGAATACCCCCCCCGCAATACGCAAGCCAATTCCCGCTGAAATTTTCGCTCAAACTCCCGGTCTTCCTGCGGTTGGTTCGGTATGAATTAACTAAAGGGTCCAGGATCGCACATTCGAATTAACCAAAGTGTCCAGGATCACACATTCGGATTCATGCCGATCGTTCTTTCCGCCGGTTTCGTCTGGCCGCGGGCGTGGGAAATGGATTGCGGTTATGATTGATTTGAAGTCTTTGCAGGAGAACTGGCGATGAACTGGCGCGAACGCATTTCGGTCGATCCGATGGTGTGCCACGGCAAAGCGTGCATCAAAGGAACACGGGTGATGGTCTCGGTTGTGGGCGATAATTTGGCGGATGAACAGAGCGAGGCGTCGATCTTGAAGAGCTATCCATCGCTAAAACACGAAGACGTTCAGGCGGCGATCGCCTACGCCGCGGAATTGGCCAGGGAACGCTTGGTGCCGCCCACTCGTATCCGGCCAAGGGACGGTATAAGATTGCCGTGAAGGTGATCGACATTTTCGGGAACGACACCATCAAGGTGGTGGAGGTGAAGATATGACGACGATCAATGCAATTTATCGTAAGGGCGCATTTCAGCCCATCGGGCGGGTAGATCTCCCCGAGGAAGCCCACGTCAAGCTCGAATTCCAACCTATTGAGCTTACGGAAGATGAGGCGAAGGCGATGCAGGAGATCTACCGGATCATGGGTCTACGGTTCAACTCCGGCCAGCATGACTTGGCCGAACGTCACAACGAGCATCAGCCATGACGTTTGCATTTGTTGACACGGTGGGACTTCTGGCCTTGTGGGATAGTGCCGACCAATGGCACCAAGCAGCAGACGAGGCTTGGCAAAAGATGCTGGCGTCTCGGGCGGTGCCGTACACGACGCCATTCGTACTGTTGGAATGTGGTAATGCGGCCTCGCGCAAGCCGTATCGGCCTCTCGTCGATTCCATTCGTCAGCAATTTGAACAGGCACGGCGCCTCATCCGGCCGACCGATGAGGAATGGCACGATGCCTGGCGCGCTTACGCACAGGGCACGCCCGGCGATCCAGGGATTGTCGATCACATCTCCTTCATCATCATGCGCCGCTTGGGGATCACCGATGCGTTCACCAACGACCGGCATTTCAAGGCCGCCGGTTTCAACACGCTTTTCTGAGACCAAATTAACTAAAGGGTCCACGATCGCACGTTCGGCTTCATGCCGATCGTTCTTTGCGCCGGTTTCATCTGGGGGCGGGCTTGGGCGATGGATTGAGGTTGACGATTTTGCCTTTTCGCATCACCCAAAAGGGTGTTCCCGTTTCCTGGGCGAGCCGTTTGGCACGGCGCGCGGCGCGGCGAAGTGCGGGTAAAACACCGAGCATGTCCGGATCGCGCGTTGGGGTTTTTGCCTTCATTTGTTTTCCCCTTGTGCACGGAGTAACAAGAGAAGATGTCTCGCGCGGAGGCGCAGAGGCGCGGAGTTTTCTTCTCCGCGCCACCGCGCCTCAGCGCGATCCATATCTTCGAATCCGACGATCGCCGACAAATAAATCGGCCGGGATGCACCCCTTCCCAGAATCGCCGATTCAGGGCAGAATAAGCGGGGATTGCCGGGAGCGGCTCGTATGATAGATCCAACGTATTACGGGCCGGACGTGGAACCGGGAGCGGCAAGTCCGGCTCACCCAAGAAGATCGGGCTGGGCGAGCCTGCTGGTTTTCGCCTGTTTGGCGCTGGGATTTGCCGCTAGCGCGGTGCAATACGAACGGGTTGCGGCCACGAGCCAGCGGAACAAGGCTGAACTGCTGGCCGCGGCCGATTCCAGGGTGGAAGGGCAACTGGAGGATCTGGGCAAGCTCCTTTCCGACCCGCAAACCCGAATGGTCCGATTGACCGGTTCGCCAGGCTCTTTCGTGGCCAACGCGGTCATCGCCTGGAACGCGGCGGCGCGGCGGGGATATCTGCTATGCGATCAATTGCCGGTGCTGGATTCCGGCAGCGGGTACGAGGTGTGGGCGCTGCACGGCGGCGATGATCCGGTGAAGATCGCGACCATCGTAGCCAAGGCCGGGGACAGCGTTTATCTTTTCCAGGCCTGGCGCGCAATGGATGGGTGGCGCGCGATGGCCGGCAAAATCCGGCTGGAGATCACCGCCGGAGAGAGATCGTCCGGCAAGCCGCCGATTTTGTCTGGTGAAATTGAGTGACGGGTGAATAGAATAATCCCGGAGGTCTAGTCATGGTTGCCATTCGCCTTACCGACAAGCCATCCAGGAACCCTTCTCCCTCGCCCAACAAGCTGCTCGAGCAGCTTCAGGGCAAGGGGTACTACAGTTTCTTTTCCAGCGAGAATTGGACGCCGAACGTCAATCTGTACGAGACGGACCTGGAATACCTGGTCTGCGTCGATCTGGCGGGGGTGGACAAGGAGAAGATCGAGATCGAAGTGGTTGACGGCCGGCTGCGGCTCAGGGGCAACCGCAACGTGCCCATGTGGACCGACGGGCCTGAAACCCCCAACGTGCGAGTTCGGATGCACCTGATGGAGATCGATCACGGCTCGTTTGCGCGCGACGTGGAATTGCCGCAGAACGTGCATCACGAACAGATCAACGCCCGGTATCGCGATGGAATGTTGTGGGTCGTATTGCCGAAGAAACATTGACATGGCTGAACATTGACATAGCTGAACATTGACATGGCTGAATCACAAGTCATCGAGCGGAGTCCAACGGCGACGGTAATTCGCACCGCTGGAAACGGGCAGCAGCTCACCATCCCCAGCCTGATTCCGATCCTGCCGATCCGAAACATCGTGGTGTTTCCGGGCACGGTGATGCCGCTGAACGTCGGCAGGCAGAAGAGCAAGAACCTCCTGGACGAGGTGATGCCGGCGGAAAAACTGATCGGGGTGGTCACGCAGAAGAACGCGGACGTGGAGGACCCCGGCTACGGCGATCTGTTCACGGTGGGCACGGCGTGCATGATCCTGAAGCTGTTCAAATTGCCGGATGGCAACCAGTCGATCATCGTTCACGGGCTGGTCCGGTTTCGGCTGCTGGGGATCGAGCAAACCGAGCCGTTCGCCATGGGCCGAATCGAAATCCTGGAGGACGTGGCCTTGCCGGGCACCGAACTGGATGCGCTGGTGGCATCGGTCCGCCAGCAGGCCAACCGCGTCATCGAGCTTTCCCCCAACACCCCCGACGAGGCGGCACAGGTTTTGAACAGCATCGGCACGGCCTCGGCGCTGGCGGATTTTCTGGCGGCCAATCTGCCCATCGAAAAGGACGACATCGGCGAAAAACAGCGCATGCTCGACGAGACGGACGTGGAAAAACGGCTGCGGATCATCGCGGCCCGCCTGGCGACGCAGCTCGACGTCCTGGAATTGCAGAACAAGATTCAGTCGCAGGTGAAGGAGAACATCGACAAGAGCCAGCGCCGCTATTACCTCCAGGAACAACTCAAGGCCATCCGCAAGGAGTTGGGCGAAGGCGATTCCGGCGCCGGCGGAAGCGAAATGGAAACGCTGCGGTCGCGCCTGGAGGCGGCCCAGCTTCCCGAAGCCGTCATGAAGGAGGCCAACCGCGAACTCAATCGCCTCGATTCCATCCCCAGCGCCAGCCCCGAATACGGCGTGATCCGCACCTACCTCCAGATTCTCAGCGAATTGCCCTGGTCGGTGATGACCACGGACAAAATCGACCTGGCCGAGGCGAGGAAGATCCTCGATCGCGATCATCACGACCTGGAAAAAGTAAAGCGGAGAATTTTGGAATACCTGGCGGTGCGGAAACTGAAACCGGACGGCGGCGGGGCGATCCTCTGCTTCGTCGGGCCGCCGGGCGTCGGTAAAACTTCCCTCGGCAAGAGCATCGCCGAGGCCATGGGCCGCAAATTCATCCGAGTGGCCCTCGGCGGGGTCCGCGACGAAGCGGACATACGCGGGCATCGGCGGACGTACATCGGTTCGATGCCCGGCCGCATTATCGCCGAACTCCGCAAGGCCGGGACGCGAAACCCCGTCATGATGCTGGACGAGATCGACAAGGTGGGAGCGGATTTCCGCGGCGATCCGGCGGCGGCGCTGCTGGAAGTCCTCGACCCCGCGCAGAACCACACCTTCACGGACCATTACCTGGACGTGCCCTTCGACCTGTCCCACGTCCTGTTCATCGCCACCGCCAACACCATGGACCCCGTGCCCGGACCCCTGCGCGACCGGATGGAAGTCATCGAAATCCCCGGCTACACCAACAGCGACAAGCTGGACATCGCGCGGCGATTCCTGGTCCCCCGGCAATTGGAAGCCAACGGGGTGCCGCCGAAAAAAGTCAAATTCCTCGATCAGGCGCTGCTTTGGATCATCGAGGGCTACACGCGCGAGGCGGGCGTGAGAAGCCTGGAGCGGAACATCGGCGCCATCGCCCGCAATTTGGCGGCGGCCATCGTGGAAGGAAAGACGGACCGGGCCGTCATCACGCGCGAGAAAGTCAGCCAGATTCTCGGCCCGCGCAAGTTCGATCCGGAACTGGCCAGCCGCACCAGCGTGCCCGGTGTGGCCACGGGAATGGCCTACACCCCGGCCGGCGGCGAAATCCTCTTCATCGAGGCCACCCGCATGCCGGGCAAAGGACAGATCACCCTCACCGGCCAGATCGGCGAGATCATGAAGGAATCTGCGACGGCGGCGTACAGCCTGATCCGCTCGCGCTCAAAAAGCCTTGGGATCGACCCCAAGCTGGTCGCCGAGAGCGACATTCACATCCACGTCCCCCAAGGCGCCGTCCCCAAGGACGGCCCCAGCGCCGGCGTCGCCATGTTCACCGCCCTGGCGTCCCTCATGCTCAACAAACCCGTCCACCACGACGTGGCCATGACCGGCGAGATCACTTTGCGCGGCCTGGTCCTGCCGATCGGCGGCTTGAAGGAAAAGACCCTGGCCGCCAAGCGGGCGGGGATCAAGCAGGTGATCGTGCCGAAGCGCAACGAGCGCGACATGGTGGAGATTCCCGAAGAGGTCCGCAAATCGCTGAAGTTTCATTTCGTGGAGAACATCGACCAGGTGCTGAAGCTGGCATTGGACGGATCGGCAAGAAGGGCCTCCGCCGCCAAGCGCCGCAAATCCGCGGCGACGGGGAAATAGGGCGATTTTCGCTCAACATTCGCATTCTTTTTAGACTGAAGTGGACACGACCCTTAATATTAACGGTCGTGTCCCCTTCAGTTCAGTTCAACGGTTCAATCAAACTCAAACGAATTGCGTGCGATCACCAGGGGGCGGTTTTGGCCGATGTTCAGGAGAAATCCGGCGGCGATGTAGCTGGCGACCAGGCTGCTGCCGCCGTAGCTGACGAACGGCAGGGTGACGCCGGTGACGGGAAACAGGCGCATGACGACGCTCAGGTTGAGGATGGCCTGGGCGGCGACGAGGGCGACGATGCCGATGGCGACCAGGCGGCCGAAGGGCTCGCGGGTGGAGGCGGCGATTTCGATGCCGGCGATGAAGAACACGACGTACGCGGCCAGGACGGCGATGGAACCGACCAGGCCGAATTGCTCGCCGATGATGGCGAAGATCATGTCGTTCTGGGCTTCGGGGATTCCCTGGCCGACGGGGATTTCCCCGGGTCCTTTGCCGGTGGGGCCGCCGGAACCCATGGCGGTGAGGGCGCGGATCTGCTGGAAGCCGGACTGCCGCAGCGTTTTGGGGTCATCGCTGAGCAGGCCGACGAGGCGGGCGCGCTGGTAGGGTTGGACGATCGCCGGCAGGCGCCGGAAGAACGGCATGTTCTCGTCGCCGCACAGCCACAGCAGCGGGATCAGAACCAGCGCCAAGCCTGCGATGGCCAGGAGATGTTTGGCCCTTGCCCCGGCCACGAAGAGGAGTGTGAACAGCACCGGGACGAAGAGCGCGGCGACGCCGAGGTCCGGCTGCTTGAGAATGAGCACGGCGGGAATCAGTGCCAGCAGAAACGGCGTCAGCAGGCCGTGCAGAGTTCGGTAATTATCGCGAAAGCGCAGGTATCGCGCCAGGACCAGGATGAAGGAGATTTTCATCAGTTCCGACGGCTCGAAGCTCACGCCGCCCGGAAACGATATCCAGCAGCACGCACCCTTGATGGCGTGCACGCCGGGAATGGGATGATGATGCAGTTCGGCGAAGCTCCCCAGAAGCGTGTAGGCAATGAGAGTCAGGCTGAAAAAATAGAGTGGCCAGGCATATCTTCCGAGAATGAGGTAGTTGACGGCCTGCATGGCGGCCATGACGGCGACGGCGACGGCGAGGAAGACGAGTTGCTTGGGTCCGTCGGCGGGGGAATCGACCCAGATGCTCATGACGCCGAGCACGGAGAGCACGGTGACGGCGGCGAGGACGGGCCAATTGGCGGCGATGGCGAGTTGTTGCCAGATGCGGTTCAATTTATTCAAACGCGCGGGCGGCGATCGCGGCCTTGGGTTTGCCCTGCGGGTGGATCAGCCAAAGCACTTCGCCGCGTTGCGGCCGGGGCGATCTCATGGGCAGATGCACGGTGATGATGGTGGAATCGCGGCCGGTGCTGACGACGCAGCGCACGGTGTGCGACAACGGCGCCAGGGCGGAATAGCGCGTATCCACGACCGTGAAAAGGAACGGTTGGCCTTCGCGCCAAACCCGCAGGACGCGCTGGCGAAGGAAGACCGCCGCCAGGGCGGTGATGAGCGCGGCGGGAATGATGATGGCCCCGGCGATGAGCCTATGGGCCAGGGGTTCGGGCTCTTTGCGGTCGGTCCAATCGGTGGGATCATTCGGATCGACGCGCAGTTGGACGGTCTGGCCGTTGATGAGAAAATCGTTGGAAGTCAGCATGCCGTGGACGTTGACGGCCTGGCCTTGCCAATCGAACTTCAGCGTGCAGGGGGACCCCGGTGGAAATTTGGCGCCGGTGCGTGAATCGCCGTTGACCTCGATCAAAACGGCGTTGACGGCTTCGCCGTGGGCGATGAGCCATTGCTCGCTGCGGGAGGACATGAATTGCTGGGTGAAAAACCACCCGCCGATGGCGAGCAGCACGGCCGTGGCCAAAATCCAGAACCGGACCAACGGGTCGGTCCAACTCCTGCGAATGGCGGCGGGGGTGACGAGCCTGGGTGGCGGCGGCGGGGGGGCCGGGGCGTTGACCGCCGCGGCCGGGATCGGCGCGGAGCCGCCCGCATAGGGGATCGTCGGCGGACGACGCGCGGCGGGATCGAACTTTCGCGGCGGATGGGTCAACGGCGGCTCCGGCCCCGCATCTACCTGGGGACTTGCGAAAGGTACCCCCGCTTGATGCAGTCCACAAGCAGATCGTGTGCGATGGCTCCGGCAACGCGGCCGCCGGCTTCGCCGTATTCCACCATCACGCAGAATGCGATCTGCGGATGGTCGGCCGGGGCGTATCCGATGAACCACGCGTGAGCCAGATGCTTTTCCGGATCGGGGCCGTCCGGACTCAGATACCAGCCTTGCGTGCCCGGATCGCCGAAATGGACCGGGCGATAGCCGATGGGCTTGCCGGTCGGATCGCGTTCGACAAGGCTCATCAACCCGCCTGTTTGCGCCGAGCCGGTTTTGCCGGCAATTTGAACGTTCGCAAGCGGGTCCTGATCCACCGGCGGATCGTCGGGGCCGCGCTCGATGGATTGCGGAAGGATCTGGTAGCCGGTGCCGGTGGGGGTGCAGACTTCGCGCATGCCGGTTTGGACGGCCGACAGGGCGTCGGGCGAAAGATGCAGATCGACCCGGTCTGGTCCGGAAGGCTCGGATGGACGCATGCTGAATCGCCCGAAGTCTTCCTGGGCCACCAACCGCGGCCGCATCCAAATCCCGTTGCGCGCGAGGGTGGCAGCGACGTTGGCCATCTGGATGGGCGTCGCCTGGATGTGTCCTTCGCCGATGCCGGCCGACCAGGTCTGGGTCTGGGCTTCGATCGGCATCGCGCCGCTGGGACGATAGATCATGCCCGGATTTTCCTCGATTCCGATGCCCGTTCTGCGGCCCAGCCCGAATCGGTCAAACCATGCCGACACCTTGGGCATGCCCATCCGCAGCGCGATCGTTTCGAAAACGACGTTGCAACTGTCCTTGATTCCATCGGAGACGGTCAGCATGTCGTCCGGCCCGACGTGATCGTCGCCGGCCCCGGATGGGCCATGGCTGATGGGAAGGCCCCTGGCCGTGCACTGTGAAAAAATCCAGCAATGCCCGTAGTTCTGCGGCTTGCCGTTGATCATCAGCACGCCGCGGCACTGAATCTTCTCCGTGGCGGTCATGACGCCGTCGGTAATCGATCCGCTGCCGATGATCGGCTTGACCGTCGATCCCGGCACCACGGGCAATTCCGTGGCGCGATCGAGCAGGGGCCGATTCAGTTCATCGCCGGCCAACTCGGCATAGTGGGCATCCAAATCCTTGGGGTCGTAACCGGGATTGGAAACCAGCGCCAGGACTTGGCCGCTGTCCACTTGAATCACCACCGCCGCGCCGTGCTGATTGAAACGGGTCTCGGCCACCTCGCCTTTGACCCTGTGAACGCGCGGTTTGACGAATTCGTTTTCGATGTCCTGCTGGAGAAGAACGTCGATGGAAAGCGAGACGTTTTTGCCCGGCGCCGCGTCGATCTGATCGACCACCTGGTCGGTGCCGGCGACGCGCTCGATCTTTCCGCGCGTGCCGCGCAGCGTGCTCTCGCAAAGCGATTCGACGCCCGCGCGGCCGGCCGGATCGTTGGGCCAATACTTGCGCAACTCGCGGAACCCCGCGACGCCGTAGCGATCCAACCAATCCCCCGGCCAGAAGCGGCGGCCTTGGTCCGTCCAGTATTGCTGGACCTGGGCGTCGGAAAGGCCGGCGTCGGCGGCGATTTCCTCGGGACGCGCCGTGTCCAGATACCCCAGCACGTTGCACGCCGCCCGCCCGAACGGATATTGGCGATATTTGCTGGGCTGGAGGCTGAGGCAGAAAAAACGCTCCGTCTGCCGCGCCAACCGCGCCTGAATCTCCGGAGCAACGTTGTGCAGGATCACGTGCGGCGAGCTTTCCTCGCCGACTTCCACTTCGAACCGATCGGCGGTGGATTCATCCGGGGAGCTGTCGCTCAGGAACTGGCGATACCAGCTTGAGGAGCTTTCCTGCTTGGATCGTTGGATGGCCTGCTCGTAGCCGTACCACCAGATGTATCGCTTGCGCATCTCGACGCGGCGGACGATGTCGCGGCGGATTTCGTCGATCTGCTCTGGGGTTTTGCCTCCGGCGGCCGCCAATTCCCCCCACATCGCCGCGATGTCGCCGCGGGCGCGATCGCATTCCTCATCCAGCAGCGCGCGATCCCGGTCGTCCAAACGCTTGACGTCCTTGAACTGCCTGCCGAGGCGGCCCTTGAGGTTCTGCGCGGCACGCTCGCGCACGTATTGATCGTCCGGTTCCTCGGTAACGGCGCGATAATCGACGCAGGCGTCGATGCACGGGGCGTCACACGCCAGCGTCTGGCCGCGGCGGTCCAGGATCGAGCCTCGCGTGGTTTCGATGAACTCGCCGCGTTTCATGATCTCGGTCGCCTGCTTGCGCCACAGATTGTGCTGGATGATCTGAATCTGACCGGCGCGAATCGCCAGCGCCGCCGAAGCAACGAGCAGGACAAACAGGAGGATTTTCAGCCGGCGTTCGAACATGCCCCGTCCTTGGGATAATTTGGATTATCTGCGCCGCAGGCATGATATCGAACTACCAATCTGGCGAAAATAGCCGGAGCTATTTGGTTTGAGCGGTTTGGCATGATAAAATCTTCGCGAAAGGCGTACCATGGTTCAATTCACTGGCCATTTCGACGGAAAAGTCATCAAACCGGATGAACGAGTCGAAATTCCGATTGACACGCCATTGCGCGTTACCATCGAACCGGCGATCAAGCAAGAAACGCCCGGGGTCGAATGGAATCGTCTGCTCGATTTGGCAGAGCAATGTGCGATTGAAGGTCCCGAGGATCTTGCCAGGCGGCATTGACGGTTTGACGAAGAGCTCCAAGAATATAAACTGGTCCAATGCTCCGGCAATATTCTTTGTTCCCTCAAGATGTAGAGGCGTTCATCTCGATAGTCCAATCTGATTATCCTTGGTGGGAAATTCCCGACAGTGAATTTGAGCGCGCAGCTGAAAAACCTTCCAGCACGCCGTTCTATGCTAGCGGCGAGCTTGACCGCGCGAATCGCCTGCCCGATGAGGACTATGAACGATTCTTTTATCGCGTATTCTCGGCATTTTATGTTCGCGAATCGCTCAAGTGGCATGAGCACGACGAATTCAAATTCATATTGCCGGATCAGAAAGTTTTTATTGTAGTTCTTTCCAAAATCGACCCGATTACACCGATCCTGCGACCAGAACGAAAGCGAAGCGACATTCAGTTTGGAGGGGGCTTGGGGTGGTCAGCAGATAGCGTGCGCCGTGAGGTCGCTTAGCCCGGATTTTGAATTATGTCTCAAACTGACCCGCTGCCAGGATTTGGCACGGTGCGCCCGGAAGCCCTATACTATTCACGATGACCGCGCTTTCACTCCATGATATCGGACTGCCACGCACACAGTTGAAGGCAATGGTGCAGAAGGCCAAACTTGTCGGCAAGACCGCTCCGGAATACGTGCGCCTGCTGATCGAACAGGACCTATTGGCGGATAGATCCTTTGACGAAATTCTTCGCCCCATCCGGCAGGACTTCCTGAAAAGCCGCACGACGGAAAGCCAACTTGATTCAATGGTGCGGCGCGCCAGGCGTCGACGGCCGCGGCAAAAACGCCCCTCTTCACAACGGGTTGCCAGAGCCAAGAATCGCAAGACTCGCCCATGAGCCAATTGCCGATTCGGATACGGGCCGTCTTCGACTGCAATCTGCTCATCCAAGCCATTGCGTTCGACAATGGCCCGGCGGCAAGGTGTCTTCGTCTGTTCGAATCCGGACGGGTCGAGCTTTTCGTAAGCCGGTTCACGCTCGGCGAACTGCGCCGCGTGCTGACGTACGATGAAATTCTGGCGATCAGCCCCAATATGACGCAGCAACGCTTAGGCGCGTTTCTCCAACGGCTGACATTTCGGGCAACACTTGTTCGGCGCGTTCGCCACGTCATGAATCTTCCGCGCGATCCCAATGACGAGCCGTATATTGATTTGGCCGTTGCCGCCAGGGCCCATTACCTGGTGACAAGCGACCGGGATCTGCTCACGTTGATGGCCGGATATTCTCAGGTCTGCAAGCAATTTCGCCAGAGGACACGCCCGCTTCGCATCGTTGATCCGGTTGCCTTCCTTCGAGCCATCAGATAGACGATCAGACTCCCCCCGCATCCGCAATCTCAAAGCCTTGGCCAAACGTCTCGCCGCTAAATGTGCACATTCCGCTGGAACCGAAACACTCGACTCATTTTCTGCAAGATGGCGAGGAGAACAGGCGCCAGGACCGCCGAATAAACTGCCGTATAAAACAGCGGCAGAATCGGCGCATGTAACCCGGCGGCGGGCGGGCGAAGCCAGCCGTGCAGGGACAGAACGATTGCCGTCACGATTCCACCCAGCAGCGCGAGCACGAAATGGGTGACCGGATGCCGGCGGCGCACCGCCTGCTGGATGCCCAGGACGAAGGTCGCGATCAGGCCATAGCTGAAGGCCAGCAGGCCCAGCGTGCCTTGAGAGGTCAGGTCGTGCATGGCGCCGAGCATGAAGCAGGCGAGCAGGGCCGCGTCGCGCGGGGCGTTGAGGGCGATGAACACAACGGCCAGCAATAAGAAATTGGGCGCGGCGCCGTTCCATTCGACGGCCCGCGCCAACCCCGCCTGAAGGCCCAGCGCGACGTATGCGAGAATGAAAAAGCTCGGCCAGCGCATGAAGCGATACGTTCCCTACGGCTGATGCGTCATCACCCACACGTCGTTCAAGTGCATGAGATTTTGCTCCGGGGCCAGGCGAATGTCGGCGAAGAGCGATTGTTTGGGCAGCGGCTGAATGGACGCCACGCGCCCGATGCGCACTCCCTGGAGGGCGCGCGGCCAGGTCTCGTCGGAGAGGACCACCCAATCGCCTACCTGCACGTGGGCCTCGCGCACCTTCTCGATCCAGAGATTGTCGATGAGCATCTGCCCCTGGCCGTGGCCGATCACGATCGCCGGGAGGACCTTGTTTTCCTCGAACCCGCCGCCGGTGGAATAGGATTTGAAATGCCCGGTCACGGTGAATCCGGCGTCGGTGATGAGCCGCACGCGGGCGGCGAGGGCGCCGACGGCGGTGACCTGGCCGATCAGGTCGATCACCACGCCGGAGGACAACACCGGTTGATAGACGCGAACCGCCCCGATCCCCGAGCCGGCGATGGCCAGGCCATCGCGGTTGTCGCTGTCGGCGGCGGTCACCTCAAAGCGGGTGCAATAGGTTTCAAAACCACCGAGGCTGGCGCGTTCGCCGGCGCGTTGTTCAAGCTGCTCGATCTGGGCGCTCATGCGCTGAATCTGCTGCTTGAGGCCCAGATTCTCCAGCTCGATGGTCCGGGCGGAACCAGTCTCCTCGGAGGGCGGCGATTGGAAATGGCCGCGGATGGCGTTGGCGATTCGATAGGTGGGGCGCGAAATCGGAATCAGCAGCGTCTGAAACGACGTGCGGCCCAGGTCGGTGGCGCGCGGCGGAAGGACAAACGCGCCCAGAAGGCTCAGCATCATCAAGCCGAAAAAAACCTGGTTGAATTGCACGCGGGACACGGCCTTGGACCCCAAGGAAATTCAATCACGCTTCGTCGGCGTGAATCACGCCTCGTCGGCGTCGGATTCCATCGTTTCTTTCCAAAGTTCCAGATTCTCCAGATAGACGCTGGTGCCCCGCGCCACGCAGGTCAGGGGGTCCTCGGCCAGCTTGACGTCCAGACCGGTGGCGTTGGAAAGAACGGTGTTCAATCCCCGCAGAAGCGACGATCCGCCCGCCATGGTGATGCCGTTCTCGACCAGATCGGCCGCCAGTTCCGGCTCGGCCAACTCGAGCGTTCGCTTGACGGCTTCGATGATCTGCGTGATCGGCTCCTGCATCGCTTCGCGGATTTCCTCGCTGGTGACGGTGGTCTTGCGCGGCAGGCCGCTGATGAGATCGCGGCCGCGGACTTCCATCGTCGGCTCGCCGTTGCCCGACGCCGCCGCCGAGCCGATCTCGATCTTGATCCGTTCGGCCATCTGCTCGCCGATGGCCATGTTGTACGTCTTCTTCATGTGGCTGACGATCGACTCGTCGAAATCATCGCCGGCGACGCGCACCGATTCGCAAACGCTGATGTCGGCCAGGGAGATGATGGCGACTTCGGTGGTTCCGCCGCCGATGTCCACGATCATGCTGGCGGTGGGTTCGATGACGGGCAGGCCCGCGCCGATGGCGGCGGCCATGGGCTCGTCCACCAGGTAAACCCGCCTCGCTCCGGCGCGTTCGGCGCTGTCGTACACGGCCCGGCGTTCGACCGCCGTGATGCCCGATGGAATCGCGATGACCACCCGCGGACCGATGAAATGCCTGCGGCCATGCACCCGGCGGATGAAATACGCCAGCATCGCCTGCGTGATCTCGAAATCGCTGATGACGCCGTCCTTCAACGGGCGGATCGCCGTGATCGAGCCGGGAGTCTTGCCCAGCATTTCCTTGGCGACCAGCCCGACGGCGTTGCCGTTCTGCAAGACGCGGTTGGTTCCCTTCTTGACGGCGACGACGCTGGGTTCATTCAGGACAATGCCTTCGCCCTTGACGCAGACCAGCGTGTTGCACGTCCCCAGGTCGATGCCCATGTCGATGCTGAACATGCCCAAGAGCGAATCGAAGATCACGCTGTCGTCTCCTGACCGTTCGGATGAAGCGTTAGAGCTTTGAAGATGCAGAGCCGACCGATGCTCCGCATCGAAGGTGAAGGGCAAGCCCTCCACAGTGAAGGCGAAGCCTCCACACGCTCTGACAGTGACGGGAACTCAAAGCCTGTTGGCGGTGAGCCGTTAAGAAAGTGGTTATCACTTTCCTATCCAAATGCCCGCTCCATCGGGTTTCCGGAACTTGCCCGGAATGGGAATAAAGTACAGCGCGCCCGCGCCGTTAGCAAATGGCGGCGTGCCCATTTCGTCAGTTTATTCGCTGCCAGGACGGAATCGCCGGCAACGCGCCGGGCGATTTGTCGCGGCCAAACCGGGTGAATAGACTGGGAATAAAGGACGATCCATGACCCAGCAGCGATGGACCGAGGTAGACCGCTACATCACGGATTTGCTTGTGCCGCCGGACCCCGCCCTGGACGCCGCCCTGCGGGCCAGCGCCGCCGCCGGACTGCCGCCGATCCAGGTTTCCCCCAACCAGGGCAAGCTGCTCATGCTCCTGGCACAGCTTCAGGGGGCTAGAAACGTCCTTGAGATCGGCACATTGGGCGGTTACAGCACGATCTGGCTCGCTCGCGGGCTGTCCAAAGACGGCCGTCTGATCACGCTGGAAGCCAGCCCCAAACATGCGGAACTCGCCCGCGGCAACATCGCGCGGGCCGGTCTGGCCGACGTGGTTGAGATCATTCTCGGCCGGGCGATCGATACCCTGCCGCAGCTCGCCGCCAAGGGCCGCGGCCCGTTTGACCTGATTTTCATCGATGCCGACAAACCCAGTCTTCCGGATTATTTCACCTGGTCGCTAAAACTGTCGCGCCCCGGCAGCGTCATTATTATCGACAACGTCATCCGCCACGGCACGGTGATCGAGGCCGCCAGCACCGCCCCGGACATCCAGGGCGCCCGGCGAATGAACGAGATGATGGCCGCCGAGAAGCGCGTGACCGCCACGGCCATCCAGACCGTGGGCAGCAAAGGATACGATGGATTTGCGATAGCGCGGGTCAACACGGAGAAGTAGGACCGTTGCGTTCGCTTGCCAGAGGAGTCAATTCGAGGGTGGCAAGGTATCCGAGGGGCTCGCGTTGGCATCGGGGAGGGCGCTCATCAAGCTGCTGGCGTACGCTTGATCGCTGAATTCGCGGATCAACTTCCGGCCGCGTTTCACGAGCGGGTCGGCTTGGAAGTAGCCGCGGACGCAGTCGTCGCGCAGGTAATTGCCCAGCGAGATCAGCAACATTCCCTGGTCAAGGATGAGGAACGTGTCCGACTTTTCACCCGTCTTGAGGTTCACTGAATCGTAGAATCCCTGGTCGGGCGTACGGATACCGGTGGTCTCGATCGCGCGAAGGCATTTGATCGCTTCCTGGGGGAAATCTTCAATCGCCAGCGCGACGGCGTGCGGGGTGACGACCTCGTCCTTCAGATCGCCACTACCCATATAGCCGTGATTGTTCGGATTCGCGCAACTGGACCAGCCCCAGGCCGGGGAGCCGATCTGGCGCGCGTACATGATTTGTGAATAGGCGTAGTTCTTCGCGGAGCGCGCCAGGAACGTGCCGCGGTTGTCGAGCCAGAGACCGCCGATGTACTGCAGGAACAGGCCGCCGCCTTGCCACGCGGGTTTCATGAAAACCGCGCCGCAGCGCTTGTCGGTCGAGCGGTCCAGCTTGTCCCACATGGTCGGCGGCGCCGCACCGCTTGCGATCGCCAGGAACTGCGCCAACTGCGAGTCGTATCCGAGCGAATTCAACTGCCAGGTCTTGACAAACTCGAGGCTGTCCGTCTTGAATCCGCCGATGACCAGGCCAGTCTGCTTGTCGTAAAAATCCTGCCACCGCATCGCATCGGTGATCCTGTGCACGCGGTCGGAAAACTTCGGACACGCTTGGGCAGCGGTCAGCAGGCCGCCGACGAAGTTTCCGGTATCTAGAACCGAAATCGTGTGGTCGTTCGATGCAGGCTCAAGCGTCGCCGCGTCGTTCCAACATTGCTGAAAGCCATGCCACGTGCGCAGCTGCTCGACGCTGTTAAGCGTTTGCTCGATCCGGCGTTCCGCCTCGACGGGAGTGATGATCCCCATGTCGCGTGCAACGACGATGCACGTCAGGTAAATGCCGATGTTGCTGACGGACGTGTTGGGATTGTGCTCATTGCTGTCGAACGGAATGCCCGTCCCCGGATGCGCCATGCCGGCAACGCAATGCCACGTGTCTTTGGCCAAGGTATTGAGGTACTCGGTGTCTAGTGCGTCGGACGGCCGGTTGGTGCCAAGCCGCGCCGCGACGTCGGAACCGGCGGCGGCAATCGTCGTAGCCAAAAGAAGAACCACGCCCGCCATCATCAGTTGAGCTTGCATGCAGCGTAGTGTATGTGAGAGATGCCATCGCACAAATTTCCGGCGATGAATTCGGGTTCACCGCCGGCGCACGTCTGTGCCATGAAATGCGTGCTCTATGCTCCTCCGCCGCAACAATTGAAGGAGCATAATGAATGAACGAGCTTCTCGCCTCAGAGAAGCGCGGGGCAGCAATGGTTATGATGGGTTTGCGATTGCCCGGGTCAACGCGGAGAAGTAGGGGTGGGCGGGAGGAGAGATCAACGTGGCTGGACCGGCCCATCGAAATAGGTCAAGTCTTCCCGTTCATTCGTTCCTGGATCGCGGACCATAGATCGCCAAGGCCCATCTGCTGGGCCCATCGGGCAATATATGCCATGTCGATCTGGTCTCGGCTGGTCTTAAGGACACCGGCGATGTCCCGAAGATGCTTTTCCGAGCCGCCCTGGCGGTAGTAGTCCATCTTCTTGATGATCGCGTCCTCCGGGGAGGCGAAGCACGCATCAAAATCATCCGCCGCATGCAGACGCCTGACTCGCACAAATCGCGACTCGTTGAACGGGCTTGGTTCCGGCACAATCACGTCCACCTTTAGGCCGGAAGCCGGGTGAATGATGTTGAATTGCCCCTTTTTGATCGCTGCCTCGCGAGCCGCCGCCTCGCTGACGTAAAACTCGTCTTGAGGAAACCGGCGACAGAATTCGACGATCCGTTTTTCCGATATCTCGACAACCACGTCGATGTCGTTGGTGAATCGCGGCTCGCCGTAAAAGATGGTCGCGGTGGAGCCGGTCACAAAATAGCGCAGGCCCATGTCCTCGATGATGCGCGCCACGTATCGCAGAAGATCAAGTTGCTCCATGCGACAGCCTCCGGGCCGCCTCTTGCTGGATGCGCCGCTCATCCCACTCGGCGTGTTCGGCGCGCAGGTGGCTCAATAGCATCTTTCGGGCACTGGCGTACATTCCGCTGGCAATACGCAGGCGCTCGGCCCCCGTCTTGGCGCGGATGATCCGCGCCATATCCTCCTCGATTACCTCGATGCTCGCGGGCCGTTGCCCTTTGCCGAATTCCATGCCAACACTGTATCCGTTGTCGGCGGATAGTGGCAACCGATTTGTGCGGCCGGCGACACTTGCGGCCCCACCGCGCTTGCCGGATGCGCCGCTCATCGCGCTCGGCGCGAATTTTCCCCTTGTAAATCGAGATGACGTTGGGTCCCAAACTGCTATAATCCTCGCATCTGGCAGGATCATTTTTGCATGACCAAGAGCGTCCTGATTGTTGAAGACGAAGCGGTTCTTCGCGAATCGCTGGCCGAATTGCTGGCCGGGGAAGGCTACGAAGTCCTCCAGGCGGCGGATGGGAAGGCGGCCTACGCGATCGTGCTGGAACGTCCGGTGGACGTCGTGGTCACCGACGTGCGCATGTCGGGGATGGACGGGCTGACGCTTCTGGGCCACCTGCGCCAGGTCGCGCCGCAAACCCCGGTGATCGTGGCCACCGCGTTCGGGACGGTCGAAACGGCCGTCTCGGCCATGCGATCGGGCGCTTACGATTACCTCCTCAAGCCCGTGCAGTTCGAGGACATGCTGCTCAAGGTCCAGCGCGCCCTGGAATACGGCGACATGGCCCGCACCCAGCGGGTCATCACCGAGCAACTGGCCGAGCAGAGCACCTTTCACAATCTCGTCGGCAATTCGCAATCGGTCGCAAAACTGTTCGAGATGGCCAAGCGTCTGTCGGACGTCAAGAGCAACGTGGTCATCGTCGGCGAGAGCGGCACCGGCAAGGAGCTTTTCGCCCGTGCGATCCATTACAACGGCATCACCCGCGGCCAGCCGTTCGTGCCCGTGAACTGCGGCGCGCTCACCGATACCTTGATCGAATCGGAATTGTTCGGGTATCGCCGCGGCGCTTTCACCGGCGCCATCCGCGACAAGATTGGGTATTTCGAGGCCGCCAACGGCGGCACGCTGTTTCTCGATGAGATCTCGACGCTGCCCATCGGCGTGCAAAGCTCGCTATTGCGGGTGATCGAGGAAAAGGTCATCGTGCCCGTCGGCGACACGCACCCGCGTCCGATCGACGTGCGCATCATCGCCGCCTCGAATCAGGACCTGGAGAAAATGGTCGAGCAGCGCCAGTTCCGCGAAGACCTGCTTTTCCGGCTCAACGTCGTCAAGCTCCAGCTTCCGCCCCTGCGCCAACGAAAAGAAGACATTCCGCTGTTGGTCCATCATTTCCTCATCAAGTACACGCGGGAAATGAGCAAGAAGATGATCGGCATTACCAACGGCGCCATGCGGGCGATGCTGAGCCATCATTGGCGGGGGAACATTCGCGAATTGGAAAACGTGATCGAGCGGGCCGTCATTTTTGCCGACGGCCGGGACATCGGCGTCGAGGACCTTCCGTTTTCCGTCGAGGGAATCTCAGACGACGTGGGCGAAGACCTGAAAACGGCGATGGAGCATTTCGAGCGCCAGCACATCCTTTACAGCTTGGGCCGGCACAATTACGACAAGGCTGAAACCGCGCGCAGCCTCGGCATCGGCGTCTCCAGCCTCTACCGCAAATTGGATGAATTGAAGATCAATAAGCAGGAAGGCGAAGCGGATCAAAAAGACACGCCCGAAGCCGAAACTCGAAATCCGAAATCCGAATGACGAACCAAGCCGCTGCGCGGAAATTCGAAATTCGAAACTCGAATCAAATTCGAAGTCTGAAATTCGAAATTCGAGTTTCGAATTTGATTCGTCATTCGAATTTCGGATTTCGAGTTTGCGTGTAAGTCAGTTCCCCCTTGCCCGTGCGGAGACAAAACTGCAATTCGGTTCCTCGGCCATGTAGTCGCCGGTGTGGGAAAAGGCCCGGGCTCGGCAGCCCATGCAGACCTTGCTGAACTCGCAGCATCCGCACTTGCCGCCCAGGTTCGATTCGTCTCGCAGGTTGGCAAAAATAGCGCTGTCGCGCCAGAGGTGCGGCAGGGGAGTTTCCTTCACGTTGCCTGAACTGACCGGCAGATAGCCGCAGGGGAATACCTCGCCGGTGTGCGAGACGAAGCAGACCGCCTGGCCGGCAAGACAGCCCTTGGTCATGGCGGTCATGTCGGGACCGCCATGTCCCGCCGGATGCCCGCCCGGCTCGCCGCCGTGCCCGTGCCGCGTCGGCATGGGCCGGCCATCCGTCTTGGCGCGCTGCCGCATGATGCGGAAATAGTGCGGCGCGCACGTCGCTTTCAGATGAAGTTTGCCCTCGAGGCTGCGATCGTACACCCAGTTCAGCGTTTGCTCGTATTCTTCCGCCGACAACATGACGCTCGGGTCCAGCGACATTCCGCAGCCCACCGGCACCAGCATGAACGCGTGCAGCGCATCGGCGCCCAGTTCCAGCGCCAGGCGGTAGGTTTCGTCGAGTTTGCGGTAATTGTGCTTGGCGATGGTGGTGTTGATCTGCATCGACATTCCGGCGTTCCGCAGAGCCTTGAATCCGGCGATGGATTTCTCGAACGCGCCGGGGCCGCGGAAAAGATCATGGGTTGGCGCGTCCGGTCCGTCGAAGCTGATGGAGACCCGGTGGAACCCCGCCGCCACGATTTTGCCGGCGACGGCCTCATCCACCAAAGTCCCGTTGGTCGCCAGGGCCGTCGGCAGGCCGACGGCGGTCGCCGCCGCGGCCAACTCGAAGATGTCGGGCCGTTTCAGCGGTTCCCCGCCGGAAAACACCAAGATCGGCCGCCCGGTTTCGGGCAACGAGCGAATCATCGCCAAGGATTGCTCCGTCGAGAGGTCCAGCCGGCTCAGTTCTTGCGAAACTTCCAGTCGGCGGCAGTGAATGCAAGCCAGGTTGCACCCGGTGGTGGTTTCCCAGAACAGAAGTCGAAGCGGCGGCGGGGCGCTGGCCGCCTGTTTGCGGGAGCCGGGGTAACATTCAAGCGACGTGGACATCAATCGCTCCTTATGCCTGAACGAGTTGAATATAGCACAAACGTCGTGCCACGCGCCTTTTGCCGGTTTTGCCCGCTTTTCCAAGGGAATCGGCGGACGATCGCGGTCCCGGCGACGGCAATTCTCAGTTCTTGGAAAATGTGTGGAAATCGTTCTCAAAGCAGCAACCGGGCCGCCGATGGAATTCACGGTCCTGGCGCGGCTTTTGATACATGAGAGTATATTAGTCGGTTGGACAGCCGCCGATCGTGCGACCAGCGCAAGAACGTGGGTTTCGACGCCCCGGCGCGTGATCGTCGCACCGATTCTGAGATTGGCTGCCCGCCATTGCTCTTAGGAGCAGGAACGATCAACCCCCTATGCTTCGACGCCGCCTTTTAGTCATTATCATTCCGCTGGTGGGCTTTTTGGTGCTGGTGTCAATCGCCGGCATCGTGCTGCTTCAGGGGACGCTGTCCCAAGTCGGGCAAATCAGTGAAGGCGGCCTGGCGACGGTCGAGCAGGGCAACGATTTTATGTTCGGTCTCCGCGATGCACGGCGCAATCTCCATGAAATGGCCCTGGGCCACCCGAACCAGTTGCAGCCGATGGCCGCTTCGATGTCCAGCGCGGCCCAGCTTCTTCAAATCATCGAGCGGTCGCCGATCGTTCATCATCCGAGATTCGACGCGACGCTCGATCGCATCAATACCAAGTTTCCCCAGGTCCAGCAGCAGGTCGGTGCGCTTTTCGCCCCCCATGCCGACGTGAGCCCGGCACATGCTGAAGCCTTGATCGGGACAATCAATGAAATAGACGGGGATTTGACCAGCCTCAATGAATTGGTCCGCGATCAGGCCCACGACGACTTCCAGGCATTGTCCAACCGGTTCCGCGACCAGTTGATTGCGTTGACCATCGTGTCCATCGTGGCGATCAACCTGTCGATCCTTTCCCTGCTGCGGATGGGCGCCATGATTCTTCGCCCCGTGGACAAACTGGTCGCCGCCGCGCGCGAACTGGGAAAGGAAAACTTCGACGTTCGGGTTCAACTGGATAGCAACGACGAATTCGGCCAACTGGCGCAGGCGTACAATCACATGGCCGAAGAGCTCGAGGCCGCCGAGCGCCGCCGGATGGAGGTCCTCGGCCAGGTGGCCCTGACGATGAACCATGAGTTGAACAACGTGATCAACATCATCGAACTACAATTGTCGCTGGCCAGCAAGCGGGCCGAATGCGGCGGCGAGCTGGAAGGCCATCTCAAGCAGATTCGCCAGAGCCTGGGCCGCATGACGAGGGTCGTCGAGGAGCTGCGCCACGCCCGGCGGATTGTCTTGACGGACTATACGGCCGGGGTGAAAATGCTCGATCTGCATCGATCGGCCCAAGCGTTCGATGCGGGGGAAGAGGCGAGTCCGGTCCGAAACGCGGCAGAGTCCCATCTATGACCAAACCGGCCGACCGCCAATACGCTCTGGCATTGGAACTGGCCTGGTTCATTCGCCTGCGGTGGATTGCCGGCTCCGCCGTCGCCCTCAGCGGCGCCCTGGATCGCTTCGTCTTTCGCTGGCATTCCATGTCAACCCAGGTGCTCTTCCTGGGCCTTATCATTCTTTCTTATAACGCCGCGCTGCTCTGGGCCTTGAGGGAGACGCGGCAACTCAAACGAGTCTATCTGCTTCGGCTGGCGGTCGCTCAAATATTGCTCGATCTGGTTTGCCTGGCCCTGCTCACCGGCTGGACCTCGGGCCTGCGCAGCCCCATCCTGGGATTCTTCGTTTTTCACATGGTTTTCGCCAGCCTGCTTCTGCCGCGGACGCTGGCCTACGGCAGCGCGGTTGCCGCGATCGGCTTGCTCGCCGGATCGCTCGCCTGGGCCGGGCAAATCCCCAGCACCCATGCCGACACGCTCATTCTTGTCGGCTTCTGCCTGACGCTGCTGATGACCGTCGGCCTGACCAACCACATCACCCGCGACCTGCGCCGCCAGCGCCGGCGCCTGGCTCGCCAGAACAAGCGCATGCGCGCCATGGCCAGGCGATTGTGGCTCAACCAGCGCGCCATGGTTCGACAGGAAAAGATCGTCGCCCTCGGCCAGATGGCCGCCGGCGTCGCACACGAGGTGATGAATCCACTGGCCAACATGGACGGGCTGCTCCAGCTTGCGCTGCACAAGCCGGAACGGATGAACGCCGAGGCCATCTCCAAATTGCGCGAGCAGATCGCCCGCATCAACGCCATCGTTCAGCAGATGCGTTCGCTGGTTCATCCCACCGACGGCCAGCAGCAGCGCCTGCCGCTCAACGACGTCGTCGCCCAATCCATCGAGATGGTCCGGATCGATTCCCGCGCCAAGCGACTCGGCATCCAGGCCGATCTGGCCCCCAACGTCGGCGCGGTCCTGATCCGTCCCCAGGCTCTTCAGCAGGTGCTGGTGAATCTTCTGCTCAATTCCCTGGACGCCCTGGCCGACGTTCGCCAGCCATCGCTCGTCGTGAAAACAAGCCGCACCGACCGATGGTACGTCGTCGAGGTCATCGACAACGGCATCGG
>JBEKKC010000006.1:0-71139 GCA_050010915.1 Tepidisphaeraceae bacterium | reverse complement strand
TCGCTTCTTCGCTGCTTCGCGGTAAATTTCTTCACGATGACCGTCTTTGCAGAATATGCTATAGAATCCAGCGATGCCCAAGTCGTCAGCCGAAGTTGCCATCGTCGGAGCGGGGCCGATTGGCCTTGAGTTGGCCGTCCGCCTGAAAACGGCGGGGATCGACTCTCTGCATTTCGACGCCCGGCAGATCGGTTACACGATTTCGTGGTTCGCGCCCCAGACCCGGTTTTTCAGCTCCAACGAGCGCATCGCCATCGCCGGCGTGCCGCTCCAGACCGCGTATCAGACCAAATGCACGCAAGAGCAATATCTGGCGTATCTCCGCTCGATCGTTTTGCAATTCGATCTGAAGATCAACACCTACGAGCCGGTCGTAAACGTCCAGCGCGCGGGGGCTGAATTTGTCCTGACCACCCGTCCAGCCGACGGCCAGCGGACCTATCGCGTGAGAAAGCTCGTCCTGGCCACCGGCGGAACGGCAAAACCGCGGCGGCTGAACGTGCCCGGCGAGGACTTGCCGCACGTCAGCCATTATTTCTCCGATCCCCATGCTTTTTTTCAGAAGGACGTTCTGATCGTCGGCGGCCGGAATTCGGCCGTGGAGGCGGCGCTGCGCTCGCATTATTGCGGAGCTCGCGTCTCGATCAGTTATCGGCGTGCGCAGTTCGACGCCGCAAGCATCAAGTATTGGCTCTTGCCGGAGATGAATGGATTGATCCAATCCGGAAAAATCAAGGGGTATTTCAAAACGACGGTCAAGGAAATTCGCCCCGGCGGGGCGGCGCTGGAGCGCGAGGATGGGCCGCCGATCGACGTTTCGGCGGATTTCGTGCTGGCGTTGATCGGCTACGAGGCCGACATGACGCTGTGCCGGCTGGCCGGGGTGGAGTTGAAGGAGCCGGGGCAGGTCCCGGCGTTCGATCCGGTCACCATGGAAACCAACGTCCCCGGCATTTACGTTGCCGGCACGGCCATCGCCGGCACGCAGGCAAAATACGCGGTCTTCATCGAAAACTGCCACGTTCACGCCGAGCGAATCCTCGCTTCGCTGACCGGCGCCAAGCCGCCGCCCGCCCCGGCGACCCTGGAACGTCCCGAAAGCTGAAACCACCCGACACATCGCATAGAATCCTTACAAGATAAACCGCGAAGACGCGAAGGACGCGAAGTTGCGCGAAGAAATTCAAATCTTATGTCTTCTTCGCGCAACTTCGCGTCCTTCGCGTCTTCGCGGTAATCTGTATCTAAAGATGTGACATGAGCAATCTCAGCGCATTGGGAGTTCCCAGGGTTCAACTCCGTGACCGGTTGGGAAACGGCATCGAGTTGGTGCTGGTTCAGCGTCCGCTGGACCGCATCCTGGCCCACACCGGATATTCCATCGACGACGTGGTGGACAATCCGATCGCCAAGCACGCGATGATCGGCTACTACAAACTATTCCGCCAGGTTCAGCGCGGATGTGAAATCGTCGATCTCGAGCGGCAATGGAATCCCTGATGACGTGCGCGCCGGCGATCACGGGAATCGGGCTGGTCTCGGTATTGGGCCGGACGGCCGACGAAACGTGGCAGGCGCTTCTGGCGGGGCGGTCGATTGTCGATCACGCGCGCGTGCCGGGATTTTCCGGGCCTGATCGGGCGATCGCCATGGCCCGCCAAGCCGCCGCCGAAGCGCTCACGCGGGCTGAGTGGACCGACGCGGATTGCCGAAAACCGGATTCGGCGCTTTTTGTCGGCACCAGCAAAGGGGCCATCGAAACGTGGATGCAATTCAAAGCGGAGCTTCGCCTTGGCCTATCCGAAATCGACTTCGAGCTTGCCCGTTCATTCCAATTCGCCGGCGGGCCGCGGCTGACGATCTCGTCGGCCTGCTCCAGCGGCCTGCACGCCCTGCTGCGCGCCGCGATGGCGATCGAATGCGGCGAAGCCCGGCGAGCGCTGGTCGTCGCCGTCGAGGCATCCGTGCATCCGCTGTTCATCTCCAGCTTCCAGCGATTGGGCGTGCTGGCGCCCCAAGGCCACGGATGCCGGCCGTTCGATTGCCAACGCAAGGGCTTCGTCATCAGCGAAGCCGCGGCGGCGGTCTGTCTGGAATCCTCCGATCACCCGGTAGGGCGGCCCATGGTTCGAATCGACGCCTGGGCCGTCGGAGGCGACGGCACGCATCTCACCGGCGGCGATCCGGCCGGCAAGGCGCTGCGCCATTTGCTTCAGCGCATCGCACGGCCGGGCCTGGACCTGGTCCACGCGCATGCCACGGGCACGATCGTGAACGATCCGGTGGAAATGGCGGCAATCGAAACCATCGCCGGCCCCTCCCGGCCGATCCTGTATTCCCACAAAGGCGCCCTCGGCCACAGCCTCGGCGCAGCCGGGCTGGCGTCGGCCGTACTAAACTGCATGTCCCACACCTACGCCCTCGTCCCGCCGAATATCCGATCCACGCATCCTCTGCCAACGACCAACCTCCGTCTTTCGCCCGACCCCATTCAACATCCGATCCACCGCAGCCTAGCCCTGGCCGCCGGTTTCGGCGGTCCCCTCGCCGTCGTTTCCTTTGTGGACGCCTAAAAAAATGAGCCGCCACGATCAATTTACCCGAATCCTCCTCGCGCAGCTTCGCGCCTTCGCCTCTTCGCGGTAATCTTTACGGTAATCATGGACTGGTTCTACGCCCAAAACGGCCGGCAAGTTGGCCCGGTGACGCTGGAGGCACTGCTCTCCATGCTCCAAGGCGGTCATGTCCACCCGGGCGATCTGGTCTGGCGCGAAGGGATGGCCGATTGGCAGCCGGCGGCGACGATGCCGGAATTGACCGCGGCAGTTCCATCGGCCAGCGCATCGCTGAACTATTTCAATCCCGTCGTCGGCCCCTACGGGCCGTCGATTTACGCGGGATTCTGGATGCGCTTGGCCGCCGCATTAATCGACGGAATCGCATTGTGGATGGTTGGATATCTTATCAATAGCGGGATGGGCCTGGAGCTTCCGATTCTGAGACATCATGCAAATTCACTTCCCATGGCAGTGCTTGAGATGCTCATGATGGGCTCCGCGTTGGGAATGGTGGCCGAATGGCTCTACCACGCCCTGATGGAATCTTCCCGCTATCAGGGTTCCCTCGGCAAAATGGCGCTGGGCATCGTGGTGACGGACCTGTCCGGCCAACGGATCACGTTCGGCCGGGCGACCGGCCGTCATTTCGGCAAGATCATTTCGAAACTCACGATTTACATCGGCTACATGATGGCCGGCTGGACCGAACAGAAGCAGGCCCTGCACGACATCATGGCGGGCTGTCTGGTGATACGAAAACGCTGATATGCCTTCATCAAAGAATTATTGATTCGGACGACATAAGCCCATGGGGCTTTTGATCCAAAATCAGTCCGCACTCCGGGCAGCGAACGGGAGTGGCCCGAACGTCATAACCGCACCGCGGGCACCGCGGCCCCGAATCCATCTCCGATTTGGTAAGCCACTCCCACAATTCTTCCAGCAGAATTGCGATCACCATCAGCACCGGCAACGCAAGGATTGCCGTATCCAGAGACGGCATCCGCAGGAAACCCAAAAGGGCAACGAAGGCCGCAATCCCCGGCAGAACCCGACTCCACATGCGGATAGAGTAGCATTCGCGAACAAAAAGATAAACGGAATTCAACCGTGGATGGCTCGCATGGCGGTGATAATGCCTATGCCAGTAAAAATGCCGCGCTACATCCTTCCCCGTTTAGCTGCCTCGCTTGCCCGCGCTGAGCCTGTCGAAGTGCGACGCGCGTGTGGGTGAAAAGCGCCGAGAATAGAGCGGATTGCCTATAACTGTACACACGAAACGCGCGGTATGATGGGGACCGACGTAATGATCGTAATCATCGTCACGAAAAAGGGTGACAGCCGTGCTTACAGACCTTGAATCACAAAAACAGGCCATGGAATTGGTGTTACGGAGAGCGGAACTGGCCGCGTGGTACGTGGAATGGCTTGTGGCTATTGGAATCGTTGGTGGACTGATTGTTGCGTTCATTATATTACGAAACAATCCCAAGCTGAGGGACGTCCAAAGGCAAATCGACGAAGAAAAGGACAGAATCGCGCGCATAGAATCATCTCAACTTAACCTCAAAATTGCCGAAGCCAATAGACAAGCGGAGGAGGCGAAGGAACGATCCGCAGTGTCTAACCAACGCGCCGCAGAGGCCGACGAAAGAGCGGCAGTTGCCAACCAGCGCGCCGCCGAACTGGAATTTAAGTCCAATCCTTGGCAGATCAGTGACGAAGAACGAATCAGGATGCGAGAAGTCCTCTTGCCGTTCAAATACCAACAGCATTTCGTTTGCTTCGGGATTCCCGATGATAAAGAGAGTACAGGCTTTAGCGTTCGTCTGTCTCATGCCTTGCAGAACTGCGGATGGTTTGAGGATTCGTATATTAAGTTTGGAGGACTCGAACATCCCATCCTGAGGGGAATGAAGGCAATACTCACAAATCCTACCGATATCGGAAACAAACAAATTCAAAACGCCGTAACTGCGCTGTCGAGCATTCCTATTGGGCAGTGCGGGGTCTCTCAGCAACAGGCTACATGGGTTCCCAAAAGCGTCATTGCTATACACGTCGGCGGAAAGCCCGAATTGACCTTTGAGAGTTTTGCGGCCAGCGGAAAATCCCCATATTCCAACGAACAAATTGGAAATCTGGTGGTAGAACTGAAACGACACGCGGGCCAGCCAATCATACTTCAAGTTCCGTATGACGATCCAAATCCGACTACTTGGGCAGCCGCCATGGGACTTTTCATATTCAGGCCCGCTCAGTGGAAATTGGTTGCTTTTCCGCCCGTTCAAGCTGGATACCCCGTTGATTTTGATAATGCAATGGTCTTAATTAACCCATCAGACGACAAGACCCAGACGGGACCGGTGGCATGGGAGTTGGCTAAGGCGCTCGCAAAGAACGGATTATCTACTGAGGCGCTTCCATTTGATCCAAGCGTTCCACCCGGGACGGTCGTAGTCCGTTTTGGAAGGATGCCCAAGGCCACACCGGGCAGCCAATCTTCGGCCCCCAAACTTTTGCCGTGATTATCTTTCCGGCCGCGAAGAAGAAATCGAAGCCCAAGCGAGCGGCACGGGTGGACGCCAGCCAAATGGCGTTGGCCATGGTCGAGAAGATCATCGGGGGAAAACCGACGGATCGGAAGTAAGGTCGTTTTACTGCTTAGCGCCGATCCATAGGGTAATCGGGCCTCTATTGGTAGCAACATTCCAATCAGGAGGATCATGGACAATAAAACTCTTTGGCACGGCAAATGGAAAGCCGGTGGAAGCCGCAATCCCGTGCGATTGGAATTCTCGCACTAAACCGTCCGCGATATCGGATTTTTCAATGTCGAAGGCAGTAACCTTGATGCCTGTGCAAGACACACCGGACGCGGATCGCGGAGTAATCTTCCATCCCGCCGATTCAAGTACAGATATAAGGTTGCTCTTGAATACCAAGGTTTCCTGTAGGTCCGTGCAGGAAATAATGTCCATCTTTTGTGTCCCCATCTTGGCGAACGCCTCTTTTGCGTCGGGAGGGAGCAATCGTGGGGCTTGCTGGTGTTCGAGCTTCGCGGTGAGTTTTTTGGTAGCGGCAACTTCATCGCGCAGAGATTTTATTTCTGCCGCGTCCAACTGTTCAGAGACACGACCGATTGCAACAGCAACAAGCTCCACCGATACGCCAGCAATAAACCATGCTGGTGCATCCGGTCCTTTTACTTGTTCTTCCAACGCACAACCCGCAAAGCACAGGGCCGCTACGAAATGAAAGTACCAAACAGTTTTTTTGATGTGCCGTTGTACGAAATTACTTAACCAGCGAGAAATCATGCTGTGGATCATTGTATTAATATGTTTGGTTTTGGCAGCACTAAGCACTGCACCGATATGAAGCTTAACATAACATGGATTATGGGACGTGGTGGGGGACTCAAATCGCGGGCTTCGAACGCGGCGGTCGTTTGAAATCCATTGGAAAAACAGGCTCGTGAGCCGCTTCTTTAATTGTCTGATTTCACCGCTGATTCCACGGCTGCGCGGTACTGCGGGGCAACGTGCAGCCGGCGGAACATCAGTTGGCGGCTCAACGCGGTCGTCAGCGGGGAAATGGCGGCGAAGGAACTCAGACGGCCGTCGGGGTGCTGGATGGGGATGTCGGATGCGGGGTTGCGGCCGTCGTAGATCTCGTACGGCGTGTCGCTCGGCTCATCGTAGAAAAGATCGTAATCCGGATCGCCGCCGGCGGCGGCGACGGCGCGGGCGGCGGATTCCCGAGCCCCGGCCAGCCGGGCGGGATCGTCCAGGGCGGTGAGATCGACCGTTTTATAGAGCCGGCGATGGAGCAATCCGCCGCAAAGCCGCCGTAGCACGGCATCGTCGGATTTGCTCCAGACCTTCAGCCAGTTCATCAGGGCGATATCGTCCAGGTCGGTGAATTCATCGAGCGAAAATGATGGCCCCCCCGCCAGGGCCTTGAGCATTCCATCATGTCGGCTGGGAGCGGAAAGTCGGCCCTGTTCAATTTGACGCTTGCCGCGCTGGAGGGCGAGTTTCACCATTCCCTCGCCGGTGCGGACGACTTTGTGGAAATAAACGTTGCGGTACATGTGATAGCGAGCTTGCAGATATGTCTCGACGGCGCTGACGCCCTTGGCGGCGACGGCCAGGCGCGAACTGGCCGGTTCGATCGTCAGCGTATGAACAAGCCAGCGCAGATCGAATCCGCCGTACTTGCTTCCGGTCATGAGGTTGTCGCGAAGCAGATAGTCTAAGCGATCGGCGTCGAGTTGGCTGGAAAGGATATCGTGGAAAAAATCCCGCCGGGGACCGTCGTGCAGCAGCCGGGCGACGGTGTCGGGCAAGTCGCGGTCATGGTCGCAAAGGATGCGATGAACTTCGCTATCCGGGTTCTGAATGATGAGCAGGGTTTGTTTCTCATGATGGAACCCGCTGATGCGTTCGAAGACGTGGCTCAGAGGCCCGTGCCCAAGATCGTGCAGGAGCGCCGCGGCGGCGCAGGCGGCGGCGAGCGATTCGTCGATTGCGTTGGAGAGCCTGAGTTGGCCGAGCATTTGCCGCGCGATTTCCATGACGCCGAGGCTGTGGCTGTAGCGCGAATGGTCCGCGCCGGGGTAGGCCAGCGAGGCCATGCCGAGTTGGCGGACCCGGCGGAGGCGTTGGAATTCGGCGGCGTTGACGAGCCGAAAGAGCATCGCATCGACCGGCTGTTCGAGCCGGAACGCGATCACATCATGGACCGGATCGCGGATGATCTTTTCGGGCATTGGGGAAATGTAACGCGGAGAGCCGAAATTCGAAACTCGAAATTCGAATCAAATTCGAAATTCGAAGCAAGAAACAACCCTATTTCGAATTTTGGTCATTCGAATTTGTCCCGGCGCGCCGGGATTCGAGTTTCGAATTTCCGGTCACGCCGCGTCGAGTTGCGCCGAGATACTCGCGAGGAACTCCACCCCGATCGACAGCGTCCTTGCGTCGGTTTGCTGCGGTCGATTCACCCACACCACGCGGGCGGGGATCATATTCCGGCGATTTGCCAGTGCCTGGCCGGTTTCGCTCAGGCCGACGTGGATGTTGAGCAGCTTGCCGGGGCAGACGGGCATGGAGCATGGAAGCTTGAGGCGAAGGCCGGTGGAGCTGACGTCCTGGGTTTGTCCGCCGAAATAGCGGGAGCCGGTAGGCTCGAAGACCTTGATCGGGCGAGTCTGTTGGATTCGCAGCCCGCGTCGCCGCTCGATTGCGGAGGCTTCGCCTTCCGCTCCATTATCGAGGCCAGCCTCGTTGACGGCCATGGGTTGCGCAAGGGTCAACATGTGATGCTACCTCCGTTGGTACTTTCAGGCGATCTGGCTACTCAATTAAGTTATCGGAGCGTTGGGCTGGGGAATTGAAAGAAAATGGGAAAGGAAGCAAGATTGCCTAACTCAACCTGTTACACCTCCCGTACTTGCGGTTATATTGTCCGCCATGGCTTACAACTTTACCGCCATTGAGAAGAAATGGCAG
Organism: Tepidisphaeraceae bacterium; assembly: GCA_050010915.1. GTDB lineage: Bacteria > Planctomycetota > Phycisphaerae > Tepidisphaerales > Tepidisphaeraceae > PALSA-1353. The sequence continues at coordinate 63,065 of JBEKKC010000006.1, read as the reverse complement.
CAATATTGGCTGAAAAACGGCTCATTTCGCACGCTGGAGCCGGCACAGGCCGGGAAGATGCCCAAGGCCTACGTTCTGGATATGTTCCCCTATCCCAGCGGCGCCGGGCTTCACGTCGGTCATCCCGAGGGCTACACGGCCACGGACATCGTCAGCCGCTACCTGCGAATGAAAGGCTACAACGTCCTGCATCCCATGGGATGGGACGCCTTCGGCCTGCCGGCCGAGCAATATGCGATCAAACAGAACGTCCATCCGCGAGCCACCACCGAGCAGAACATCGCCAACTTCCGCCGCCAGATTCAGATGCTCGGCCTGAGCTACGACTGGGACCGCGAAATCGACACCACCGACCCGGCCTATTACCGCTGGACGCAATGGATTTTCCTCCAGCTTTTCAACAGCTATTTCGATCCCGTCCAGAACAAGGCTCGGCCGATCTCCCACCTCATCAATGGTTTGGAAAATGAGAACTTCGTGGTCGCGCCGGATGGGACGATTCATCTGAACGCGGCGGCGGAGGGGCTGGAGGCCATTTCCGGCGAGGTGCGCATCGAGCGCGTCTGGCGCGAACTCGACGAGTCCGAGCAGCGCGAGGTGATCGACAGCCTGCGCCTGGCGTACATGGATGAGATTCCGGTCAACTGGTGCCCGGAGTTGGGGACCGTGCTGGCCAACGAGGAGGTCATCGACGGCAAGAGCGAAGTCGGCGGGTTTCCCGTGGTCAAACAGCCGATGCGGCAATGGGTGCTGCGCATCACCGCCTATGCCGAGCGGCTGCTGGACGACCTGGAGACGTTGGCGTGGCCAGAATCGCTGAAGGAGATGCAGCGCAACTGGATCGGCAAGAGCGTCGGGGCGGAGGTGGAATTTGAAATTGATCCCGCGACCATCCCCCCCGCCGCCGCGGAGCAAGACGATGACGATGACCTGACCCTGACGGTCTACACGACCCGGCCGGATACGCTGTATGGCGCGACCTACGTGGTTCTATCGCCGGAGCATCCGCTGGTGCAGCGGATCACGTCGCCGGCCAACCGCCCCGCCGTCGCGGAATATCGGCGGGCCGTGGCCGCGCGTTCCGAGCGCGACCGATTGGCCCAAACCAGGGACAAGACCGGCGTCTTCACCGGCGCATACGCCGTCAACCCGGTCAACGACGAGAAGATTCCCGTCTGGATCGCGGATTACGTTCTGATGGGCTACGGCTCCGGCGCGATCATGGCGGTGCCGGCGCACGATCAGCGGGATTATGAATTCGCCACGAAGTTCAATCTTCCGATCCGGACGGTGGTGAAACCCGCCGACGGGTCCCAGCCCCCCGCCGGGCGGGTGTTCGAGGAGGATGGAATCTCGGTCAACAGCCTGGCCATCGACGGCCTGCCCACGGCAGCGGCCAAGGAACAGATCACCCATGTCCTGGCGGCCGAGGGCGTCGGCAAGCGCTCGGTGAAATACAAGCTGCGGGATTGGATATTCAGCCGGCAGCGATATTGGGGCGAGCCGTTTCCAATCATTCTGGACGGGGAGGGAAATCCCTGGGCGGTTCCGGAAAACGAGCTTCCGCTGACGTTGCCGGAGATGGCCGATTTCCGCCCCACCGGAACGATGGCGCCGCCGCTCAGCAAGGCCAAGGATTGGGTCAACGTGAAGCTCGACGGCCGGCCGGCGGTGCGGGAAACCAATACGATGCCGCAATGGGCCGGAAGCTGCTGGTATTACCTGCGGTTCATCGATCCGGCTAATCCCAATCGTTTTGTCGATCCGGCCAAGGAGCGATATTGGATGCCGGTGGATTTGTACGTCGGCGGCGCGGAGCACGCGGTGCTGCATTTGCTCTACTCGCGCTTCTGGCACAAGGTGCTCTTCGACCTTGGCCACGTCTCGACGCCCGAGCCGTTCAAGCGTCTCATCAATCAGGGAACCATCCTGGGACCGATGCAATTTCGAATGGTCACAACGCCGGATGGCAAGCCTCAGTCGTGGGAACAGGTCTTCGGAGACTCGGAAATTCCGCAAGCCGAGGGATCGATCGAAATCAATGGCGCGCGGTACGAACTTAAATCCATTGACGAAACGGAAGTCGAAAAGAAAGGTTTTGGGTTCGTACTGCGATCGGATAATGCCATACGCGTTGATGCGCATGCCTACAAGATGTCCAAGAGCCGCGGCAACGTGGTCAATCCCGACGAGGTGGTGCGCGATTATGGCGCCGACACGTTCCGGCTTTACGAGATGTACATGGGGCCGCTGGAAGCCGAAAAACCCTGGAACACGCGCGACATCGTCGGCATGTCGCGATTCCTCAGCGGCGTCTATCGTAACCTCGTCGGCGACGATGAGGCAACCAAATCGGCCAGGATCGTTCGCCAAAACGTCCCCGACGATCTGGATCGCCAGATGCACCGGACGATCAAGAAGGTCGCCGAGGACATTGAATCGCTACGTTTCAACACGGCGATCGCGGAGTTGATCAAGCTGAACAACGAGATGGGCCGGCTGAGCTCCGGCGTGCCGGCGGCCCTGGCGGAGAATTTCACGCTAATGCTGGCGCCGTTCGCGCCGCATCTGGCGGAGGAAATCTGGAGCCGCCTGGGCCACGACGCCAGTTTGACGCGCGTTCCGTGGCCCAAATACGATCCGGCAAAACTCGTCGAATCGACGATGGAATTGCCGGTCCAGGTGAACGGAAAGCTGCGTGGCACGATATCCGTCCCCGCGGATGCCGGGCAGGAACAGGTTCTTTCCGCCGCCAGGGAAGCGGCCGCCGTCAAGCCCTGGCTTGCGGGCAAGAACCTCGTCAAGCAGATTTACGTCGATAAAAAGCTGGTGAGTTTTGTCGTAAAATGAGCGGCAACCATGGCCCTGGAGATCGAAGCCAAAATAAAGGTCCCGGATTTAGCCGCGGTGCGCAGGAAACTTCAGGCGGCCGGGGCCACGCGCACCGGCCAGGAACTGGAAACCAACGGCTTTTTCGACACGCCCGATCGTTCCCTGCAATCCGCGGACAAGGGCCTGCGGATTCGCGTCGCGGTGGACGAAAACGGCAAGAGCCGGTGCACCGTCACCATGAAAGGTCCCCTGCAAAAGGCGCAATTCAAAACGCGCGAAGAGACTGAATTCTCGGCCGACCCTCCGGAGGCGGTGCGGAAGATGTTGGAGAATCTTGGCTATCGGCTTACGCTGTCCTTCGAGAAACGCCGCGAGACGTGGACGTTCTGCGGCTGCGAGGTCGCGCTGGATGAGTTGCCGTATCTTGGGACCTACGTGGAAATCGAAGGCAAAAGCGCGTCGGACGTGTCGGCCGCGCGACAGGCGTTGGGGCTGGCGGACTTACCGCTGATCTCCATCGGATACGTGTCGATTTTGGCGCGTTATCTCGAGCAACATCAGATCAACGATCGGCAAATCCGGTTTTGATCGCCTGTGCGGAGGCTTTGCCTTCCGCCGTTGAAGCACCCATCATGTGAAGTACCCATCATGGCGGAAAAATCATTCCTCGTTCAGCGATTCGCCAAGCTGCCGCTCGGGCAGATTCATTTGATTGGCTATAGCGTGGCGGGCGAGGAGACGCTCGTGCAGGTGCCGGAGTTGAACGTTTGCTTCGACATCGGGCGATCGCCCTATTTCGCCCTGACCAGCGACATCGTGTGCATCACGCACGGGCACATGGATCACGTGGCGGGAATCCCCTACTACCTGTCGCAGCGTTCCTTTCAGGGGATGAAGCCGGGAACGATCCTCCTGCCGTGGGAACTGGAGCAACCGGTGGACGCGGTGCTGCGCTGCTGGCGCGACGTCGAACGCCAGGCGACCCCGTACACCCTGGTGGGCATGTCGCCCGGCGACGTTCACGAGGTCCGCCGTGATTTTGCCATCCGCTGTTTTGCCACGCATCATGGCGGCCCCAGCCTGGGATATTCGCTGATCAGCGTGCGCGAAAAACTTAAACAGGAATATCTCGGCATGACCAGCCCGGAGCTGGTGGCGTTGAAAGAGCGCGGCGTGGAGATTCAATACCGCGTCGAGGTGCCCCTGGTGGCCTACCTGGGCGACACCACCATGGGCGAAGTCTTCGACCACCCCGACGTGCAAAACGCCGAGGTGCTGATCACCGAATGCACCTTCTTCGACGCCGACCACAAGAACAAGGCCAAGGTCGGGCGGCACCTTCACCTCGATAGTTTCGTCGACGCCATCGACCGGCTGAAGAATCGCGACATCGTGCTGATCCACGTCTCGCGCCGCACGGGCGCGCGGCGGGCGCGAAACCTGCTTCGCCGCCGCATCGGCGAGCAGAAGATGAAAAACATCCACTTTCTGATGGATTTCGAGGGCGCCGCCGACGCCGGGGACATCGACAACGTCCTCCCCATGCCGCCGGCCGACGACGCCCAATAGCGTCCACTATCTCCATCGCCCATGAACGATCACCACGGGTGGACCCCACCAAAAGATCGGCGGCGGCGGCCCGTAATACCCATAGGGATAAGAATCGTAATACACCGTCGGAATCCGGTTGAAATAGACCATCTGCCCCGCCAGCCGCTGACCGATCTGCAAACGCCAGCGAAGCCGCAGCGTGCTCAGGTCGGTGCTGTCATAAGACGTTCCGCCCGGAAACGGGAAATAAGCCGTGAGATCGGCCGCCTGTTCCGGTCCTATGGTGATCGGCATCGGCGGCCGGACGATCGCCGGGGCAAACTTTATCAACGTTCCGGTGCTGAGTTCCATGCTTGCAGGATCGAGAATGACCGTGTCGGGTCCGGTGTTCTCCACGTTCAGGCGGATTTCAATCGACGGCGGAATCTGATCCTGCTGATCGTCGTACCGCACGCCGATGACCGATGCCATGGCCGTCACCGGCGGCGGGTCCTGCGGCTGCGTCGCGGGAATCTGCGCCGTCACAGGCCGCGGCGCATAGTTATAACCGTCGACGTATTGCGAGCAGCCAATCACCGCCATCAGAACAAACGCGCACAACACAATGCACAGTAGCCGTATCATAATGATGCACTCCAAGATCCGGTGAACCATCCGCCGGAGCCTCAATTATACTAGTACCGCCACGCCCGCATAGGTTAGTCCAAAAATCCGCCAACAGGTCAATTTCGCATTCCAAAGCCCTGGGAGCTTGCTCCCAGGGGCAAGCGTTAAAACCGCGTTCCCTTCTTGGCCAGGGTTATCACCCGCATATTTTCCCTGGCCTGCTCCAGCGTGATCGGGAATTCCGTTCCCTTCCGGATCGAATAATATAGCTCCGCCCAGAAATTCTGCCGCTTTGCCGGCGCGGCCGGAAACTCCTCCTCCATCCACCGGATCTCCTCCGAGCCCGAAAAATGCGTCCCGCCCCCTCCCACCGGCGTCGCACCGCTGGCCTTCACCGGGCCAAGTTCCTTCGCATCAAAGTATTTCAGATGACAACGATCCCGGGCATCGATCACCAGCGTGCCGGTCGTGCCCATCAATATCCATGGCGGCTGAACGATCGCGGTCGCGCCGCTGATTTCAATGTCCACCACCACCCCGCTTCGGCCGCGGATCAGCAGCTTGACGTGATCCTCGGCATCGCCCGCGGCGGCAATCCTCTTCAAATCCGCCCAGACTTCCGTCGCCTTCCCGCCGATGAATTGCATCCCCCAATCGACGACGTGCGGCCCCCAATTGAGCAATTGCCCTCCCCCAAATCTCCTCAGCGTCTGCCAATCCGCTCGCCGCTGGTATCCCCCCTGCCGAAGCTGCACGGCAAACAGTTTCCCGATCTTCCCGCTCTTGACGATTTCCATCGCGTGCAAAAACGGGGCGTCAAATCGCCGGTTGTGCCGCACGTACAGTTTTCGCCGCAGCTTCCGGGCGGCTGAAATCAATTTGTCGGCCCCGGCCAGGTCCAGTGCCATCGGCTTCTCCACCAGCACGTCCTTCCCCGCCCTCATCGCCCGCAGTCCCATCGGCACGTGCTCGTGCGACCGGGTGGCCACAATCACCAACTCCACCTCGTCATCGTCCAGCATTTGTTCAAAACTGGTGTACTCGCGCGAGCCGCACAACTCCGCCAATTGCCGGGTCCGTTCCTTCAGCAGATCAAACCCTCCCACGACCCTGACATACGGCAGCCCCTGCAAATCCCGGCGGACCATCTTAAACCCGGCCCGCCCGATCCCGCACAACCCCACCCGCAAAGCGTCCCTCTTCATGCCCGGAAATTATAGAGGCCGATCGGCGATTGCCAATCATTCCGAACTTGCCAATCTCCGCTTGGAATTGCATACGTAGACCTGCCCTTCGACGCGTTTCAAAACCCCGCGAAGCGTCAGCATGGTCAAATCCTGCATCACCACCTCGGCCGGCAGGTCGGTCCGGGCGATAATCGTGTCCAGCGGCGTCGGCTCGGCGCCGATTTCATCCACGATGCGCTGCTGCCGGGCGTCCAGCGCCACGCCGGCCGGGGTCTCCGGCGGCTGGGCGGCAACCGGCAAATCGGCGGCGGCCTCCGCAGCGGGAATCGTGATCTCGTGCGGCAACGGGCCGAGGTTGTCGAGAATGTCCTCCAACCCCGTCACCAGCACCGCCCCGTCGCGAATCAGCGCGTGCGGACCCGCCGACATCGACTGGTCGATTCGGCCGGGAATCGCGAAGACCGGCCGGTTGTGCGAATCGCACGCCAGCCTCGCCGTAATCAACGCCCCGCTGGCCACGTCGGCCTCGACCACCAGCACCCCGCGCGACAGCCCGCTGATGATCCGATTGCGCCGCGGAAAATTCTCGCGCAGCGGCGCCGACGACAGCGGGAATTCGCTGATGACCGCCCCACGCCCGGCGATCTGATCGAACAGCGCATGGTTCTCCGGCGGATAGGCAATATCCACTCCGCAACCCAGCACCGCCACCGTTCGGCCGCTGGGCAATGCAAGTGCCCCACGATGGGCCGCCGAGTCAACGCCCCTCGCCCCGCCGCTGACGATGGTGAATCCCGCCTGTGCCAGCAGGCCCCCGAACCGCTCGCCCTGTTCCCGCCCGTAATGCGTGCAACGCCGGCTTCCGACGATCGCCATCGCATTCAAATCCCGCGCCTCGAAATGCCCGCGCACCCACAACACCGTCGGTGGATCGGAAATGCCTTTCAATATCGCCGGATAGGCGTCATCGTCCAGACACACCAGCGAGACCCCCGCCACTCCGGCGCGCTCCAATTCCGCCTCCACCTGCCCGGCCGCCTCGCGAAGCGCCCTATGAATGTCCTGCGATTTCCCCGGCCCAATTCCCTCGACCGAGCGGAGCAACGCGCCATCCGCCTCGCACGCCGCCTGTGCGCTTCCCGCGATCTCGATGAGCCGGGTTGTGAGGATCGGCTCGATGCCCTCGGTCAGTGCCAGTTGTAGCCAGTGGGTCAGAGCCATGGAGGATATGATAGAGAGGAGGGGGCGAAATCAGAAATTCGAAACTCGAAATTCGAATGACGAATCAAATTCGAAATTCAAAATTCGAAACAAAGGCCGTTTCGTGCTTCGAATTTTGAATTTGATTCGAATTTCGAATTTCGAGTTTCGAATTTTCACCTCAGTGACTCCGCCGCCTCCCGAATCACCTCCCCCCGCACGTCTTCCCGCACCATCGCCTTGCCCATTTTCTCCAGCAATACCAGCCGAATCCTCCCCCCCTTCACCTTCTTATCAAACGCCATCGCCTCGACGACTTTGGTCACATCGACCCGCAATCCGCCCGTCGGCAACCCGGCCTTCCGAATCGTCGAAACGATCCGTGCGTGATCGGCGGCGTCGATGTTTCCCAGCTTTTGCGACACGTACGCCGCGGCGCACATCCCCAACGCCACAGACTGCCCGTGCGAATAGGAAAAATTCGACACCGATTCGATCGCGTGCCCGAACGTGTGGCCGAAATTCAGGTGCGCCCGCTCGCCGGTCTCGAACGGATCGGCTTCGACCACTTTCGCCTTGATCGCCACGTTGTGGCCGACCAGTTCCGCAATCGCCTCCATGTCCAGCTTCAACACGCGCTCGATCTTCTGATCCAACGTTGCGAATGCCTCCGCGTCGCGGATGAGATCGTGCTTGATGCACTCGGCCAATCCATTTTGCAGTTCCACGACCGGCAACGTCGCCAGGACCTGGGGATCGGCCAGCACCGCGATCGGCTGATGAAACGCGCCGATGAGGTTCTTGCCGACGACGTGATCGACGCCGGTCTTTCCACCGATGCTGGCGTCCACCATGGCCAGGAGCGTCGTGGGCGCCTGCACGAACGGCACCCCGCGCAGGATCGTGGCCGCCAGGAACCCCGCCATGTCCCCGACAACCCCCCCACCGAGCGCGACGATCGGCGTGGACCGCTCGATCCTGGCCGACAGAAATCGGTCGTACATCGGCAGCAGCATTGCCATCGTTTTATGCTGCTCCCCCGCCGGCACGGTTGCCGAGATCGGCTCAAATCCCGCGCCTCGCAGCGAATTTTCGAGCGTCTGCAAATGCAGCCCCGCGACGTGCGAATCCGTGACGATCCCCGCCTTGGCCGATTTGCTCAGCCGCCGTAATTCCACCCCGATGCGCCCCAGCAGTCCCGGCTCAACCAAGATGTCGTATTTCCCGCTGGGAAGATTGACGGTGACGCTTTGCACGGTGTGGAATTGTAATCGTTTACCTGTCATTGGCCATTCGTCGGCGGTAATATGATGATGTGAACGATTTCGACGCGGCCATGCGGCGCGGCGGCGATTCCGCCCTGCAAGAGGCGGCAAAATTCTTTATGCACACGGATCCGGTACACCGATCGTTGCGTGCCATCGCCGCACGATTGGCGGAAATGGGGATTCCTTATGCCGTGGCCGGCGGCATGGCTTTGGTCGCGCATGGCTATGACCGAACGACGGTGGATGTGGATATTCTCTTGACCGCCGAGGGACACGCCAAGGCGCGCGGTCAACTGGACGGCCTGGGATACGTTCCGGTTTTCCAAGGCAGCAAAAACCTTCGCGATACGCAAACCGGCGTCCGGATCGAATTCCTCATCTCGGGCCAATTCCCCGGCGACGGCAAGCCCAAACCCATCGCGTTCCCCGATCCGGCCTCCGTTGCGATTAACATCGACGGAATTAGCTATCTCGGCCTCGAAAAGCTGATCGAGCTTAAACTTGCGTCGGGAATGACGAATCCGGGCAGATTGAAGGATTTGGCCGACGTCCAGGAGGTAATCCGGACGCTAAAACTCGGAAAGGACTTCGAGACAAAGCTCGATCCCTACGTGCGAGCGAAATTCGCCGAACTACGCCAGGCCGTGGAAACAGACCGCGCAGATTAGCCGACGGGTCCCGACCCCTCGGAACTCTCCGGTTCCTTCCAACATCTCGAAATCCCCCGATACTCAAACTCCGCCTGGCGCTTGGCAAACTCAATGCTGATGTGAAACGTATCTGTGCGAACTTTCCAATCTTCGTCGCAATAGAAAAGATAAAACGAAGCCTCTCCATCATACTGACAAATGGCCAACGCTTTTGCCGGCCCCAAAACTTCGCCCGCACGCCGGTGCGTTGTTGCTCCAGTCGGTGTGACAGTTTCCGAGACCTCGGCGAAACAAACCAGTCGCGCTCCATCAAGCTCTTTGGGTGGCGGTTTCAAACCGTCATCCCGCTCTCCGCATCGGCCTGCCGTGCGGCTTGCATCGCATCCCATTCCTCAACCGTAATCAACGCCTCGCGAGCCTGGCTCCCCTTGTACGATCCGACGATCCCCGCGCTGGCCATGGCTTCCACCAATCGGCTGGCCCGGCTGTAGCCGATCGTCAGCCGCCGCTGTAGCAAGCTCACGCTGCCGCGCTTGGTCTCCAGCACGACGCGCACCGCGGCGTCGAACAACTCGTCCTTGGCCGCCTCCTCGTCCACGGTTGTGCCGGCCCGAATCTGCATCAGTTCCGGCTCGTACTGCGCCTCGGCCAAAGCTCTGACCACCTTCACGCTCTCCTTCATCTCCCGGTCGTCGATGTACGTGCCCTGCCCGCGGGTCGGCTTGCTTGCCCCGGGCGGCAAAAACAGCATGTCGCCCTGGCCCAGCAGCAAATCCGCGCCGTTCTGGTCCAGCACGATCCGGCTGTCCATCTTGCTCGCCACCCGAAACGCGATCCGGCTCGGCATGTTGCTCTTGATCAATCCCGTCACCACGTTGGCCTGCGGCCTCTGCGTCGCCACCACCAGGTGGATCCCCACCGCCCGCGATTTCTGCGCGAGCCTCACGATGAACCCTTCCACTTCCTTGCCGCTGGTCATCATCAAATCCGCCAGTTCGTCGATGATGATAATGACGTACGGAAGCTGCTTGGGAATTCTCGCTTCCTCCTCCGGCGACGAGGGCTTGAACCGCTCGACCAATTCCTCCCGGGTCAGCGCGTTGTATCCCTTGATGTTCCGCACGCTTGCCTCGGCCAGGATTTCATACCGCTCGTCCATCTTCTCGCAGGCCCATTCCAATACGTTCGTGGCCCGGCCGGAATCGTTGATGATCGGGCACATCAGGTGCGGAATGTCCTTGAACGGCGCCATCTCCACCACCTTCGGGTCCACCAGGATCAGCTTCACCAGGTCCGGGCGCTGATGATACAGAATGGACATGATAATGGAATTGATGCAGACCGATTTGCCCGAGCCGGTGGTCCCGGCGATGAGAAGGTGCGGCATCGCGGTCAAGTCCGCGATCAGCGGCTCGCCGCTGGCGTCCTTGCCCAGGTACAGCGGCAACGTCATTTTCCGCGTCGCATCCGGCGCCGCCTGCATCAGTTCCTTCAGGCGCACTTTCTCTTTCTGCTCGTTGGGCGCTTCGATGCCCACCGTATTCTTCCCCGGCACCGGAGCCACGATGCGCACGCTCTCGGCACGCAGCGCCCGCATGATGTCGTTCGATAATGCCGTGACCGACGAAACCTTGATGCCCGGGGCAAGCTCCAATTCGTACATCGTGATCACCGGCCCCGTGTCGATCTCCACCACCCGCGCCTCGATGTTGAATTCCCTCATCGCCTGCTCCAGCATCGCCGCCTTCTCACGCACGAATTTTTCCTGGCTTTCGGCAAATCCATATTCCGCGTCCGCCAGGCAATCCCACGGCGGCAGGTGATATTCGCCAAGTTCCTTCGGCGGAACCGGGCTGGTTTGCCGCGGCTTCACCATGCTCGGCAACTTCACGATGATGTCCGCGCGCGGCGCTTTCGGGGCCTCCTCCGGCTGCGCGTCCTCGTCCTCCAAGTCGAACGCCTGCAACTGCGCCGCTTTATCCGGGCTCAGCACTACTGGCGTTTTCTGGTCATCGTCGTCATCGTCATTCTTGATTCGAGGCGCCGGTTTCACCGGCTTGGCCGCCAAACGCTTGAAAACCGCTCCGAAACCGGGAAACGAGAATTTCATCTTCGGCGCGGCCGAAGCGACCGAAGTGCAGGCGTGCGCCGCCAACCCCGGAGCGCGCAGCACCAGATCGTCCGCCGCCAGCAGCAGCCCGATCAGGATGGACGCCAGCAGAATCAATCGAGTTCCGACGGTGTGGAAGCGCGACTGAAGAAACGCGGCGGTGAAGATGCCGATCACCCCGCCGTGCCCTTCCGGGAATCCCGAGACCGAACCGGGCATGAAATGATGCACCAACGCCGCGAACGCGGCCGAAATCATCGCCAACCCCAGGACTCTCAGCCAGGGATCGCTCAGCTTGGCATGGTAAAACGCCAGCGCCAGACACACCCCGCTGAAAAATATCAGCGGAAAAATCCCCTGCCCGATGGCCAGGAAGCACCAGTAGGCGATGAACGCCCCCGCCGGCCCGCAGAGGTTCTGGATCGGCGGATAAGGATAGACCGCATGGCTCGGCCAATCGGTCGGATGGAAACTGCCCACGGCGAAAAACAAAAACAGCCAGGCCGCCGTTACGATGAACAGCACCAAGGGCCTGACGATGTGCGAACGTTGAAGCATCCGTTAAAACTCGATTCAATGCGCGGAAGGCGGAGCCTCCGCTCCCGTATGCCCGAACCCACCCTTTCCACGGGCGGTTTCATCAAGCTCCGTCACTTCCACCATTTTCACGGCCGGCGCCGGCAGGATCGCCATCTGCGCGATCCGCATCCCCCGCTCCACCGTGAACGGCGATTTGCCGAGATTGATCAGCGGAACCTGCACCTCCCCGCGATAATCGGAATCGATGGTCCCCGGCGTGTTGATCATGGTGATTCCATGCTTGCTGGCCAAGCCGCTCCGCGGCCGGACCTGCGCCTCGTAACCCCTGGGAATCGCCATTGCAAAACCGCAGGGGATCAGCCCGATGTCGCCCGGCTGAAGAACCCTAGCATCCACCACCGCCGCGCAAACGTCGAAGCCCGCGGATTGTTCGGTCATTCGCGTCGGCAGGGGCAGACCCTCACCGCCCGGCAGACGTTTCACCTTTACTGTTATCGGACGAGCCACGCACTAAACTCCAGTCAGCGCCAAAGCGCCTTTACCTCCGCAATGGCCGGAATTAACGAAATAACTCCACCGCCCTCTGGATGAGCATATCGGCGAAGTCGGCTTTGGAGCCGTAGGGCATGGCCTCAAGGCGGCCATCCGGGTAAAGCAGCGAGGGTCGAATGGAATCGGACGCGATGGTCGCGATCGGATTGTAAACGATCAAATCGAGATTTTTTTGCCGCATCTTGCCACGGACACGGTCTAGGTCGGGGATGGATTCCAGGCTGAATCCGAGGGTTCGCTGATCCGGCCGCTTGATCGCCCCCGCCGCCGCGACGACGTCCACCGTCGATTCCAATTCCAGCGCCCGCGGCCCCTGACGCGCCAGTTTCTCGGCGCTTGCGGCAACCGGCCGGTAATCCGCCACCGCCGCGGCCATGACCAGCAGATCGTGCCGGGAAAATTCCCGCAACACCGCATCCAGCATCTCGGCGGCCGTCTCGACATCGACGATTCGCGCCGCCTTCGGAAAAGCCACGGAAACCGGCCCGAGAATCACGGTTGTTTCATGCCCGGCTTTGAGGGCCGCCGCGGCGAGCGCCGCCCCCATCTTGCCGCTGCTGCGGTTGCCGATGTAGCGCACCGGATCGATCGGCTCGCGCGTCGGCCCGGCGGTAATGAGAAAACGCATGGGGATATTGTAACGCCGCTTCCCCCACCGCGGCAGTTTACCAAATCAAGATTCCGCCGCGCTCGGGGCCGGGTGATAGGGAAAGAATCTCTTCAATCCGTTGATCGGCCGTTCAAATCCATACCACGACAGCGACGCCAGCAGCACCGTCACCGAAAACATGATCACCGGCCGCAACGGGAACGGAATTTCATGAGCGTACGAGAACCCCGACACGCGGTTCACCAGAATTGGAATGAAATTGTGCATGAGATAAACGCCGTAACTGATCGTCCCCAAATAAACCGCGGGCTTGAAGCTCAGGATTCTTCCCATCGTGCCGCCAAAGCCGGTGTAAGCCCCGTCGATGAGCCAGGCCGACCAGAGCGCGATGGAAAGCCCATACACCACGGCGGTTTCCGCGCCTGTGGTGTAATGATTCGCGATCACCACGGCCACGTAAATGCCAAGGCCGACGAACAGACCGGCATTCAAAAGTCTGCGTTTCAGTTTGTACCGGCCCTTGAAATTCAGGAAGGCCACAAGCGCGCCCATGCCGAGCATGTCGAGGCAGGCCGGCATGAGCACCGAGGCCTTCCAGTCGTTCCCGCCGATCAGCACGACAGCCGTTCGGAAAACCGGGGCAATGCAAATTGCCGAGAGAATCGCGCCCGGGAGCCATCTGCGCGGCAGGAAGAGAATCGGCAATGGCCAAAGCAGGTAAAACTGCTCTTCGACGGCCAGCGACCAGAAGTGGGTGACGGAATAGTCTCCGGTTCCGCGATGATAGAAATAGAAATTGGAAAGATAGCTCAGATTCCAGCCGACGGTTTGGCGCATCGCGGCGTTGCCCGCCAGCCAGGTCACGAGTATGACCAGATAATAAATGGGAAAGATTCGGAGGAATCGGCGGGCGTAAAAGTTTCTCAGCACGCGCCATTTTGAAAGCCCATCGGTGTCCGCCGATTGACGTGCTTGAAGCAGAATGCCCGTGATGAGGAAACCGCTGAGAACGTAGAAAACGCGCACGCCGAGGTCGCCCAACTTAATCCACCGAATCGTACCGGGGTCGAAGTGCTGGATCATCACCGCGATGACCGCCAGCGCGCGGATGCCATCCAATTGCATGCGATGTCCGTCCCGGCGCGCCGGATCGGCGGCGAGAGTGTCGATTCCCATGCGGGAGTGTGCCCGCGAATTTGCCGCAATCGAACTCATGACCGAGGTAAGCGAACGTTCATGCCGCCGATACCACCGGCGCGGATACGTCTGGACCCACTAAACGCCAATGTGAAACCCTTCCCTGGACGCCGGAACCCTACCATTTCATTTCTCGCAACGCCAGAAAAAATTGAGCCATTTCCGCCAACCGCCACGTTTAATCGCCCGTCAGCGGGATAACGGCGACGTATAGGTAAATCAACGCGGATAAAACTAAAACCCACCCCAGACCCGGATCGCAGCTTCGCAGCAGCTCCAACGTGTCCGGCGACCAATCGCGCGAGAACAACAGTTGATTCTCCACCATCCCCAACAGGCTCACGATGCTGACGAGCACGCCCAACAACGCCATCCCCGACCCCACTCCGGCCAGCAGGGCCGACAGCCCCGCCGCCCAAATCGAGTATCTCCCGTGCATCTGCGTCAGGATCATGAAAAACAGCAGCCACGGCGCCACCATCGACGCCAGGAATCGCGTTTCGCGCCGGCGGTCGTGAATGGCGGCGCCGATCCCGCATAACGCCAGGCATATTCCATAGACGATTCGCGTGAACGTGGTGAACGTGACTTCGCCGAGCAGCGGGAGCGTCACCGGATCGCTCACCTTGTGTGGCCAGTCGCAATAGACCCTGAGCATTTTCGGCACGTTGTACGTCCCGCTCCCCGTCACCATGAAATCAAATTTCTCCGTGCCGTACTCGAACCCATAGGTGAACCACGCGGCACTGGCGTCAAAGAGCGGCATGAGGAGCAGGATCAACGTTGCGATCGCCAGCGCCAGCGCGCCGCCGCGCAGCCGAAATGGCAGCCACCGTGAGAATGCGATCAAACCCAACAAACCCACCGGAGCGGCCCGCAGCACCGGTCCGGCGCCGGCCGTGTGCCAGGGCCACGCCAGCGCCATGCCCGCCGCCGCCAAACCCAATGCGGCGCGGCGAGGCAGCTTCAGCTCCAGCATGATCGGCAGGACGCAGGCGATTCCCACGGCGACGGCCACGCTCCATGTCCACGCGGCGGCACTGGGGTGCATCCACGGCACTGCGATCAGCAAAGTTGCCAGGAAGAACCCCGCCGCCAGTTTCAGCGCCGATCCAAATTGAAGACGAACGATCGGCCAGACCACCAGAACCGGGGCGCCCAGGAGAAGCTGGCCCTTGAGGGAAGCGCCCAGGGCCAGGCAAATCCCCGCCGCCATCCACCAGTTCAGCGACGCCAGCAGTACCGCCGCAAGGAAGAACGGGATGGGCCAGACGTCCCACTGCGGCCAGCAATGGGCGTTCCAGATGATGGCCGGGTTAAACCAGAAGAGCAGCGCCCCCGCCATCGCCGCCCCGGCGCCGGCAAACGCCGTTGGGCGCGTAGCGCCGGCTTGCCGCCGCCGCCACAGCCGGATCAACACGAAAACCAGCACGCACGACGCCAATTCCGCCAGCGTATTCAGCCGAAGCATCGGGGCCGTGAAATCGTAGTCGTCCACCCATTGGGTTGCATCCGGGTAATGCCGATGCGCCCAGCGCCACCACGCCGCGGCCATCGCCAGGCGTAGCGGCGGATAGTCGATCTTTCTGTTCGGCTCGGAAATGATCCCGTTGGCGACGGCGTCGTAGAGTTGGAAGAATCCGGACTCGGCCGACGCCCGTCCCCAGTAAAGGGCGTTGTTGACATCGCCCTTGAAATGCGCGCCGCCGCTGAAATCCCATGCCGCCCGCCGAATCCGCAAACCAAAAACCAGCGCCGCCGCCGCGACGCCGGCGAGCAATATGATTTGAAAAGCGGCTCGCCACGGGCGCCGTATCCGAACTCGCCCGATGTCCTGCGGCGGATGTTCCATCCCTCCCGATGATCGCCGTTGTGCAAACCGTTTTCAATCAATCCAGACCGCGGTATCCTCTGGCCGGTGCGCGTTACTTGCTCCAAAGAATTTCCCCCTCCCCTTGTACCCAGGGGGAGGGCTGGGGTGGGGGTCGAACATCGAATTGGCCCAAGAACCCCCACCCTGACCCTCCCCCTGAGTACAAGGGGAGGGGAAGCAGATGACCATGGGAGGCGCTCATGCGGAGATTCTTTTCCCTGGTGATAGCGATGGGGATGCTGACGGCGCCATGGGTGCTGGCCGATTCCGGCGACACCAACACGCTTCGCAGCGCCGACGGTCAATATCAACTCGTCGTGCCCAATTCGTGGCAATCGAACGATTTTCATCTGCCCAACGTGCAGATCGGCGCGATCGACAAGCCCCGCGGCGAGTACGCCGAGGTGATCGTCGAGCGGCAGGAAGATTACACCGATTCCCTTCAGCAATACACCGACGCCAAGCGCGCTACCATGGCGATGAGTCTGGACAATCCTCGTCTTACCAACGGCGAATCGCTCAAGATCAACGGCCAGGATGCCGTGCGCTGCGAAATCCACGGGCAGTTGCCCAACTCCGGCGTGGCGATCGCCTATTCGCTGACGGTTATCAAAACCAAAACCCACTACGTACAAGTGATCGGGTGGACGGAGGAGTCCCGTTTTGCCGCCAACCGGGCGGAGCTTGAGAGCTTGGCCGGTGGATTCTCCGAAACCTCCGGCTCGGGCAGTTGACCTCTGCCTATCAAATGCGCGGCTAGCGGTCCTGCGGAGTGCAAATGATGAACAAATGCTAAGCCGACCGTGGTCAGGCCAACAGTACAATTTCATATCACATTATGAAATCATGGCTTAGGACATTTTGCGGCGGGGAACTCGGTTTGGCATCGGCTTTGTTCCACTCCGGTCGTAGCCATCATGGTGGTGGTTATGGGTGACTGAGCGAGTCACTCGAAATTTATGGAGCGCGGTTGGTTCCCACGGGCAGTGTCGCCCGGCCGACGGTCGGCCGGGCGACACGCTGGCCCGGGTTTTTTTGCTTTGGTATTTTGGGAAATCTGCTAACCGCCCGCCGCCGAGCTATCGCTCATCTCCGTCGTCGGCCTTCCCCCGCTCTCGGCATACAAAATCATGTGTTCCATCAGCGACGTCGCCGAATCCGGGTCGTAGCCCAATATCCCGTCCACCGGCTCACCCACCAAGCCCGCGCTGATGTCCTCGGCGCTGTAAAAAACCCCGATTCGACCCTCCATCTTCATCCCACGAATCCGCGGCGTTTTCAAATTCTCCATCAGCACGTGCCGCGCGAAGTTCCGATACCCAACCTCGTCGATCCTGCTTCCGATTTCACTGTAGAGCACGTGACCGGGCCGCAACGGCTCATCGATCTGATTGGCCTCGTCAAAAAAAGTCGATTGAAGCTGGCTGCGCACGTCGTCGTTGAACGTCTGTGAACCGCCGGCCGCGTCCACGATCAGCGTGCCGCCGTTTTCCACGAACGAATGCAATTGAATCCAGTCGCTGGTGCTGAGCTTGACGTGCCCCGAGCCGGTCAGGTGCGCGACCTTGAAATCGGTCAGGTCCGATTTGGGGCCGAGGGTGATGGGGTAGACCTGGAGATCGAGTTGATCGCGGTTGTGCATGACGGCCGCCAACCTGCGCCAGCCGCCGGGCTCCGGGTCCCACATGCCGTCGTATTGGATGCGCGCGACCTTGAGCGAGCGGGTCGCCTTGATGCGCCCGCTGGGCTCGACGATGTAGGAATCGCCCTTCTCGCGGATGTTCTGCTTGTCCGACGCATACAGGAGCAAATCCGCTCCAAGCTCGAACAGCGTTTCCTTCGAGCTCGTGAGCTGCCCCTGCCAAGCCTGCGAGACGTCCGCCTTCGGCAGCAGGATCATCAACTCGCGCACCCCGTTGCTCAATCCCAGGATCGACGGCGGGTCCGTCCAGGCCGAGCCCAGGAATTGTTCTTTTTTCAGGATGCAGTGATCCATCGGTAACTCGCGGAACTCCCCGATCCCCGGGAACAATTCCGCCGCCAACTGCTTCACCGATGCC
This sequence comes from Tepidisphaeraceae bacterium, assembly GCA_050010915.1. Classification (GTDB taxonomy): domain Bacteria; phylum Planctomycetota; class Phycisphaerae; order Tepidisphaerales; family Tepidisphaeraceae; genus PALSA-1353. Next base: position 44,829 of record JBEKKC010000006.1, on the reverse strand, counting down.
GAGAACTGGGCGCTGCCGTTGTCGGCGTTGAACAAGACCATCCCGCCCTGCTCGATGAACGTCTTGATCTTTTGTTTGTCCGTCTCGCCAAGCCCCAGCGCCTTGTCGCCGGTGACGTACAGGATCGACGCCTCGTGAAGGTCCGCCGCCGGCGCGTTCAGGTCCACCACCTGCCAGTTGAGGAGCCGATCCAGCTCGACCTGCTTTCCCATCCATCGCCCGAAATTCGCCAGATCGCGCGGGCGCTGGTTCCAGTTCCCCTCGGTCCGTTGATCGCCAGCAGTCGTGAAATACTCGAGTTTGTTCATCCCAACCGGAGCGCGCCCATGCGTCAAAAACAGAAGCGACCAAGCGGTATCCGCCACCGTGGAATTCCACGAGCCGTCCGACTTCTGGCTGCGCACCAGGTCATCCGCGCCCTGGGCGTACCAATCGGTGTTCCCGAAATATTTCCGCCCGCTGGCGGCGCCCAACTCCTCCAATTCGTACAACGTGTAGTATTGATACTTCGACTTAAAAACCTCCATGAAATGCGCCCCCAGCCACGCCAGGCCGCTATCGATTTGTGGGTCGCTGACGTTCCCCTTGCTCGACGAACTGACGCCCGTGGAAAGCGCGTCCTGCGCGATGAACAGCGTCGCCAGCCCCGCCGCCGTCATCGGTAGCGTCAGAGCTTTGTCCGTCGGGGTCTTCCCATAATTCCAGCTTCCGTCCGGCTGCTGGGCCTGTCTCCATCCGCTGTCAACGCTATGCCAAAAACTGGTCGGTATCTCCATTCCCTCCTGGGCGCACGCCCAAACGCCCAGGACGCCGTACTGGCTGACGCCGTGGTCCGGCGGATTGCTTGCGCGGTCCAAGCGGGAATCGTACATTCCCGTATCGGGAGAAATGCTCTTGGCCAGCAGCAGCCCATCCATGCGCAACGCCCCTCTCATGCGCTCGTCCGGCAAAAGCATCCGCCAGACCTGGCAACGCATTCCCAGCGTGTAGACGCTGGTAAAGTCGTGGGTTTGAAGATACCGGATCCCCATCGCAAGCGGCATAATGTCCCGCCGTTCGCCCACCGACAGCAGCGCGTAGGTTGCCGTGACCGTCATTCCGCCCGGTTGGTCCTGCGCCGGAGAAACGATCTTCCTGGCCTTCTTGGAGCCTTCCCAGTTGCCCCCCTTCTGCTGCGAGTAAAGGTAGCGCACGGCCTTGTCGATGGAGTTCTGGACCTCGCCCGGCGTCGCGGCCATCGACACCCTGGCGCATAGACCCGCCGCCATGATGCACACCACCGCCGCGACGCGCGCCATCGCAAAACGCATTTCAATTCCCCCGCCAAAGCAGCAAGGGCCGCGCGGACAACAGGTCTTCGGCGGTTCTCGTGTCAACGCTCACGCCGTCGATCGTCACCGCGTTCGGCGAGGCCTTGGTTTGAGCGGTCGGAAGGTTCGACCGGGCCGTCAGCATTTGCAGCAGACTCGGGTTCGGAGCGTATCGAACGATCGACCGGCTGGTCAGCCCGGCGAGGTGGGCGGCATATTCGTATGCCTCATTCGGATAACCGATCTTGTCGATCAATCCCCGCGCCAATGCTTCATCCGCCGTGAATGCTTTGCCGCTGAACACGTCCCCTTCCGTGTCGGCCAGCTTCCCCTTGCGCCCGGCCTGCACCACCGCTTTGAATTGTGCGAACACCCCGTCCACCAATCCCTGCAAATATTTCTCATCCTCCGGATTCGGCGGTTGAAACATCGACCCGGCATTCTTGTACGAATGCCCCGCCGTCGTCGCCGTCAGCGTGGTCTCGGATACGCCCCACTTGCCGATCATCTGGCTCACGTTGAACCGGGGAAACAAAACTCCGATGTTGCCGGTGAGACACCCCGGCTCGGCATACAGATAGTCCCCGGCGACCGAGACGTAGTATCCGCCGCTGGTCGCCATTCCGCGCATCGCGATCACCACCGGAACGTGCTTGCTGTTCCTGAATTGTTCCAGACGGTGGTACATTTCATCCGACGAGGTCGCCGATCCGCCCGGCGTGTCGATCTCCACCACCAGCGCCTTGACCGCCGAGTCTTTCTCCACCTCTTTGAGGACCGTTTCAAACGCCTGGGCGCTTTCATCGTCGATCAACTGATCGATGCCCACGACGGCCACCTTGTCCGACCCTTCGCCGGAAATGACGGTCTGGCGAACCTCCGCCGCCGCCCCAACCGCCATGACCCCAATCAGCACGAGATTGACGACCACGGACCCGATCAATGCCAGCAGCAGCACAAGGATCAGAACCCACCGCCCGCCGCGGCGCGGCGGTGGCGGAGCAAACGGAGGCATCGGCATGGGCATCGGCGGCATCCCCGGCATCGGCATTCCAGGCAAGGGCATGCCGGGCGCCGGCGGCATCGAAAACGCCACTTGCGGATCAACCGGCCCTTGGCCGGGTGGAAGTGGTTGTGTCATACTTCAACAAATTCTACCAAGTTGAAATGAGAATGCCGAATGCGCAAAACCCCTCTGGCGGCCTGCCGACTTTCAGTCGGCAGGATTTCCCCGCCCCCTAAAGCGCACTAGACCGATGCATCGGTCCCCACCACCGGTGCATCGGTCCCGCCGCCGCCCCCTCGCGGCACTATCACTGACGTTTGCCGTCAATCCTTGGATTGCCGTCAGTTCGTCACAACGCGGCGTCTGCGACGCATGATCATCATGCCAGCCCCGACCACCGCCATGCTCATCATCGCCGGCTCGGGGACAGGGCTCTCGGCGACTATCATCGCGATGTCGGCGGACTTCTCATCCGCGGGATCATCCGGATTCTCTGGATCGTCCCCGCCATCATCCGGGCCGGGATAGGTGATCCGCATGTAATCGCCAGCAACGCCATAATCGGTGGTGCTCACGATATCGAAGGTTGCGTTAACGTCCACGCCGCCCCATGGATCGACGAAGTCTATCGTCCCCTCTTCCGAGTCAATGCCGGTAATCGTGATAATGTGAGCACCAGCATCACCCACTGGAAGATTGGGATCAACCCATGCCTCCCACACCTCGACGTCTTGTCCCGCCGCCATCTGCTCCTGAAGGTACTCATCGGTGGGTACGACGCCCGGCCCGTTCGCTGCGGCATCTACAGTGCCATCGGCGTTAAAAGTGCCAAAGATCCCTTGTCCATGCACTTCGATCTCCGGGCCGCCGGTTTGATTGTCTTGAATGTACTGCACCTTTCCGTTGACCAGATTCTGCGCCGACGTTCCACCGGTGTGGACTTCGTTGCCGTTCTTGTCGAGCTTGTGATAGCCTGGGCTTTCCGGGTTGTAGTACTGATCGCCTTGCGTCTCCATGTCAGTGGCAAGCTCATTGATCGCGTCGTAGGGGTCAGAGCCGACCAAGCCGGTGACGCCATACTCATTTTGCAGCATCTCAAATGAGTTGACCGTTGCGGTGGGCGCACACGCCTGGGGCGCCCGCGGATTGCCGTTGGAATCCGGCGTAACCGACGCTCCGGCGTAATCGTCCTCCTCCGTGCTTCCATTGATCTGGCTGCTATCCCCGTACGGATACGCGGCTTGAGAAATTCCCGTCGCAGCAAGAACGGCCGCTCCGAATACGAGAAGACTTGCACGTTTCATGGTCTCGCCTCCCGATGATTTGAGTATTCTGACTTGAGTCACCAATGCCCTATACATGGATGACTGAGTCCGGTTAAAATGAATATAAATAGCGTCATCGAAAATTGCAAGAAAAAATCCTGCAAATTCTGCATGACCGATACAGCCGTAACCGGCGGAATATTCGGATCGTTATAAGATGTGTTAAGTTATAAGTTTATATCCGTTTAATCAATGCTGCCCTATTAAATGCGCTCCTAAGCGCTTATGGTGTGACCAATCGCCGTGCATAATATTGTCGCGAAATGCGGTTCGAATGTCGCTTTTGTACCCCACTCAAAAATCATCTTCTCCCCTCCCTCAAGGTCGCCCGGCCAGCAAGTCGGTACCCCGCGGCCCAAAGGAGAAGTTCTGACGGCCGTAATTCAGCTTGATCCCTTTATGTCCAACTCGGCGGCCTAACTCGGCCGGCTCGGCGATATCCCCTTCGGCCGCGCAACTACGTTGTTGGGTTCGGCCGTGCTCTTGGAAGCGCCGATGCCGCGCACCGACATTTCCAACGCCTCGCGATTGGTGGCATTGCGAATGGCCTCGCCGTGGGTGATCAATTCCTGCCGGAACATCGCGAGCAGATCCTGATCGAACGTCTGCTGTCCGCCGCCGGCGCTCTTGATGTAATCGCCCAATTCCAGTGCCCGGCCTTCGAGGATGTATTTCTGGGTCACGGGCCCGCCGCGGAGGACTTCCACCGCCGGGCGGCGCGTGCCGTCGCGCGCAATCACCAAGCGCTGCGACATGATCGCCTCCAGGTTCCCGGCCAGTTGGGTAAGCAGCAGTTTGTGCTCCGCCGGCGGAAACATGGCGATGATGCGTTCGATCGTTTGTGGCGCGCTGGCCGAGTGGACGGTGGAGAACACCTGGTGTCCGGTGTCCGCCGCGCGCAGGGCGATCCGCAGCGTATCCATGTCGCGCAGCTCGCCCACCAGCACGACGTCGGGGTCTTGCCGCAGCGATTGCCGAAGCGCCTGCTCGAAGCTGGGCGTATCCATCCCGACTTCCAATTGAGCGATCAGCGCGTTCTTCGGCGTATGTAGATATTCAACCGGGTCTTCGATGCTGATGATTTTCGTCGGCCTGCCCTGGTTGATGAGTTCGATCATGGCCGCCAGGGTGGTCGATTTGCCCGATCCGGTGGTTCCCGTGACCAGCGTCAGACCGCGCCCGGACATCGCGATATCATTGGTGACGGCGGGCAAATGGAGCTCGCCGATGGTGGGAATCTTCCCCTTGATGAGGCGCATGGCGATGCCCGGGTTGCCCAGCACCTGATATCCCGAGCATCGGAACCGGCAAATCCCCGGCGCGGCGTAGGAAAAATCCATCCCCTCCCTCAGCCGGTCATCGATCTTGTCCCGCATCCGCGGCGGAGCGATCGACGCGATAAACTGGCGGATCTCTTCATCGCCCAGTGCCGGTTGATCCACCGTGTGCAGGATGCCCTGGATGCGCACTTTTGGCGAAAGTCCCGTTTGAAGATGAATGTCCGACGCTTCGCGTCCAGCCGCGAAGCGCATGAGCGTTGGAAAATCCATGGCGGCTCCAATGTGCAGGAAGGCTTCGCCTCCGAACCGGAAGGCTTCGTCTTCCGGGAATACCGCTAGTCTACGATGCCCCAGCCGCGATGGCGAGTTGGATATGGAAAACCGTCTCCCCCTTATTACGCCGCTTCCACCAGCAGCCCCGTCTTGGTCCCCCACCTGACTTTGCGATACGCCTGCACCGTGACGGTGCCGCTTTGCAGCAGCGGTTGGAGAACGTCGGCGGCAAGATCGTTGTGATCGACCAAAACTCGCACGCAAGGCGTGGCGGCGGCGTCGATCGCCAGTTGCGGAAGGGCCATCCGGATCAGTTCCGTGTTCTCGGCCATCCAGCGCAGCGCTTGGCCAATCGACAGGAGTTGGCCCAATCCGCGTCCGGCGACGGCCAGGAGCATCAGCCGTTGATCTCGCCCCACCGCCAGCAGGGCTTCGGGGCACATTGGCGGGTGAATTGGACACAGCACCCACCGTCCGTCGGCGCCCCCCTGACGCACCACCGCATCCAAAATGGACCGCTCGTTTGCTTCAGCGGGCAACTCGATCACTTCAGGGATCGAATCATCGACAACGGACATTCTGGGCGCTTGGGGAGTATCGAGTTTCATGGTTTCGGGTTCTTGAATGGGGTGATGTTGTTTCGGGGCGACGGCGGAGGTCAAAAACTGCCGGATGATCTGCCAATGCTCGGCCGGCGCCGGGCCGGATTGATCTGGCGCTTGTCGGCAATTCAGCACGGCATGTTCGGTGACGTTCTGCACGGGGCGAAGAGGCGAACCGGCTTCCAGGCCGCAATGAAGGAACTGCCGGCTGACCGCGTCGAGCTTGCGGAAGATGGCGTCGGCATGGGCATCATCCCGCGCATCCAGAACCAGCAGCGAGATCCGGTGCCGGCCCAACTCCGACAGGCCCTTGAGCGCGCGATAAGTGGCAACCACCCCTTCGTGATCGGCGGTGGTCATCAGCACCCAATGCGGCGCCGTGCGGAGCATTTCCCGGGCCTCGGGGGTGCGGGCATGGGGCAGGGAAATCAACCAGCGATCGACGTCCACCGCCAATTCGGTCAAGGTTTCGGACAACTTGCGGGCATCCAGGCCGTCGATGGCCACGGGCGACGCAGCTAAACCGCCGTTCAATTCAAACCACGTCAGGGCAAACTCCGCGCCGTCGGCTTCGATCAGGCCGACGTGTTTCGCTTCGGCCGCAAGGTGGCGAGCATATTCCCGCACGCTTTGGGCCGGGTGGTCGATCAAATGCGACCAGAGGACCACCGAAGCGCTGATCTCCCGGGAACGGGGAATCGAAGTCGCCGGCGCGGAAGCCGGTTCGACTTCGGGGGCCGTTGCACCGGGTTCCGGCGACGCGGCAAATTCCTCCGGCGAAATATCCACGCTGACGTCGACCGGCTTTTGCGGACCAATGCGCAACGGCCGCGATCCCGCCGGCTGCCGGGCGCGCAGTTCGCTCAGAAATAGATGGCTGATCTCGCTCAGCGGCCGCTTGGGGTCCATGGGGCACCGCGTTTCGCCAAAGGGTCAATCGACCTCGATCACGTTGTTCAATTCGCCAAACTGATTCACCTCAACGTACTTGTTATTCGGATCGGTCATCCATTTCCCATCCACGACGAAGCGATAGCGGTATCGTCCCGGCGGCAGCGGCAGACCCATGTAAAACTCGCCGGACCGGCCGCGGTTGATCATCGGCGTGGACATCGGCGACCAGTTGTTGAAGTCGCCGGCGATCAGCACCTTCCTGGCCCTGTCAAACCGGGCCGAGAAGATCACCTCGTCCCCCACCTTTCTCACTCCGTAGAAATCGTCGATTTTCTGCCCGAAAGGCTTCGCCTCCGCAACGTTGGTCTTGGGCGATTGGCCGTTGCCATTTCCGTTGCCATTTCCGTTGCCATTTCCACTCCCGTGTCCGTTTCCGTTCCCGTTGCCGTTTCCGCCAGCTTGTTTATTCCCGTTGGGCCCAACGGCCCGGGGATAAATCAGCGGCGCGGAATCGGCGATTTCCTCCTCGGCGGACGACAACGAAATCGGCGCGGCAACGGCCTGCGCGACGGGTTCCTCGGCCAATCTGCCGCCCAGTTGCACTTGCCCGCGCGAGATCGACAGCGCCACCGAACCGCTTGAAGCGGCGACCGGCGCCGGTTCCAGCGGCGCGGGCGGCGGCGCGGGGATCGCGTTGCGCCCGAATTGCAGGTTCGTCAACTGCGCCAACTGCTTGGCACGCTGAACCAGTTCCGCCGGACGCGAAAGCTTGTCCATCGGCGTCGGCTCCAAATCCACCGGCGTGTGGCCCATCAGCTCCCGCGCCAGGTTCACGAAATCCTTGTAGCCCCGGCTTCCCGGATCGTATTCGGTGATCGGCTGGCCAAAGCTGGCCGCTTCCTTGAGCTTGGTGTTGAAATTCACCGTGCTCTCCATCAGGTATTCCCGGAACTTATTGCGAAGCTCCGAGAGAACCTCGCGGGCCAACTTGGTTCGCGTGTCGTACAGCGTTGGAAGTACGCGGATGAGGATTTCCTTGTCGCATTTGTCGCGAAGCAGTTCCAGGGTCTCCATCATCTTGGCCAATCCGTGCAGGCTGAAATAGCCGGTCTCGACCGGGACGATGGCCTCATCGCAGGCGCGAAGCGCGTTGAACGTGATCAGCCCGACGCTGGGCGGGCAATCGATGATGCACCACTTGTAGTTGGGTTGGACAGGTTCGATGGCTTTTCTGAGCCGGTCTTCGCGGCCCATGCGCCCGGCGAACGTCTGCTCGAACGCCGCCAGCTTCAGATTCGACGGCGCCAGATCGAAATCGGTCGCGATCTGCCAGATGGTGTCGGCCAGACGCACGGGTTTGCCGTCGCGCTCTTCCAGCAGGCATTCGTAGATGGTGCGTTCGATCTGTTCTTCCGGCACCGCCAGCCCAATGGCGCAATGTCCCTGGGGGTCCATGTCAACGAGCAAAGTCTTTTGACCGAGGCGCGCCAGACACGCCGCCAGGTTGATGCTTGTTGTTGTCTTTCCGCAGCCGCCCTTTTGATTGATGATGGCAATGGTCCGCATGTGCGACCTTCCTTGGTAGCCGTCTTGAGGATCCGATCCAGGCCGTTCCCTCGGCCTAGTGATGGTGCCCGACGTCCGATTACCGCCTGCGCACCGGAGCGTATCCCGTTCACTTATCGGGACGTTGGCTTTGATAACTTTAACCTTATCGGACAGGCGGAGATTGCCGATTGCCCATTGCCCATTGCCAATTGGAAGAATGGCCCCCTCTTTTAATCGGCAATCGGCAATTCCCCCCTACTTCCCCGCCCCCAGGTTGAACGCATCATGCACGATTTGCAGTGCCCGATTTGCGTCTTCCTTGCTGATGATGCAACTGATCTTGATCTCGCTGGTGGTGATGTTCTGAATGTTGATTTTGCCGTCGGCCAGGGCCTTGAACATCCGCTGGGCGACGCCGGTGTGCACTTTCATGCCAACCCCGACGGCGCTGACCTTGGCCAGGCCGTCCTGGTAAATGGGGGCTGTTTTACCCCCCAACTCCCGGACCAGGCGATCCACGACCGGCTTGATTTCGTGCAGGTCGCCGTGCTCGACCGTGAAGCTGATGTTGGCCGTGTTGTCGTCCATGACGTTCTGGATGATGTCGTCGACCACGATGTTGGCGGCGGCGATGTCGCCGAAGATTTTGGCGGCGACGCCCGGGTGGTCGGGGACGTTCTTGACCGTGACGCGCACCAGCTCCTTTTTCAGGGCGGCGCCCGATACGACGATGTGTTCCATCATGTGGGGGGTCTCCGCGACGATCCACGTGCCTTCGTTCTCGTTCTGGCTGTTGCGCACGTGGATCGGTACGTTGTATTTCTTGGCGAACTCGACCGCCCGGGTTTGCAAGACGCTTGCGCCCAGGCCGGCCAATTCCAGCATCTCATCGTAGCTGATGCGATCGATCTTGCGGGCATTTTTCACGATCCGCGGGTCGGCCGTGAAAATGCCGTCAACGTCCGTGTAGTTTTCGCACACGTCGGCCTTGAGCACCGCGCCGATGGCCACCAGGGTCGCGTTGCTTCCGCCTCGGCCCAGCGTGGTGTAATCCCCCTCCGCCGTCACGCCCTGAAAGCCGGCGATGATGACGATCTTCCCCGCAGATAGCTGATCGAATATCCGCTTCTGATTGATGGATTGGATTCTCGCCTTGCTGAACGAGTTGTCGGTCACCAGCCCGATCTGCCCGCCCGTGAAGCTGATCGCCTCGTGGCCCTCGGCGTGGATGGCCATGGCCATCAGCGCGATCGTGACTTGTTCCCCGGTGGCCAGGAGCTGATCCATCTCGCGCTTGGGCGGATTCTCGCAGACCTTCCTGGCCAATTCGATCAAATGATCGGTGGTATCCCCCATCGCCGAGACGACCACGCAGACCTGGTTCCCCTTTTCCTTGGCGGAAATGGCCCGTCGGGCCGCCCGGTGGATTTTCTCCGCATCGGCGACGCTGCTGCCGCCGAATTTTTGAACGATCAATGCCATGCCCTAATCGCTTCTTCTCCGCCTTGTAAACGGGAGTGCGAATTATAGACATGGCCGCAAAACACTCAACGCCCGGACTCTTCCCCCTCGCCCCGTACTCAGGGAGAGGGCTGGGGTGAGGGTTCTTCGGTCGTCGTACCAATATTGGCCGCCGCACCCGCCGTCGCCGTCGGGCGGACCACCGCCGCTCCACATTCCGGGAAATCCCTTCGCGTTAGTTCGTATCGAATCATCATTCGTCCGCTGCGCGCCCACGTCCATCGGCCTTACGTTCGGCTTGCGCCTCGTGCGCCATCACAACCGGAAATCCCTTGGCGGGTGCGACGATCCTTTCACCAAAACTTTTGCGTAACTGCTCTAACTGCTTCACCGTAGCCGCTCGCTTCGGAATAACCAGCAAGCTCTTTGTGTTCAGCCGTAAGACAAATAGGTTCGCGGTTTCCGCCCAATAGGCCACCATTGGCCAGCGAAATCGGGTCTCTGCCAGCGGACTTGCCAATTGGATTCCCTCCTCGTCGATAGTCATCCTCTGCAATTGCTGCGCGGCAATATTGCGATTCCAAAGCGATATGCCCCGCCGAGACCGGCTGCGAATGAAAATCCCAACGAACGCGACGACAAACACAAGAAAAAAAGAAAACGGCGAATAAACTATATTCCTAAGCCTCACCTCAAAGGGCAGATTCTCACCCGGTTCAGGCCAAAGGTTCATCTTCCATTCGCGATATTCGGTCCAGGTGTGCATCTCCCATACGAGCACCACGATAACCAGCGCCAGTAGAACCCATCCCCCGGTTCGCATTTTTCCGCTGGATTCCGGCCATTTCGCCTTCAGCATCTCCTGAAAGTCATCCGGCGTATATGTGAATTCCAATTCCACTTTTTTTCACTCACCCCGCGCGCATCTTACGAAGATCCCCCCCGCAGGAAATACTCCATCAACTCGTGCCCCCGCTCGATGAACAATCCCCCCGCTGCCGCGTTCTTTTCGCTATAGGCCGCCGGCGCAGCCCGCTTCACGTTCGACCCCGCCATCGCAAACAGCGTCGGCGCATACCCGTGCTTGCGCGTCGCGATGTTCGTCGGATGGTCCGGCATGACCAGGATGCGCCAATCCTTGAACGTCTTGAGCTTTTCCAGCACCGGGCCGACCACGAATTTGTCGATGTGCTCGATCGCTTCGATTTTGGTTTTCCAATCCGCTTGGTGGCTGGCCTCGTCCGGGGCCTCGACGTGGCTGAACACCAGATCGTATTTATCCAGCATCCGCGCCGTTTCCCTGCCCTGGCCGGCGTAATTCGTGTCGTGAAAGCTCGTCATGCCCTCCACTTCATGAACGTCCCAGCCCAAAAGCGCCGCCAAGCCGCGCAACAGATCGACCCCCGTAATCATGCAGCCGCCGCTGACGCCGAATTTCTCCCTGAACTTCGGCATATTCGGGGCATGCCCCTGTCCCCAGAGCCAAACCTGCGTCGCCGGATTGCGCCCGGCCAAGCGCCGGGCACGATTGATCTCGTGATCGGCAAAAAGTTTTCCCGATTCTTCCATGATCCGCCGCAGGATTTCGCTTCCCTTGCCCTTCGGCAGATTGCCCGCGATCGGTTCTTCCGGCACCTCATGCGGCGGCCTGGTTTTCAGCTCAAACGCCTCCCGCCCGCGATACACCAGCAGATTGCGATAACTCACGCCGGTAAAAAACTCAAAGCCCGGCAATTTCAATTGCCGGGACAAGTCGCCGATCAGCCGTTTTGCCTCGGCATCGCTGATCCCGCCCGCCGAGTGATCCTTCATAATCCCGTTGACGACCGTGACAAGATTACAGCGGAACACCCAATCGGTCGCGGTGAGCGGAATTCGCTGGGCCGCCGCCTCCAGCGGCGCCCGGCCGGTGTGATAGACCTTGGGGTCATATCCCAGCAGACACATGGTCGCGACGTCGCTGCCGCTCTCGAACCCCTCGGGGATGGTTCGGACGCGCCCCTGCCGGCCCTCCATGGCGATGCGATCCATGTTCGGAATGTCCGCCGCCTCCAGCGGCGTTTTCCCCCCAAGTTCCTTCAGCGGCTCATCGGCCGCGCCGTCGGGGATGATGATGGCGTATTTCATGTGGAATTCGTCAAGGGCTGGTCACAAAATCGGAAAGGACAATCGTTGGGACCGCGGCCTTTCCGCTCATTGCCCGATCGTTTGTCACGATCCATTGCGCGGCATAAATCTCGGCGGCCGCTAAATGAACCGCATCCGGTGTACGCAGAGACGAGTGAGTCGCCCTCAACTCAGCCGCCAGGCGAAACACGGCGCGATTTACCGGCAACAACTGGAGTCCCGACTCGTCAAAGGCCTTCTCGAATACCTCCAAAGAACGCTGGTCTCTAGCGCGAAGTGGAGCCACCAGACATTCAAGCATTGTCAATTCGCAAGTGATTAATTCGACCCCGCCGTTCACTACGGCTTCCCACAAAGGGTCAAGCAAAACGCCGAAGATGGGGTGCCGCTCAATGCTGTAGATCAACGCCGAAGCATCGAGGTAAATCCGGCCGGACCTTGGAAGATTCAACGATCCCACGCTTCCCGTTCCGCCTGGAAATCCTTTTCAAATTTATCCCAGTCCGCCTGACTGCGATTTGGCCGCGACCGAAGCAACTCTAAAAACTGCCTGCATTGGTCCTTCGAGGCATGCGGAATGACCATAACATCGACGGATTGTCCGGCCGTCAGCCCCGGCAAATCCACTTCAACTCGACCGCCAGGCAATACCTTCGTTGTAATTCGTCGCGCTGCTGCCATATTTATCCTCACAGCATTATAGCTGATTGGACGGCGAAGTAGCACTGGTATGGCCACTTGCGACTCAAGGCCAGGCCAAGCCCCATCTATTGACTCCCAAACTCCTCCGGCTGATTCAGTATCCGCAAACAAACCGCCGGCGGATGAATGGCCGACAGCTTGTCGATTTCCTTCAATGCCGCCTGCACCGAGCCTTCCCGCGCCATGTGGGTGGTGATGACCACCGGAACAATGTTGCCGTCGTTCGCCTCGTGTTGCAGCACGGCCGAAAGGCTTATCCGTTTTTCGCCGAGAATCCGCGTCACCTGGGCCAACACCCCCGGCTCGTCGCGGGCCATCAGCCGCAGGTAATATCTTCCCGTCACTTCATCGGTCGCCAGCACGTCGGCCGGCGAAGTCTGATCGGGGAAGATTCTCATTTGCGAAAACGCCAGCGGCGTCACGCCCAACGCGACGTTCACCACGTCGGCGACGACCGCGCTGGCCGTCGGCATCTGCCCCGCCCCGCGCCCGTAGAACAAGCCGTGGCCCAATGCGTGCCCGTAAACGCTGATCGCGTTAAAACTCCCGCTCACGTCCGCCAGCAAATCGTCCCGTTTGATCAGCGTCGGATGCACGCGAAGCGAAACCTTCGATCCGTGCCGCCGGGCGATGGCCAGCAGCTTGATGACATACCCCAATTCCCGGGCGAATTTGATATCGGCATCCTGGAGCTTGTCGATTCCCTCCAGATAGACGTCGCTCTCGTTGATCTGAACGTTGAAGGCCAAGCCCGCCAGGATGGAAAGTTTTTGGGCCGCGTCGCGGCCGGAGACGTCCATGGCCGGATTCGCCTCGGCAAATCCGAGCTTTTGCGCCTCGGCCAGCGCCTGGTCGTACTCCCAGCCGTTGCGGGTCATCTGCGTAAGGATGAAATTGCACGTCCCGTTGACGATGCCGATCAACGCGTCGATGCGGTTGGCGACCAGGTCGCGGGTGAGTGCGGCGATAATGGGGATGCCGCCGCCGCAGCTTGCTTCAAAACCAATGCACGCATTGTGATTCCGCGCCAGCGCGAATAATTCCGATCCCCTGGCTGCCAGCAGGCTCTTGTTCGCCGTGACCACGGGTTTTCCGAGGCGCAAGGCTCGCTCGATGAATTTGCCCGCCACGTCCGTCCCGCCGATCAACTCGATGACGATGTTCGTCTTCGGATCGTCGATCGCCCGCTCGGCATCGGCATGAAAGGGAACTCTTGCAAACGTCGGCGCCCTGGCCGGATCGCGATCGACAACGTGGCGCAGCTCCAGATTCAGCCCCGTGCGATTGGCGATGAGATCGTGCTGTTCGTGAATGATGCGAACCACGCCCGTGCCGATGGTCCCGCACCCCAGCAAGCAGATTCCGATGGATTGGTCGGCCATAGTGATGAGCGATTCGAGTCGCCCTTTCTAACCGCCAAACACTAACCGCTCACCGCTCATTTTTCACGCGGCGCGACCGACGAACGAGATCAGCACCTGCGTGGATTTGGAAGCGGCCTGCCGACTTCAGTCGGCGGGCTTGGCGAATTTCGCAAGTCACGCTCCATTGCGGCTCATAACCAAGTCGCATGGACGGCTCTCCTTAAGTGGATGAGCTTGCGGAAAGAGCAAATTCGTAAAGCGGCGCGGATTCGTTCGGCTCGGGAAGATCGGCCAGAAGGCGTTCGATCCGCCGGAGCGTCTCGGGTTCGAGAAGCACGTCGCCACAGACGCCGCAGACCTCGGCGGGAACGTGGTCAATCACGATGATACGACCGCGATGACGAACGGTGTGCGTCACCTGCGTACGCTCATATTCTCCGGGGCATCCTCTGATTGAGCAGTTCATTTGAGAATATCCTGGATTTCCATTGCCTGCTCCGGCCGCTGGGCGTTGGCCTCTTCCAGTTTCTGCCGGCTGGAGACGACGCAGACGGCCGCGCTCTTTGCGTTGCGCTCGAACTGCTCGATGAGCACGCGCCGCACGTCCGCCAGGGTCACGCCGAGCATGGCGGCATGGCGGGCCTCGCGAAGCTGCGGCGTGTCGCCGGTCAGATAACGCGAAAGCGCTGTGCCCGTGGCCTGGGTCGGGCGAATCGGGCGCTCGCCTTCCTTGGCCGTGCCGATGATCGCCCGATCGACGTCCCCCTGCGACCAGTCGGCCGATTTAACGTGGTTCAATGACGATGCGTAAACGTCCAGCGTGCGGTTGACCCATGGATCGCGGTAGGAATGGAACGTCCAGAGCCGGCCGGCGCCGTTGTACGAGCAGCCGCCGCCGTACGCGGTGCCTTTGAATCGAACCTCCTCCAGAACGTATCCAAGGCTCAGCAATCTGGCCGCGACGGCCAGCCGCGGGCCGTCGGGGTGCGAAATATGCGCCGACGGCATGGCCATCGCGCAATACGCGACGTTCATCGGCGCCGCCAGACCCTCGCGCGGGGGCACGGCCGTCGGGACGAAATCATCGAGCGGCGCCTCGGCAATCGCCTCGTCGCGCATGGCCGCGGCCCACTCGCCAAGCCGCCGCCGCAGGACCGTGGCCACGCCCGGCGAGCCGGTGAAGCTGACCGTTAGTCTCCTGCGATTGAGCAGGAATCGGCGGATGGCGTCGATGCGCTCCAGCAGCGGCTGCGGCGCGGCATCGGTGATTTTCTCCAGCAATGAAATCTGCGGAATTCCCCCGAGGATTTCCTGAAGATGCCCATCGAGATTCACTCCGCGGGCGGCATGACGCAGGGCCAGGCCCAGGCCGTCGCCCGTGGGCCGCGTCCGCTGATGCGCCCGGGATTGCAGCAGCACGTCCTTCAAGCGGGGAACGTCGCGCGGATCGAGCTCGAAGACCAGATCGCGCACAACGGCCAGGGCCGCCTCAACGTTTTCGTCGAGGAACTTGGTGGCCAAGACCGCATGGCGGACGATTCTGTTGGGATCATCGACGGCCGTGGTGACGCCCGCACTGAAGCCGACGCCGCCCGTAAACCCCGAGACGCGCTGGGCGATGGCGACGAAGTCCTGGCCCGCGGCGCCCATTTTCTGCACACAATCGCCGTACAGCGGGAGATACGGGTAAAGCTCCGCGGGCAAACCTGTCAGGTCGAAACTGATGTTGAGATAGTTCACGCCGTTGGCAAACACGTCGTTGTTCAGCAGGACGCCGCCGCCCGGAAGTTTCTCCACGCTGGTTGGGATATGCCGCGGCTTGGGCGGAAGATCGGCGACTTTCAACTGTGGCAGCGACGCGATCGCCTCGGGCGAATTCGGCGTATTGATAAGCGCATCCAACTCGTCCTGGTCTTTGCGTATTTCCTGGAGTTGGACCGGCGAAAGCGAATCCTTCAGCTTCCTCATTTTGGCCGCAAACTCCGCGTCCTTGCGCTGCTGAACCTCCCCGTCCGGCCGGACGACCAGAAGAAGCCGGTGCGGATTGTCCAGCAGTTTTTTCCGGATCAGATCCCTGAACACCACCGACGGCTTGGCGGCGAAATCCTCGTTCAATTTGCGGATGTACCGTTCGGCATGGAGCAAGGTCAGGGGATCGGCCCCATGTTGCCACATCCCCATCACGTAGCCCATCAAATGCAGCGGAAACGACGGAGTGATTTCAAGATATCGGTACTTCAACTGCTGCACGGCGGCGTCGAACTGCTCTTTCGATACGCCGTGTTCGGCAACGTGGGCCAACGTGTCCCGCACGACGTTCAGGACCTGCTCCGCTCGTTGCGGCTCGCTGCCCTTGAGTCCGACGTGAAACGACGTATCCACGCCGTTTGCCCAGAATCCGCTGTGAGTGACGTCCTCTCCGAGCTTGGAATCGACCAGCGCCTTGCGAAGCGGCGCGGATTGACTGCCCAGAAGAATCCGATCCAGCGCGCTGAAGGCGAAAAGTTCCCCGGCGTCGATGCCCGAGCCGATCAGCCAGTTGAGCACGATGAACGTCTTGCCATCGGTCGGGTCGGCGGGAGCGACGGGATAAACGTCCTCAAGTTGCCTGGGCTGCTTCCACCGCGGCTGAGGCGGAAGCTCGGGACGAACGTCGGTCTTGCGGAACTCGGCCAATCGCCGACCGAGGAACCGCAAATGGTCGGACGTGGGAATGTCGCCGTAGAGAAAGATGTACGCATTGCTCGGATGATAGAATCGGCCGTGAAAATCGCGGAGGCCCTTCCAGGTCAGATCGGGGATTTTGTCCGGATCGCCTCCGGAATCCTTGCCGTACGGCGTGTCCGGCCAAAGATTCTTCTCGATCAGGTCGTACACCTTCGCCTCGGGGCTGGAGCGGGCGCCCTTCATCTCGTTGTAGACGATTCCCTTGACGATCAATTCGCTGGCGACGTCGTCCTTGGCGGCGAATTCCAGGTGATGACCCTCGCGCTGAAACGTCTTTTCCGTCAGCAGCGGATGGAACACGGCATCCCAATAGACCTCGGCCAGATTGTAAAAATCCCGGCGAACGTTGCTGGCGACCGGATAGACCGTGTAATCGCTGCCCGTCATCGCGTTGATGAACGTGGCCATGGAGCATTTGACCATTTCGAAGAACGGATCTTTGACGCGATATCGGCGCGATCCGGCCAGAACGCTGTGTTCCAGGATATGCGGCACGCCCGTGTCATCCGGCGGCGGCGTGGGAAAGGTCACGGAAAAGAGATTCTCCGCGTCGGCGTTGTGAAGGTGCAGAATGCGCGCGGCCGTCGGTTCGTGAAAAAGCTCGTACGCGGTGCTGCGGAGATTCTCCAGGCGCGTGATCCGCCGGACGAGAAAGCCATCGACGCGATCGTTGATACCCAACGGATTTGCGGAATCGCTCATGGACGACATGGTAGGGGCCACGTGGGAAGAAATGCAACCGCGCATCGGCGATGGAGGCCAGAAACTCGAAACTCGAAGGACGAATCAAATTCGAAATTCGAAACTCGAAACAATGGCCCGTTTCGAATTTTGTCCTTCGAATTTGATTCGAATTTCGAGTTTCGAATTTCCGACCTCGGGATTGCGGTCCCTTGCTCCCCAAACTATTCTTTCCGCCATGGGCGTTTCGCCGGTCAAATGGGACGCCACGACGGCCGCCTCACGGCTGCGTCGCAGGCGGCGCTGGCGCTTCGCCGTCGTGATTCTCACGGGATTCGGGCTGCTTACCAGCCTCGTCGATCATCTGCGGGCGCAAAATCGCTCCGGCGATGATTGGCTTCGATTCGACGGCCATCAGGTCCAGTTTGTCGGCACGATCGATGGTCAAGACATCGCCGTCCGCGACGCATCATCGGATGACGTCACGGTCGTAAGCGTGATGGGGATCAAATCCTTCAACGCCCAATGGGATCGCGCTTCCGCCCGGCGGATTGCTTCGCTGCTGGCCGGGCGCAAGCTCACGCTGCATCTGCAATCGACGCAGACGCGCGACGGGGACGGGCGATTGCTCGCGGACGTGTTTGGGGATGACCGGCAGCTTCTTGGCGCCCAACTGGCCGGCGAGGGACTGGTGCTGGCCGACCGCCGCACGCCCGACGCCTTCCGCAGCGCGATCGCCAAGTCCGAGATTCAAGCCAGGCGCAAGGGAATCGGCCTGTGGAAAAAGCGGTAGCGCGAAGCCCCGGATGCACATCCGGGGCTAAGACCGATTCCCCCTCACCCCACCTTGGCCGGATAGAACGGCGGCGCGTCCTTTTCCGCGGAGGAGGGATGCGGAATCGAATCGTCCTTGGCCCGTGGGTGGGCTTGGTCGTAGACGCCCTTGATCCGTTGCGTCGTCAGGTGCGTGTAAATCTGCGTCGTGCTCAGGCTCTGGTGGCCAAGCAGTTCCTGCACGCTGCGGAGGTCGGCGCCGTTGTTCAGCAGGTGCGTGGCAAAGCTGTGACGAAGCGTGTGCGGGCTGATTCCAGGGTCCAGCCCCGCCGTGAGGAGATACTTGTCCAGCTTCCGCCGCACCGAACGGGTCGAAAGAGATTCCCCGTGTTTGTTGAGGAACACGCGATGCGAATCCGGACCCTGACAACGTGAATCCACCGACCGCAGCTCGAAATATCGCTGAAGGGCCTTGATGGCCTGGCTGCCGATGGGAGTCAGGCGGTCCTTGCGTCCCTTGCCGCGCACCCGCAATACGCCCTCTTGCAGGTCCAGGTCGGCCATATCCAGTTCCACCAGTTCGCTCACGCGGATGCCGCTGCTGTAGAGAACTTCCAGCATGGCCTTGTCGCGCGCGCTGAGGAGATCGGCATCGCCGGGGGCTTCCAGCAGTTTCTGCACCTGCTCCAGGTCGAGGCACTTGGGGAGCCGTTTTTCCTGCTTGGGCGTTCGGATCGTGGAGAGCGGATTGGCGCTGACGATCGCGCGGCGGACCAGGAACTTATAAAAGCTCCGCAGCGTCGCCAGCTTGCGCGCCGTCGTGCTCTTGGTGTAGTTCTGGCCGTAGAGATAGTTGAGGAACTCCCGGATGGTGAGCGTGTCGCAGCGGGTCTGACGCTCGTCCGCGTCCTGTCCCGGGGCGGGCGGCCGCTGGCCGATCTCGCCGGACAGGAACTGCCCGAACTGGATCAGGTCGGCCCCGTAGCTTTTGATGGTGTAATCGCTGAAATGCTTCTCGAGCTTGAGGTAGTCGAGAAACTGCTTCACGAGCGGGGAGAAGATTTTTTCCTGGACCATCACGCCGCTGGGCGCAGCGACGCAGACGGATGATTCGTTGGTGGGGTTCATAAAACCGGTCGAGTGGGCGAGTGCGCAGACACGAAATATGTGCCACCGGCCGGCGTCTTGCGGTGGCCCGCTGGTGAGACGGTCCCCGTCTCACTGTGAGATCTAAACCGTCTCACGGTTGGGGCGTCTGTCCTCTTCGAGCCATGCTTTCCCTTCAAAGCCCGGCTTTCCATGTGGAAGGTACTCCTTCCACGACGACCCGATAATCCCTATGCTACCTTTTTCGGCAAATACGCCTTCAATTCTTTTGCCAAATGCTGACCAAGCTGATGAGACAGGATGGCGGCGTCGAACCAATCGAAGGGAAGATCACGCCGATGCACCAGTTCCACAAGCGATTCCAGCACCTGGGCCTCCTGGCCCGCCTCATAGCGAAAGTGGAATTGATGGCGGCCCTTGGCAAGCGTCAGTGTTTTCATCGAGCCTGTCTCCGGCGTGGAAGATGTATCGGACCTGCTTTTACCCTTGGCCATTGGTTTATCCCGCGTTGGCTTCGTCCAGATTGTCCAGCAGTTCGCTGAGCAACTCGTGGTAGCCGAAGGCACAATACCGGTCCATGCTCACGGTAATTTCGTCGACGCCCAGCGGTTTGTTGGGATCGGTGCGGCCCTTGGCATAAGCCTTCACCGCTTCCAGCACGGTCCCGTCGGACGCATCGTACATTTCAACCACCTGGGCCATGTTGTGCGTCTGGGCCATCTCGGGCGGCGCCGCCGTCGTCGCCGTCGCGCTGCGTTCCAGCGCCCGAGGGTCCAGCTTCGGCATCCGATCGAACGTCCCAGGCCTCACGAAAAGCTGAACCGAGGCCCCGAATTTCGGCGGGTCATACGGGTCGTATGCCGTCACCGTCGGGACCACCAATCCATCGCAGCCCAGCAATCGGCAGATGTCGTACGCCTGCCGTTCCGACTGGACCTTGTCGATCTTGAGGCTGGCGTAAACCTCCACGACCCGATCCACAGGAATCACCGTCAGGCCCCGCACCTTCTGCAACTCCTGGTACACCAGATCGCTCTGCAACAACGGGTCGATCTGGCTTTGCCCGCTGAGGTTTATCGCCGGCGCAACCGCCCACACCTGCCGATGCGTGCCGGGAAGGAACAGTTGTTCTTCTTCCCCATAAGGCTTCTGCGACGAGCATCCGATTGCAAAAGCCAGGAAGCTCGTCACCAGCACGGTCATTCTGATTTTGGGCATCACTTCGTCCTTGAAGCTGTCATTGGTCATTGGTCATTGGTCATTGGTCATTTGTTGCGCGCCCGGACCAGTGACCAATGACTAATGACAAATGACCAGTGACAAATGACCAATGACTATTCACTTGTCGATCCCACCGCATCCGGTGCGGCGGGTTTGTCGCTCTTTTCAGCCGGCTTGTCGGCGGCGACCTTCGAGGGCGCCTGGCCTGGACTGTCGGCACGCGCCGACCAAACGCATTCCTCGCCGCCACGATCGCTGACAAAATAAATCCGATTGTCCGGCGACCAGCAGGGGCAGAGATTCAGGCCCACCCCGTCCGTGATCCGGCTCCGGTTCGAGCCGTCGCAGTTGATGCTCCAGATGTCTTGCTGTCCAAGCGGCTTTACCGCCGTGGAATTGCCGGGTTCGGCGATGGTGGTAAACGCAATCTGCTTTCCATCGGGGCTCCACGTGGGGCACACGATTGCCGCATTGGAACTGGCCGTCACTTCCGTGATTCGCCGCGCCTCCCCATCAACAAGATCGAGCGTCCAGAGGCTGAACCACCGGCTCCCCCGCTGCCGCGCCCTTTGGAATGCGATGCGATCGACGTTCTTGGCGGGCGACCAGCTCGGGAACAGCCCAAAGCCGATCATCCGCTTCTCCGAAGTCGCAAGATCCACCGTCCAGATTTCCCATTGACCGCTCTTGCCGCCGAGGCAGCAATAGACCAGCCGGCTGCCGTCGGGACTGAAGCTGGGATGCATATGCTGCATCGGATCGTTGGTCACCTGCACGATGTTCTTGCCGTCGATGTCCATGACGTAAATGTCCCAATTGCCTGCCCGCGTCGAGCAGAACGCAATTTGCTTCCCATCGGGGCTGAAGCTTGGGAACGCGTAATCGGCTTCGTCGTTGGTCAATTCGATCACCGACAGGCCGTCGACCTGTTGGAGATAGATATTGGGATGATCGCTGTCGCGCGTGCTGGTGAAGACCATCCACTTCCCGCTGGGATCGACGCTCACGTCGCTGTCGAAGCCTTCGTCCAGGAACGTGTGTTCCTGGAACCCCCCGTTGCCGTGCGCCTTGGCCTGCGGCCGTTGAACGCCGTCGAACTCCCCGTAAACGTTGACCGAGGAGACCGCCGCCCCGCCGGATGAAGCCGCCAGGGACAGAACCGTCGGGTCGGCCGACATGGCGATGTTGGTCGTTCCCGCCGACGCAACGTTCGAGGGATCGGATGAGTCGTTTCCGCTCGTGTACCGGTTGGCCGAACTGCACCCGGCGGCGTTCAGCACCGACAGAACCGCGCCGCCCGCAAGAATCCACCGCAGGATCTTCCATTGCCATGTCAGCATGTGAGCCTCCACTGGGCTTCCCACTCTGTATAGACGCCCATTCGGCGGTATCGGCTTGAATCCGCGAGGGGGTGAGTGGGGTGCAGAGTATCCACGCTGATAAAATTATCGGACGCCCGGCACCCGTCGCTTGAACCGCCAATCCCCAAATCACTGCGCCGGTGGTCTGGCCGGCGGGAAGTAGTCGGGAATGTTGTCGAACATCCACGGTCCATCCCCCGTGCGACGGAAGCGGGCGGAGTAACGCCCTTCGTTGGCAGAATCCTTGAAATGAACCTTGATCATCGAGTCGGCGGTTTCCGTGCCGGCTTCGTCGGAATGGAATTCCGCCAGCCCGTTCCACGAAATCGCCTCGATCGGCGTCATCAAACGCTGCGATTGAATGCCGGTCAATTGGCTGATGAACGCCTGCTTGCTCACGCGAGTCTGGAAGTCGGAATCGAACAAGTCGTATGCTTCGGCAAATTTGCGCTGGTCGATCAGTTCCCCGAATTTCTGGCACAAACTCGCCAGGGCGTGCTGGTCCGCCCGGCGCTGTAGGACCTGATATCCTTGATAGCACAGCAGCGCCGCCGTGATGATGCCCGACAGCGCCAAGCCCAGGATGGCCAGCCCGGCGCCGGTCTGCGTCCCGTTGCTTTGTTTGACCTGCCGAAGGGCAACCACTCCCAGCGCCACCCCGACCAGCGGAAATATCAGCAACACCGGACTTGCGATGGCCAGCAGGCTGGCCAAACCGAACAGCACCGCAATCACCGCCGTCACGTTGACCGCGACGTAATCCTGGCTTCCCAGCCCCGCCGTCGTGGACATCTTGTGCAGATGCAGCAGCGGATCGCTATCCGTTGCGGAATCAGCCCGCGGCGGCGAGGTTGGATTCGTCTGCGTCATTCCGCCTTCAAGTAAAAACGGACGTTGAACCGATGTCAGAACCAGCCAATCGTTTGGCGCCCGGTTCGGTCCATTTTGAAAGTATGTATGTCTGACATGAACAAACGTCAACTGATCGATGACATTCGCCGCTACAACACCACGGTATCGACGGAATTCTTATCGCAATTCGACGAAGGCGCGTTGCGGCAATACCTGGAACACCTGGAAGGGGCGAAAAAGCGCAACACGCGGATCGCTTCCTGGGTGCGCCCCACGCCGAAACTTCGCCTGGTATCGTAACCTGGCCGGACAACCCCGCACGCCGATAAAGAAGGCTCCGCCGATTGCCCGTCAGGGCAGGACGGAGCCCTCTGCACTTCCCCGCATCTCCACCTTCGGCCCAGCCGGTTTGATCCGGCCTTTACCGATGGTATACGTTCCAAATCGTTTCCTGGTTGCCGGGCCGGTTCAGCGTTATGTAGTCCCAGTCGTCGCTCATCGCCGCCGACTGGTATGCCCAGTTGCGGTTGATTTGCGCGAAGCGTTCCTTGGCGGAATACGCCGGGGTATCCATAGTGCATCCGGCAAGAGCCATCGCCGACGCCACCAATAACAAAACTGAGAGAAGCTTCATAACCTCGCCTTCCTCGCAAAAAACCCTACGCGGCTCCAAGGGCCGCTCATAGTCTAACTTCGGCCCGGCGTTTCTGTCAAAACGAATTTACTTTGGCAACTCCAGGCCAAGGGCGTTGCACGCAAACCGCCATTCCATATACCCATAGGGTATCGACAGGTCCTCGTGCAGTTTCTTTAGCCGGGCATGAAATTGCTCGTAAAGGGCTTGCTGCCAATCGGTAGCCGAGGCATCGCAAAAGAACACCCTGCAACCCATGGGCCGGATGGTGTGAACCCGGCAAATCTTGCCGGTTTGGAATGGGCACCCCCCCGCCACGGGCTCCCCGGCGGCCGGCGTCGTCTCGGCCAACTCTGCGGTGAACGTCGCCAACTCCGCCGTCGTCACGTACAGCCGGTGGCCATATTCCTCAAACCGGCAGCATCGCCCCGACGCCTGGCAAATCGGGCGGCGCCGGTCAATCTCCGTCTGCAACTCAGCATACTGCCGGAGAACCTCCTGCCGCACCTCCGGCCGCAGAGCCGCCTCCACGACGTTATCTTTCAATGCCGACATTACAACCATTTGCGCCATTATACGATCCACCCCCGAAACCGCCATTGTCCGCCCCAAAGCCAAGGGAGCTTGCTCCCCGGGTAATCCGGCCCGCTTGCAAATCGGGCGCGGGCGTCCACAATACCGCCGGATTTTTCCCGCGCTCCGAATCGTGTTCGCGCGGAAGGCAAAGCCTCCGCTCAGGAATCGAAATGCAAAAGCTCCTCGTCGCCAACCGGAGTGAAATCGCCATACGCGTCTTCCGGGCGGCCACCGAATTGGGTCTCTCCACCGTCGCCATTTTCACCCACGAAGATCGCTTCTCCCTCCATCGCTTCAAAGCCGACGAGGCCTATCAGATCGGCCCGCTCCACGGCGGCGAGCCGGTCAAGGGTTATCTCAACATCCAGGCCCTGATCGACGTCGCCAAGGCCAACGGCGTCGATGCCATCCACCCCGGCTACGGCTTTTTGTCGGAGAATGCCGACCTGGCCCAGGCCTGCGCCGACAACGGCATCGTCTTCGTCGGTCCCACGCCCGACTTGCTGAAGATTTTCGGCGACAAGACCGCCGCCAAGAGGCTGGCTCGCGACTGCGGCGTGCCCACCGTTCCCGGCTCCGATCGCGCCCTCGCCGAACCCGCCGAAATTCGCGCCGCCGCCAAGGACGTCGGATTTCCCCTCATCATCAAGGCGAGCTTCGGCGGCGGCGGCCGCGGAATGCGCGTCGTCAACAAGGCCGACGATCTCTTGCCCAAGCTCGAAGAAGCGCAGCGCGAGGCCGGCGGGGCCTTCGGCCGCGCCGACGTTTTCATCGAACGCTACGTCCGCCGCGCCAAGCACATCGAAGTCCAGATCGTCGCCGACCATCACGGCAACGTCGTTCATCTATGGGAACGCGATTGTTCCGTGCAGCGCCGCCACCAGAAGGTCGTGGAAGTGGCCCCCAGCATCAATCTTCCCCGCTCCGTGCGCCAGCAAATCTGCGACGCCGCCGTTCGCCTGTGCAGCGCCGCCGGATACCGCAACGCCGGAACCGTCGAATTTCTCCTGGACCTGGACCGCAACGAGTTCTATTTCATCGAGGTCAATCCCCGCATTCAGGTGGAGCACACCGTCACCGAAGTCGTCACCGGATTCGACATCGTCAAGAGCCAGATCCTCATCGCCCAGGGCCACAAACTGCACCAGCCTCCGATCAACATCCCCGCCCAGGACCTGATCGAACCTCGCGGCTTCGCCATGCAATGCCGCATCACCACCGAAGACCCGCAGAACCATTTCATCCCGGATTACGGCCGGCTGACCACGTATCGCTCGGCCGCGGGGTTCGGCATCCGCCTCGACGGCGGCACCGCCTTCAGCGGCGCCGTCATCACGCCCTATTTTGATTCACTCCTCGTCAAGCTCACCGCCGCCGGCCTGAGTTTCGAGGAAGCCGTCCATCGCATGGCCCGGTCGCTCAGTGAATTCCGCGTGCGCGGCGTCAAGACCAACATCTCGTTTCTGGAAAACCTGATCCGCCATCCCACTTTCATCAAGGGCGATGCCACCACGACCTTCATCGACGACTCCCCGGAACTTTTCCGCTTCCGCGCCAAACGCGACCGCGCAACCAAGATATTGAGCTATCTCGCCGACGTGATCGTCAACGGCCGCGCCGACGTCAGGGGAAAGGTCGATCCCAAGCGCGAGTTCATCGAGCCGGTGGTGCCCGAATATCCGCGCATCGCTCCCCCACCCGACGGAACCCGTCAAAAGCTCCGCCAGCTCGGTCCGCAGGAATTTGCCCAATGGGTGCGCCGCCAGAAACGCCTGCTCTTCACTGATACCACTTTCCGGGATGCGCATCAGTCGCTTCTGGCGACGCGCGTGCGGACCTACGATCTGCTGGCGATCGCCGGCGCCACTGCCCACCTGGCTCCACAACTTTTCAGCCTGGAAATGTGGGGCGGCGCAACCTTCGACGCCGCCCTGCGATTCCTCCAGGAGGACCCCTGGGACCGCCTCGACCAGCTCCGCGCCAAGGTCCCCAACATCCTCTTTCAAATGCTCCTCCGCGCCAGCAACGCCGTCGGATATACCAATTACCCCGACAACGTCGTCCGCGAGTTCGTCGTCCGCTCGGCCGAGCACGGCATCGACCTCTTCCGCGTCTTCGATTCCCTCAACTGGACCGAAAACATGAAGGTCGCCATGGATGCCATCCGCGAAAGGACCGGCGCCATCTGCGAAGCGGCGATCTGTTATACCGGCGATATTCTCGATCCGCGCCGCACCAAATACTCGCTCAAATATTACGTCAAAATGGCCAAGGAACTGGTCCGCATGGGAACGCACATCCTGGCGATCAAGGACATGGCCGGACTTTGCAAGCCCTACGCGGCCCACGCCCTGGTGAAGGCCCTGCGCGAGGAGGTGGACGTTCCCATCCATTTCCACACCCACGACACCAGCGGCATCAACGCGGGAAGCGTCTTGCGCGCCTCCGATGCCAACGTCGACATCGCCGACGCCGCCATCGCCAGCATGAGCGGCCTCACCAGCCAGCCCAATCTCAATTCCCTCGTCGCCGCGTTGCGCAACACCCCCAGGGATACGGGCCTCGATTTGGATGCGCTGAACCATTTGGCGGACTATTGGGAAGCGGCGCGGGAGCAATATTACCCCTTCGAGGAAAACCTCAAGGCCGGCTCGGCGCACGTCTATCACCACGAGATGCCCGGCGGCCAGTACACCAACCTCCGCCAGCAGGCCAAGAGCCTGGGCTTGGAAAACCGCTGGAACGAGATTGCCGACATGTACGCCCAGGTGAACGAAATCTTCGGCGACATCGTGAAGGTCACGCCGTCCAGCAAAGTCGTCGGCGACATGGCCCTGTTCATGGTCACCAACGGATTGACCGCCCTGGACGTTTTGAATCCGGCCAAAAAGCTGCATTTCCCCAAGAGCGTCGTCGAAATGATGCAGGGCGCGATCGGGCATCCGGAAGGCGGATGGCCCAAAGTTCTCCAGAAGATCGTTCTGGACACCGCCGGCGCCGAGGCCGTAAAGGGCCGGCCCGGCGCCAAGCTCCCGCGCGCCGATTTCGACAAAACGCGCAAGGAGCTACAGGACAAGCTCGCCGGCAACGTGCGCGACGTCGACGTCCTCTCCTACCTGCTCTATCCCCAGGTCTTCACGGATTACCAGAAGCACGTGAAGGCCTACGACGACACCTCCACCTTGCCGACCTACGCATTTTTCTACGGCTTGCAGAGCGGCGAGGAAATCTCGGTGGAAATCGAGCCGGGCAAAACGCTGATCGTCAAGTATCTCACCTGCGGGCAGGTGCGCGACGATGGAACGCGCACGGTTTTCTTCGAACTGAACGGCCAGCCCCGCGAGGTGGTCGTGACCGATCGCTCCGGCGAGGCCAAGATCCCGCGCCACCCTAAGGCCGACCCCGACAACCCCAATCACGTCGCCGCCCCGATGCCCGGCAAAATCTCCAACGTCGCCGTCGCCAAGGGCCAGGCCATGAAATCTGGCCAGCGCCTGCTCTCCATTGAAGCGATGAAGATGGAGACCGCCCTATACTGCCCGCGCCAAGCCAACGTCGGAGACGTCCTGGTAAAACAGGGCGCCATTGTCGCAGCAGGAGATTTGTTGATCGTGCTCGAAGGATAATGATGGCGTCATTCCATCTTCCCCGCCTTCGCGTCGCCCTCAAGCCGTTTCGGCTCTATTGGTTCCCGCGGCTGCGAAGCACCAACGATCACGCGGGGCGTTTGCGGCGAACGGGCCGGCTTTATGCCCCGGCGGTGGTCCTGACCGGACGCCAAATCGCCGGCCGCGGTCGTGCCGCCAATACCTGGTGGTCCAACCCCGATGTCCTGACCGTCACCTTTGCCCTCCCCATCCACGATCGCCTGCCCCCCCAGGAGTTGCCCCTCATCGCCGGCATCGCCCTGCGCAACGCCGCCGCCGAAATCACCGGCGATAATGAAATTCTCCTCAAATGGCCCAACGATCTGCTGCATAACGATCTGAAACTCGCCGGACTCCTCTGCGAACGGGTTAGCAACGTCGACCTCGTCGGCATCGGGCTGAACGTCAACCTCGACCCCGCCGACGCCCCGCGCGCCCTGCGCAACCAGATCACCTCCCTCTTCTGCTTCGCCGGCAAACGGTTCGACATGACCGAGGTGCTCATCCGGATCGCGCAGCACTTGCATCACAACGTGCGGCGGAGAATGGAAATGCCCTTCTCCGCGTTCGTGCGGGAATACTCCCGGCACGATGCCCTGGCGGGAAGAATCGTCAGCGTCGCCGCCGCCGATGAGCCGCCCATCTCCGGAAGATGCGACGGCGTAGACAGCGCCGGCAGATTGCTAGTTCGTCAACGCGCCAAAGTGCGCCCCGTCGTCGCAGGGATGGTCACGATTCTTTCCCATTAGACCGGTCTGAAATGCAGCTCACCGCGAAGGCGCGAAGGACGCGAAGTTGCGCGAAGAAATTCAATTCTTATTTCTTCTTCGCGCAACTTCGCGTCCTTCGCGCCTTCGCGGTTTCTCTTCACGCAAAGGCCCAGCATCAAGACAGCACCAGCTTCTGCCG
Source organism: Tepidisphaeraceae bacterium (assembly GCA_050010915.1). Classification (GTDB taxonomy): domain Bacteria; phylum Planctomycetota; class Phycisphaerae; order Tepidisphaerales; family Tepidisphaeraceae; genus PALSA-1353. Next base: position 16,448 of record JBEKKC010000006.1, on the reverse strand, counting down.
CACGTCGTGTTGCCCGGGCTGAATCTTTTGCGGAAGGACGATCCAGAACGTCGCCCCCTGACCCTCGACGCTGTCCACCCCAATCGTGCCGCCCAGAAGAGAGATCAATTCCTTGGAAATCGCCAGACCCAGACCCGTTCCGCTGTGTTGGCGCGTCACCGAGCCGTCGAGTTGGCGGAATTTCTCGAAGATCACCTCGTGTTTCCCGGCCTCGATCCCCGGACCCTGGTCCGTGACGGCGATCCGCACCTGATCCGCCTGGTGCGTCTGCGCGGTCAGTTCGATCCGTCCGCCGGCCGGCGAAAACTTGATCGCGTTCGACAGCAGGTTGTATAGCACCTGCTGCAATTTCGACGGATCGGTCTGCACGATCGGCACGTCCGCCGCCACCGTCGGCACGATCGCCAGCTCCTTGCCCTCCACCAGCGGTTTGATCAGATTGATCAGCCCCTCGAACAGATCGTTCAATGACAGCGGCTCCGACCGAACGTCCATCCGGCCCGCTTCGATCTTCGCCAAATCCAGCAGATCGTTGATCAGCTCCAGCAGGTTGCGCCCGCTGGCAAGAATGTTCTGGAGATAACGCGCGGCCTTCGGGTCCGGGTTCCCCGCGACCGTCTCGCGCAGCAACTCGGCAAATCCCAGGATGGAATTCAGCGGCGTGCGAAGCTCGTGGCTGACGTTGGCCAGGAATTCGCTCTTGAGCCGGTTGGATTCGTACAACGCCACGTTCGTTTCGCCAAGCTGCACCAGCTTCAAATCCAGCGCCTTGTTGATGGCGCGAAGCTGTTCGTCGCCGCTTTTGAGATTGGCCAACATCGTGTTGAACGTCTCGGAGAGCTGCTCGAATTCGTCGCCGGTGCTGATGTCGGAGCGGATATTGAGATCGCCCTGGCTGACCTTTTCCGCGGCTTCCTGTAGGACGCGGACGGGCTGGAGGATCAGGCGCGTCGTGATGATATAGAGCACGCCGGTCGCCAGCGTCCCGGCGATGACTCCCGCCAGAAGAATGAAAAAGCGGTTGAGAAACAACTGGTTCTCGTTCACCTGCGAGGGGATATCCACCACAACGATGCCGAGGAATCGCCGGGCCGCGGGCAAGGCCGCCGCGACCGCGGCGGTGGGTCGCGTGGCGGTCCCGCCAGCCTCCGGGCCCCCGTGGCATTCCAGGCATGACGCCTGGTCCGCGGCGTACAGCGGCATCGCCAGCCGGTAACGCTCCAAATCCTTCACCCGATACGTTCTGGCGTAATGCAGTTCGGCCGGATGCGTGAAAAAATATCCCAGCGCATCCAGGTCGAACTTTGCCAGAATCATCGACTTCGGTGGATTGATCGGGATCAACCGCGGCATGACCAGACCCGGCGCCATCGCCTGGGTATCCTGAGTCGTGGGAGGCGCCGCGGCATTTCTGCCGGCCGCATTGAGCTTCTGCCGCTCATGGGCGATATGTTCAAGTTTAGTTTGGCTCGCCAAACCCTCGGCCGTCTGGAGATTCACCAGCGAAATCAAATCATCCATCCGCCGCCACGGGACATATAGGGCCGCTCCAATAATTAATATGACGGCGGCGCCGAAAAGAATTTGACATTTCGCGGCCAACGAAATGCGAAGATTGCGGATCCACTTCACCATTGGAGTTCAGATCATTTTTTCGGCATCCGGCATTTTGTCGGACAAATCGTCCGTTGTCCGCCTATTGTAAAGTATGTTATTAGATGGGAGCGAGATAGTCGCATCGTAAAATCTTTTGCACGGGAATGGGAACAATGGCAAGCGCTGGCCGGGTTCTTGTGGTCGAGGACGATGAGACCGAACGCCGCGCCCTCAGTACCATCCTGAAAACCGAGGGCCTCACCGTTTTCGGGGCAGAAAACGCCGACAAGGCCCTGGGATATGTGGATGAGAACGTCGACGTGGTCCTCAGCGACATTCACATGGGGGACGTGAGCGGCCTGGACCTGCTCAACCTCTGGAAGAAAAGAAAACTCGATACTCAGTTTATCCTTCTCACCGGGCATAGCAGCGTCAATTCGGCGGTCGAAGCCATCAAGGCCGGGGCATTTGACTACGTGACCAAGCCCGTGAACGCCGACGAACTGTTGCTGCTGATCCGCCGGGCGATTGATCTGGTCAACAAGGACAAGGAGATCGATCATCTTCGCCGGCGATTGGATCAGAGGTTCGGTCTGGACCGCATCGTCGGCCAGTCGCGGCAGATGAAGGACGTTTTCGACAGGATTCAGCGGGCGGCGCCGGTGGACAGCACCGTGTTGATTCTCGGTGAAAGCGGCACGGGCAAGGAATTGGTCGCCCAGGCCCTTCACCACAATAGTCCCAGGAAGAACAGTCCATTCGTCGCCGTGAATTGTGCGGCGGTGCCGGCAACTCTGGTGGAAAGCGAACTTTTCGGCCACGTCCGGGGCGCTTTCACCGGCGCCACCGATCGCCGCATCGGACGCTTCGAGCAGGCCGACGGCGGAACCCTCTTCATCGACGAGATCGGCGATTTCGAATTGGCGCTGCAAGCCAAGCTCCTGCGCGTGCTGGAAACCTTGACGGTCACGCCGGTCGGCGGCCATGAAGACCACAAGGTGGACGTTCGCGTCCTGGCGGCGACCAGCCGCGACCTCCGTAAGATGGTCGAGGAGGGAAAATTCCGCGAGGATTTGTTCTATCGCCTGAACGTGGTGACAATCGAATTGCCCCCCTTGCGCGACCGGCCCGATGACATCTCGATCCTCGTCGAACATTTTCTCAAGGAGATCACCGAGCAAAAGCACACCCCCAGCCGGCACGTCTCCCGCGAAGTCATGGAGCGGCTTCAGACCTATCGTTGGCCCGGCAACGTCCGCGAGTTGCGAAACACCTTGGAGAGCATGCTGGTTCTGGCTCAGGGCGACATCATCACCGAGCGCGACATGCCGGACCGTATCCTGGCCGGCGCCATCGCCCAAGTCTCCAACAAGGACCTCCCGGCCGGCCTTTCGATGGATAAGCTTGAGCGACTGGCGATCACGCGCGCGCTCGAGCAATGTGCCGGCAACCGAACCCATGCTGCCGCGCGCCTGGAGATTTCCGTCCGCACCCTGCAACGAAAACTCCGCCAATACGAGATCGAAGGCCGGGAAAAACCCCTGCACAACGACGTTTTGTCGCAGGCATGACAGAATGCGGGGATTCTGACATATATTTGCGGGTTCAGCGGCGATTCATTGAAATAATTTTCCGCCCAATCAAGCCCACGGATGGCCATCCGTGGGTTTTCTCACATTTCTCGGCACAGTCGTTGCTCCAGTCCGCTCAACGAGTGAACAACTCCCCAGAGAAAGGAGTCGGTATGTCGATCAGCATGGACAATCTCGCATCCGCGGGCCATTTCGCCAGTTTTGATCCGCATTTCCATGCCGCGCCTCCCGTCGCGGTTGTGAGGCTTCAGTGCCGATGCTGCGGATTTGAGCCCGAAGGCGCGGTCGTGCCGCCGCCCATCTGCCCGAAATGTCATGGCCGTTCCTGGGAGCGCTTTGCCAGGCCGGGCGGAATCCTGGAAAACGCCGATCGATACGGGAATCGTTTTTGATCCCATGTTTGCTTGCATGCTGAAAGCGGCGGCCCGTTTGTAATTGGGCCGCCGCTTGTCATTTTTACCTTCCCGTCTCGCTCCTTTTCGCACCCGCATCCTGACGCTACAGTTTCCATCCATGGACGTGGAAGTCGTGCTCACCCCGGCGTATCTCGGAGGACAATCCTTGGCAGGAAAAACCGTCGTCGTTTTCGACGTGCTCCGCGCCACGACTACCATCATATCCGCGTTCATCTCCGGCATCCGGTCGGTACACGCCTTCGCCGAGCTTTCCGATGCCAAATCCGCCGCCGAAAAACAGGCCCCCCGCCCGATTCTTTGCGGTGAGGTGAACGCCCTGCCCGCGCCCGGCGTCGATCTGGGAAACAGTCCCGGCCAATTCACGCCCCAGCACGCCGGCCGCGACCTGTTCATGGCCACCACCAACGGCACCAGGGCATTGAATGCCGCGCGATCCGCCTCCGATCTCTTCGTGGGCGCGCTGGTGAACGCCACCGCCGCCGCCGCCGCCGCCGCGGCCACCCATCGGCCCGTCTTGCTCCTGGGTTCCGGCACCAATCATCAAATCGCCATGGAAGACGTCATCGGCGCCGGCGCCGTCTGCCAGCATCTGTTTGAGCATGGATATTTCCCCGCCAACGACGCGGCAAGAATGGCTCGCCGTCTCTTCCTCGCTGCCGCCGGCGATTTGCCCACCGTTCTCCGTGATTGCCAGGGCGGAAGAAACATTATCAGGGCCGGCCTGGAACCGGACATCGACTTCGCCTCCCGGCTCGACGTCTTCGATATCGTTGGCGTCGTGGACACTTCGAACCTGATTATCCGCCCAAGGTGAACTTCTCCCGTGTCATACCGCCTCTAACTTCATCCCCGGCATCCACGCATTTCCACGGCGATAGTCGCTTACGGACATGGGCCGCTTGCCGTCGGGTTGAATTTCAAGGATTTCGACCGCCTCATCTCCGCAGGCGATTTGGCCGGCGATCGTGATCTCGCCGGGACGCCAGCGTGGGCCTTCGCCCTCGGCGGCGCGGGCGCGGACCAGAGTCAATCGGGCGATTTCCACGCCGACCGCGTCCAGCAGGCGAACCCGGCACCCCGGCCAGGGATATAGACCGCGGATTTTCCGGGCGATTTCGACCGCCCCAACCGCCCAGTCGATCCTGGAGAATTCACGCGATAGCTTCGGCGCCAGCGTGGCAAGCCTCTCGTCCTGGGAATTCTCGACCGCTCGGCCCGCTTGCAAATCATCGGCCGTCTGAAGCATCAGCCGCGCGCCCTCCACGGCCAGCCGGTCGTGCAATTCCCCCGCCGTTTCGATGTCGCCGATGGAAACACGCGATTGCGCCAGGATTGCCCCCGCGTCCATTCTGGCGGCTAGGCGGATGATGCTGTTTCCCGTTTCACTTTCCCCGCGAAGAATGGCCCAATTGATGGGCGCCGCCCCGCGGAATTTCGGCAGCCGCGATGCGTGCAGATTTACGCTCCCCAGCCGCGGGTGATTGGCCGCCGCCGGAGCGATTTTCTGCCCAAAGGCGATCACGATCATCAAGTCCGCCGGCGGCAGCGTTTCGTCGTTGACGTTAGGGGTTTGAATAAGCCGCGCCGCGCGCCCCTGCACGAATCGCGCGATCGGCGTCGGCGTAAGAGTTCGCCCCCGGCCCGCCCACCGCTCGGGCTGCGTATAGACCGCCACGATCTCCTGTCCCGCCTCCAACAACGCCTGAAGCGTGGGCACGCCAAACTCCCCGCTACCCGCAAAAATGATGCGCATGGTGGCTATCGGTTCTTCCTTCGTCCTTCCTCAGCCTTCTCCGCGTTGTATTTTTCTTCCAACTCCTTCAGGATTTTGCGGCTCTCCATCTTCGCCGTCGGGCCCGCTCGGTCGATGATGAGCACTCCGTTGAGGTGGTCCAATTCGTGTTGCCAGATTCGTGCCACGTACCCCGTCTCGGTTTGCTCGATGGGGTTTCCGGCCAGGTCTTTGGCTTGAATCTTGGCCACTTTTGGGCGCGTGACCTGCACGTTGATGCCGGGCAGGCTGAGGCACCCTTCCTCTGACGTTTCTTCCCCCTCGGCATCGAAAATGACCGGGTTCACATAGACGCGATCGTCTTCCGGCTTGCCCGTGTGGTTGACCACGAACAGGCGAACGCCGTGCCCCACTTGCGCCGCGGCCAGGCCCACTCCCTTGGCCTGGCGCATCAGCTCGAACATCCGCTTGGCCAATGCCGAAAGATTCTCGTCGAACCTCCGCACTTCGACGCTGGTTTTGCGTAACCGCGGGTCGGGGTAGGATAAAATTTTCAAATCCTCAAACATCCCATCACTCGATTCAGGCGCAAAAATACGTAATATCTGTTGCCCTAAACAGTAGATGAATTGTTTGACAGGTTCAACGGGACTCGGATAGATTCGAGGTCCCAAACACCCGCGAATCGTCCTGTCTTTGGTAGGGTGGGTTTGAAGGAAGGGCTACGTGGCTGAATATATCGAGGTTCCTCCGGAAGATCGCGCCAAGGCCAAGGTTTTCTTCGAGAGGGGGAAAACGGTCGCCGGCACCGGCAACTACGAGTACGCCATCTCCATGTATATCAGCGGTTTCGAATTGGACCCCGACGCCGTCGATGCCCACCAGGAACTGCGCGAAATCTCCCTCAAGCGCAAGGCCAGCGGCGGCAAGTCCATCGGCTTCTTCGACGCCATGAAGCTCAAACGCCCCACCAGCACGGACATGACCAACATGCTCAACGCCGAGAAGCTGTTGTCCTTCGATCCCGGAAATACCGATTACATGCAGACCCTGCTCCAGAGCGCCTATCGCGGCGGCTATTGGGATACCGTCTTGTGGATCGGGGCCATCTTGCAGAAAGCCAATGCCGACGACAAAAAACCCGATTACAGCAAGTTCATCGTCCTGCGAGACGTCTACAAGGGCATGAAGATGTGGCGCCTCGCGGCCGACGCCTGCCAATACGCCCTCATGCTCAAGCCCAACGACATGGATTTGTCCACCGAGTTGAAAAACCTCGGCGCCATGGACACCATGGAAAACGCCGGCTACGCCAAGGGCGGCGACTTCCGCAATCAGATCCGCGACATGAACAAGCAGCAACTCCTGCTGACCGGCGATAAGGATTTCGTCGACCTCGACGCCCAGCAGGCCATCATCCATCAGGCCGAGCAGGAATACAAAGCCGCCCCGCACGATCCCGGCAAGACCATGCGCCTCGTCGATGCCTACGAAAAAACCGAGCATCCGGATTTTGAGAGCAAGGCCATCGACCTCTTGCAGGAAATGTACGACCTGACCAAGCAGTACCGCTATCGTCAGCGCATCGGCCAGATTCAGATGAAGCAGTGGAACCGGATGGAGCGAGGCAAACGCGAGGCGCTTTTGAAGGACCGCGAAAACGAGGAACTCCGCAAGGATTACACCGATTTCAGACGCGAACAACTCGAATTCGAATACAAGGAATTTGCCCAGGCCGCCGAGGCCTATCCCACAGACATGCGCTGGCGATTTGAAATGGGCAAACGATTGTTCAGCCTCCAGCGCTTTCAGGAGGCGATCCCCATTCTCCAGCAGGCCCGGCAGGACCCGAAGTTCCGCGTCGACGCCGGGCTTCTGCTCGGCATGGCATTTTACAACGCCAAATTCCTCGACGAGGCCGACGACACCCTGGGCGGATTGATCAAGGATTATCAGCTTCAAGGCGACGATCGTTCCAAGGAAATGTTCTACTGGCGCGCCCGCATCCTGGAAGAAAAGGCAATGAAGCCCGAGGCCCTGGCCCATTACAGCAAGGTCGCCCAATGGGATTTCAACTACAAGGACGTGCAGGCGCGGATCAAACGGCTGCGCCCATGAATCCCATTTAGCGGCCGCGTTTACGCGGCATTTTCTTCTCCACCGATGAATCTCCTGGAATCCACCGACGTTTCCTTCGCCTACGCCGACCGCCCCGCCCTGCGCGGTGTGTCGCTTTCCCTGCAATCCGGCCAAGTCGTCGCCCTCATCGGCCCCAACGGCAGCGGCAAAAGCACCCTCATCAAGACCCTCCTTGGCCATTTGCCCGGCCAGGGACTGATCCGCTGGCAGGACAAAAACCTTCGGGATTGGCGGCTGCGCGATCTGGCCCGCGTCGTCGCCTACTTGCCCCAATCGCCGCGCCACGAGCCGGGACAGACCGTCGCCGATGTTTTGCGCCTGGGGCGAGCCGCGCGCTGGGGGGCATTCGGATTGGAATCCAGCGCCGACCAGCGCGTCACCCTCGAGGTGGCCAGCCTGCTGGGGCTACAGGACATTCTCGATCGTCCCATGGAGCGCATGTCCGGCGGACAGCGCCAGCGCGTTTTCATCGGCCGATGCCTCGCCCAGGAGCCCGCCGCCCTTTTGCTCGACGAACCCAACACCTTTCTCGACCTGAAGCATCAGATCGAACTCTGGCAACTCCTCCGCGCCCTCACCCGCCAAAAGGGCCTGGCCGTCCTGGTCGCTTCCCACGAATTGAACGTCGCCGGCGCAATGACCGATCGGCTCATTCTCCTGAGCGACGGCTGCATCGCCGCTTCCGGCATCCCCGACGCCGTCTTGCGCCCGGAAGTTCTTTCCCCGGTTTACGGCATCCCCATCCAGCGCTACGGCGACGCCGCCAATCCCGTCGTCGTCCCGCGCCTTTAGCCCGGTTTAAATTGCCCAAAGCCGGGGGATGGCAATCCCCCGGTCTTCGAACGCTACATGCCGCCTGAATCTGCTTTAGTGCAGCCACACCGCCGCCCACAGCAGCCCCGCGATCGAACCGCACACGATTCCCGCAATGGCCATCCCCCGCCCCCCGCGCGTGGGCGCATCGGGGCTTGAGATTTGCCGCAACCCCACGATGCCGAAGATGATCGCCAGCATCGCGGGGATGAGGATATAGAACGCCGGCATGCCGATGATGCCCAGCACCAACGATGCGACGCAGAACCCGTTATTGCTGCCCGTGACTTCCAGCGTCGTTCCTTCCATCGTGAATGGCATGCCGCAACTGGCGCAGTTGTTGGCGGTGATTGGGCTGTTGGCCCGGCAGCGGGGGCACACGATCAACTGCTTGCCCTCCTTGGACCGGCGGATTTGCGGCGCTCGAGCGCCCGCGGCGGCGTAGGCGTGCACCGGATGCGGGTCCTGCTTGATGATTTGCCGCGTCTTGGGGTCGATCAGCCGCCCATATCGGTCCAGGATCGGGATCGTGATCTGGTTCCCGCAGGTCGGGCATTGCCCCTCCTGCGCCGCCATGGATTCCGTCGCCTCCAACCGGCTGGAACAATACCCGCAATTGAACCCATACCGTCTGCCCGCGAACCGCGGCACGGCGACGGAGCGCGGCATCATGACGCTGGTCCCCGCCGCCGCCACAGCCGGCGCCCCCGCTCCCGCCGTCTCCGTCCCTTCCCTCACCGGCACGCGCAGCGTCGTTCGGCAAACCGGGCAACGCAACGTTTGCCCCGCCTGCCCCTCCTCCGCGGAGAGCGACGCCCGGCAAATGTGGCACGGAAAGACGATCATGACCCCCTGAAATCCTACGCTGGAATTCCCCCGGCGCAAAGCCAGGCTTCAAAGAGCAGCTACAACCACCTTACATTTCCGATCGAAAGAAAGTTATTAAGAGCATGCGCAATGGCGAGGGGTGCGAGCCGGCGGAATAGACAGAAGAGGACGCCTAGAATCACTCCAAAGACAACGACCCCAATGACGCTTCCGGTGTCTTGGTACCCGTGGTAGCAGGTAAAAAGCACGGTACTGAGCAGAAGTGCTACGGGCGTGGATTCGAATAATTCCTCAAATCGGGCAATGAGATACGCTCTCATCACCAGTTCCTGCACAAAACCGCTGGCTAAACACATCGCACCGAGCAAAACAAACTCCGGAGTGCCCGACGGCGAGTTGTAACCTACGCCCACTCCGGAGTGCGTCAGCGAGAAGTATTCGTTGTGGCTCAGGGAGGACCGTAAACCCCACCAAATCAAGTGGTACATTCCGCGCAGGACTGCGCAAATTGCGATGCCGCCGAATAGATCTCGGCCGATTCGAAGCTGCTGAAAACCGAAGCGGCTGGGAGAGTCGTTGGATCGCCAGATGATGAACAGGACCAAGGCGATATATCCGGTGTTCTCAATAAGAGAGAGTAAAGCATGGTAGACGAACGGAGTGGGCCGCAATTTCCCACGCAGACCGTAAATGTCCGCTTCGCTGATAAAAATGACCGGGACTACGTAGACGAGCAGAACTACGCCGATTTCGATCCAGAGATAGGTCGTCCGGCGGCGAGCATTCAGTTTGGATTCTTCGGTCGTGGCGTCCAATTGGTTGGAAAGAGCATACCCCACCGCGTCTGCAGTGACAAAAGTCGCATTAAGCGACGATGATCGCTGGGTATATCCAAACTGTCGGGTGCCAAGGACCTGCCATTCACTTTCGAGATTGAGCCGGCCGGTCCTCCGGCCGATTCCTATTGCCCGTATCTTTTGGCACACCCGGATTGTTCAAACCACCGCCTCCACCGCCCGCCGGCTATGCTCATCCAGCGAATCCAGCGGCGGAAGCTCGTACAGATTTCCATCCGCGTCCTTCACGGTAAACCGCCCGTCCGGCATGAAGCGGATGTCTTCCCGTTCCTGCACCCGGAACTCCGCCGCGCCGCGATCCGTCGCCACCGTCCATTGTTGAAATCCGAACCGCACGTCAACCTTCATCACCCGCTGAATCAGGGGAATCAGGCTCATCGAAGACAGATCGCCCAGCACAATCGTCCGCAGCGCCTCCGGCAGCTCGCTCACGTCGTCAATCATGAGCAGTTCCTTACCGTCCTTTGTCCGGATGCTGACATGCCGCGTCGGGCACGACCAAGGAAACGCCCGCCGAATGCGCACGTCGACGACGTCCTCCATCCCGGCCCGCCCCAGCACCAGCCGCCCTTGCACATCGCGCATTAGCGAAAACGAATCGGCCATTTCAGGCTCCCTGGTAAAGATAAACCGCGAAGACGCGAAGAACGCGAAGTTGTGCGAAGGAAAATCAATTTCATTTGTTCTCTTCGCGCTCCTTCGCGTCCTTCGCGCCTTCGCGGTAACGCATTTGACGGAAACCTCTCATCTCAACGCGACCTGCGAGTTCAACTCCACCTGGGTCTTGAACAATTTGGCATACACCCCGTTCTCGCGGTCCACCAACTCCGCATGCGATCCCTGCTCGACGATCTTCCCGCTTTCCAGCACCACCAGCCGATCGGCCGCCGTCAGCGTGCTCAGCCGGTGCGCGATCGCGAACGTCGTCCTTCCTTCGACCAGCCGGTTCAGCGCTTGCTGAATCTCACGTTCGGTTTCGGTATCGACCGAGCTGGTGGCCTCGTCGAGGATGAGAATCCGCGGGTTGTGCAGGATCGCCCGGGCGATGCTGATGCGCTGGCGTTCCCCGCCCGACAGGCTCTGCCCGCGCTCGCCCACCATCGTGTCGTACCCGTCGGCAAACGCCACGATGAAGTCGTGCGCGTTCGCCGCCCTGGCCGCCGCGATCACCTCCCGCTCTCCCGCCTCCGGATTTCCGTAACGGATGTTGTCCGCGATCGTGCCGTGGAAGAGATACGGCTCCTGGAGCACCATGCCGATCTGACGCCGCAGAAATTTCACGTCGTAATCCCGAACGTCGATCCCGTCGATCAGGATTTGACCCTCGGTCACGTCGTAAAACCGGCACAGAAGGTTCACCAGCGTGCTCTTGCCCGCTCCGCTCTTGCCGCACAGCCCGATCATCTGTCCGCGCTCCGCCGACATCGTCACGTCACGCAGCGCCGGCTGCGCCCCTTCATAACTGAACGACACGTTGCGGAATTCCACCGATCCTTCGATCCGCTCCTTCACCACCGCGTCGGCGCGCGAGTAAATGTCCGGCGGAGTATCCAGAATCTCGAAAATCCGCTGCGCGCTCGTCGCCGCCCTCGTCACCATCCGGTTGCTGTTGGCCAGTTCCATGATCGGCTGATAGAACTGCCACACGTACCCGGTGAAAGCCACCAGAACGCCCACGGTATAGTTGCCGTCTTGCGGATGGTGGATCACCAGCCATCCCCCGACGACCCAGATCAGCAGCGCCCCCACCCGCATCAACCCGCTCACCCACGGCGTCAGCGCCGTCCACACAACGTGGATCTCGTTGGCCTTGCCCAGGTATTCATCGCTCCTGCGGTCGAACCGTTTGATTTCCTTCTGCTCGTTGGCGAACGCCTTCACCACGCGAACGCCCGGCAACGCATCGCCCACCACCGCGCTCATGCGCGACCAGTACGTCCACAGCCGCCCGAACATCCGCTGCATTTTCATGCCCCGCTTGTACGTCAGCACCCCAAGCACCGGCAGCGGAATCAGCGTGATGCACGCCAGCCGCCAGTTCATCCAGAACATCATTCCCGCGATGGCCACGATCATGGCCACGTCGCGCACCAAATCGATCGATCCGAAGACGATGAAATCCCACAGCCGGTCCGTGTCGTTGGTCACCCGCGTAATCAGCGAGCCGGTCCGCCGCTTGGAAAAATAGCGCAGGCTCAGATCGTGCAGATGCGCGTAGACCTTATGCCGCAGGTCGGCGGTGATGCGCTCCCCCATCAACGCCAGCGTCCGCAGCCGCATGCCATTGAGCCATTCGCTCAGCAGCACCGTGATCAGCAGGACCGCGGACCAGAGCACGAGCTGGTGCATGCGCTGATTCAAGGCCAGAGTCGGCCCGGCGGACGACCCGTAGAATCGGGGATCGATCGCACGGTCGACGATCTGCTTGTTCAGCCAGCCCGGCAGGGCCGCCATCGCCGACACCATGATCGTCAGCATCAGCGCGAACCGCACGCGCCCCCTGTACGGCTTGGCCACGTCCAGCAGCCGCCAGAGGATTTTGCGCTGGGCCGCACACCTCGGACAGACTCCCTCGGCGTAGGACGGGATCAACTCCCCGCATTTGGGGCAATGCTCCTTGCGCTCCGCCTCGCGCTCGACGGCGTCCAGCCAGTCCGGCCGCGCATCGGCCTTCCCGGCCCCCGCATCCACCGGCTTAATCCGCCGCTGGAGCTTGCGATGCAATCGCGTCATGGTCCTGCGATGCCGGCGCGAATACCGCATCTCCGCCGCCAGCACCCCGCCCGACACGATCACCAGCCGATCCACCCCCAGCCCCTCCACGATCCGCGATTCCTCAATCCCCTTCAGCTCGATGCGGAGCCGGCCCTGGCTGCCAATCTGAATTAATTGCCGATCCGTCAGCACCACGAATTGCCTGGCAAACCGGTTATCGGAATCCAGGTCGAATTCCGACCAGCCCAGAATGGTCTGTCCCTGGGCATCTCCGTCGAGCCGCGCGGCGATGGCCGCCGGCAGACTCTCCGCCGCCGTCGCCGATTGTTCTTCGCTCGCTGTCCCCTGAGCCATCTGAATCTCCGAAAAAAAACCACGCGGTCCTGGACGAGGCCGCGTGGCGGGAATTACTGCTTTGCAGGACGCTTGATCAGCCCCGATCCGCCTCCCGCCCGCGCGGCTTAACGCGATTCGTAAAAATGAAATTGTGAAGCGTCAGCATGCGCATCTGCAAAAGAAATCTCCTCGCTGATTTGGCAAGATGCCGTATCGAATTCCATTTGTCAACAAGTAAACGCCGAAATCCCGGCCCCGCCCATTTGGCGTCTTCCCGTCATTGCAACCATCGCCCATCGGCTCTACCTTGCCTGATTATGCGGCGATCCCTTGCGTTTGCCCTGGCCATTCCGCTGATCTGCTGCGCCTGTTCCTCGACCGGCGGCGCCCCGTCGCAACAGACCGATCTTCATTCACAAGTCTCCGCCGTCCTTGCCGACGTCAAGCAACACGACCCCGATCTGAACGCGCTGCTTGGCCGTTCCTACGGATATGCCGTCTTCCCCTCGATCCTCAAAGGCGCCGCTGGCCTCGACGTGGCTTACGGCCGGGGCGAGGTTTACCAGCGCAATCGCCAAATCGGCCACGCTTTCGTCGTTCAATGCGCCGTTGGCGCCGCCCTCGGCGGCCAGGTCTACTGGCAGATTATCGCTTTCCCCTCCAAATCCGATCTGGAAGATTTCCGAAACGGCCAGATCCTTTTTGTCGCCAATGCCTCCGGCATCGCGGTGCATTCCGGCGCCGGCGGAACCGTCGATTTGCCGGACGCCTCCACCTCGCAAGTCCGCCCCGGCGCCGGCCTGATGCTCGAGGCCGCCCTGGGCGGAGAGACCTTCTGGTTTGACTCCCTCAAGGCCGGCGATTGGCAATATTCCTCACGATAGCCCGGTTGTCGCTCAACTTCCCGCCCCAAGCCCACGGATGGCAATCCGTGGGTTCCTTCGCCCGCGCCAAAATTCCCATTCACCCCAATCTCTCCCCGAATTCATTTTCCCTCGACGATATCCTTTCGCGTCCCCTCGACGATTGCCATGACCTCCGAGGTTTCCCTCGCCGGCACGTCGTACTTGGCCAGAGATTTGCCCAGGTCCGCCTCGATCGCATCGAATTCGGCGTTGGTGATGTGCATCCCTGCATGGGCGCTGCGCATGTCCCGGCCCTGATAATCCTCGGACCCCCCGGAGGCCGCATCGAGAAACTCCGTCAAATGAACTTTGAGCCTGTTCACGTTTTCCGGCGTCGCCTGCCATTCGGCGCTCGTTCCCTTCCGCGTGAAATTCACCCTGGGATCGCCCGCCGCCCGGCCCACGAAATCCTCCACGATCGCCGAGATCATCACGTCTCCCCCCAATCGGTCGTACAGCGGCTTGGGCGCGTCCGATTGACACCCCGTCCCCGCCATGCTCAGCACCGCGCCCAGCCCCATCAAGCCCGCGACAACCCATGATTTTCCCATTTGAGCCTCTCCTTCCAATGTGGATTCGATAGACATACTCAACCCGCCGCCTTCCCGCAACTGTTGTGAGCACGTCACCTTCCCAATCCAAAGCCCTGGGAGCTTGCTCCCTGGGCATCCCCAACCCCAAACTCGCGCAGCCCCGCCCATTCCCTCTTACAATCCCCAACATGACCCTCCCCCACTCCACCCCGGACCTGCCCGGCATCGGCGGATCGATCAAGCAACGCCCCGAAGATTTCTTCGTTCAGGAAATCCCCCTCTACGAACCCTCCGGACAAGGCGAACACGTCTATTGCGAGATCGAAAAGATCGGCCTGAGCACCTTTGACGCCGTCGACCGCGTGGCCCGCGCATTGAATGTCTCGCCGCGCGACATCGGTTATGCCGGTCTCAAGGACGCCGCCGCCATCACCCGCCAGCTTTTCTCCATCCAGGGCGCCGATGAATCCGCCGTCATGAACCTGCATCTTCCCCAGATGTCCGTGAAATGGGCCGCCCGCCACGGCAACAAGCTGCGGCTGGGCCATCTCCGCGGCAATCGTTTCGCCGTCAAAATCCGCCACGTGAACCCCACCGATGTCGTCAAGCTCACCCCGCTGATCCACCGGCTCCAGGAACGCGGCATGCCCAACTATTTCGGCGAGCAACGCTTCGGCCGCCGCGGAAACAACCACCTCCTGGGCGCGGCGCTTCTGGGCGACGACAACGCCCAAGCCCTCAAAATCCTCCTCGGCTCGCCCGACCCATCTCTCGACAATCCCCAGCAGCTCGCCGCCCGCCAAGCCTTCGACCGCGGCGATTTCCCCGCCTCCATGAAGCTCTGGCCCCGCTCCAGCGGCATGGAACGCCGCATCCTCGCCAGATTCATCAAAACCCAAAACCCCACCGCCGCCGTCCGCGCCGTCGACCAGCGCGTTCGCCGGCTATGGATCTCCGCTTTGCAATCAGATCTGTTCAACCAGGCCGTCGCCCGCCGAATCGCTTCCCTGGACAAACTGCTCCCCGGCGATCTTGCCGAAAAGCACGATAACGGCGCGGTTTTCCGCGTGGTTGACGCCTCCGTTGAACAACCCCGTTGCGACGCTTTCCAGATCAGTCCCACCGGCCCACTGATCGGCTATCGCATGACCCTTCCCGAAGGCCAGCCCCTTCAAATCGAGGAGGAAATCTTCGCCTCCCGCGGCATCCGACCCGCCGACTTCCGCGCCGCCGGCCGCCTCAAGGTCAAAGGCGCCCGCCGATCCTTGCGCGTCCGGCCCACCGACGTCGAACTCGCCGCCGGCGTCGACGAGCACGGCCCCCACGTCACCGCCGCCTTCACCCTCCCCGCCGGCTCTTTCGCCACGGTATTTCTCCGCGAATTGATGAAAGTCGAGCCCGATTGATCTGAATGATCCCCAGCCTATCATCTGTCTCAGAAAGGACCGCGTTCCATGACCGCCAAACCCGCTCCAACAGTTCCTCGCTCAGGGTCACCCATCCTCACCTACTACTGCCGCTTCGCCGCGTTGGCGGGAAAATTGCAATCACCGCTCCTGCTGCTCATCCGAGTCTACATCGGCTACCAATGCATGATTTCCGGCTACGCACATATCACTCATTTCCAAAACACGGTTGAGGCCTTCAAGGGCTGGAACGTCCCGATGCCGGAGATTAACGTGGCCTTCTCCGCCATCACCGAAATGATCGGCGGCGCACTGCTGCTCCTCGGCCTCGCCGCCCGCCTGATCTCCGTCCCACTTATCGGAAATTTCATCGTCGCCTTCCTCGCCGTGAATCTTTCCGACCCTCACTATCACCAGCTCCTCCGCAATTTCTGGAACAGTCAGGACGTTCTTCTCAAGGACGCCGCGTTTCCCTTCCTGATGACTGCAATCTTGATCCTCATCTTCGGCCCCGGCCGCCTCTCAATCGACGCCCTTATTGCGCGTGTGGGGTGGGGCATGCGCTTCCGCCTGCCAACGT
>JBEKKC010000005.1:0-111138 GCA_050010915.1 Tepidisphaeraceae bacterium | reverse complement strand
GCCCGCATCGAGCGGGGCGTGCGTGAGGACTTGACCGAAATGCTGCTGTCGGAAATCCGCCGGCTTGCCGGGCTGACACAGGAGCAGCTTGCCGCGTCGCTAGGCGTCAAGCAGCCCACCCTCTCCCAACTTGAATCGCAGGACGACATGCAGATCAGCACCCTGCGGCGCATCGTTGAGAAGCTCGGCGGCGAACTAGAAATCATCGCCACGCTCCCCACCGGACGTGTGGCGCTGAGCCAATTCCAGGACGGCGGGAAACTGCAGAAAGCATAGCCGTTGAAAACCATATCGAGAGCACTGCTACAGGCGACGGGCTGGCGACACGGCCAGCCGCTGCAGTGGACTCTCCCGCAGTGTGTCTGGTAGTCTTCCCATTCCTTGGAGATTGTCATCTGTTTGGCTACAACAATTCATGGTGGCTCAAAAGCAACAGATTCTTGACTTGATTCGTCGTTTGGCGGCGCAAAACGGGGGCAAAGCGCCGGGGAGCCAACGATTCGAATCCCTCACCGGGATCGGCAAGTCAGAGTGGTATTTGAAACCATGGCTTCGCTGGGGAGACGTGGTTCGAGAAGCTGGATTTAAAGGCAATTCACTATCTCGTTCGCTCGGTCCTGAGTTGCTTATCCAAAAGTACATCGCGCTCATTCGTGAGTTAAGGCGATTTCCAATCGAGGGCGAGTTGGTTCACAAGCGGCGCGCGGACGGTTCGTTCCCAAACCGTGCCGCGTTCAATTTGCTTGGAGGTAAGAGGCAGCGCGCGGCTCGAATATTGGAATTCTGCCAGACGCGCGAGGGGTACGAAGATGTCATACCTTTTTGCCGCGCGGTCGCATCCTCAGAGACTTCAGAGATTGAGGCGGAAATGTCAGATGCTGCGGCAGTCGGTTACGTCTACCTCTTCAAGCACGGTGCGCGTCAGGAGTATAAAATTGGTCGGACGAAAAATCCGCTCCGACGAGAGGGTGAGATTGCCATTGAACTTCCGGAGAAGGTCCAGCCAATTCACATTATCAAGACGGATGACCCGCCTGGTATAGAGAGTTACTGGCACGCTCGATTTGCGAACAAGCGCAAAGAAGGGGAATGGTTCGCACTTACGGCCGAAGACGTTCGGGCCTTCAAGCGGTGGAAGCGAATATATTAAGTGCAGGAAATGGAAAGGCCTCGCGAAATCAGCCCGCGACCAGCCGGTAAGAGAAAGGGATACTCAAATGGACCCAACGATACAGTCCGACAAGCATTTTGCTCTCCATGCCAAGCTGACCGGCTCGCGTTTTGAGGACGTGTGTCTTGGCGATGCAGAGTTCGATAACGTGAGCCTTGTGCGGGCGAAACTGCACGATATCAATCTCAGCGACATCACCGTCACAGCGGCCCAGATGGGCGGCGCCAAGTTCAAACACATCGGACCGCCTCCAGGCAAAGATGGGAAGCAGGACCGGCAGAGGCCTGTCACGTTCGAAGAGATGATGCTTTGTGACAGCACCTTTCGGAAAGTGGACCTGTCTAATGTCCGCATCCTCGAATGCAACACGACCGGCATGATGATCGACGGCATTCCGGTGGCCGACATGATAGCCGCCTACAGACAACGGAAGAGATGACAGCGAGCATCCGCATGGACCCTATGCTGAGAAAAAGGGTCATTCATCCTTTTGTCCATCTTCACCGCCGATTTCGCCATAACCACAGTCCCCACCGCAGCATCTGTTCATATCAATTCACCTACAACCAAATCCCCGATGGCCAGCCAAAATCCCCCAGTAGCAACTTATCGAAAAATATTACAATTTGATCGGCTCCCTCGAGCACGGCGAAATCAAATTTAACGATAAGGGTTTATTCCAAAGATGGTTACAGCGAGCATTAATACTGGCAGCCGCTAAACAAAATCCGAAAAGTGTCGCAAAGTGTCGCACTTTGTAGCATGCGATCTTCGACGCCGGGAACTGGCCCTGGCGCAGGGCTCGGCCCAGGCCCGATAATCCTTCATGGATCAGTCTCAAACCAGTCGATACGAATCAGAAGGACGCCATGGACGGTGCCGCGCCGACAACTCTTTGGACCCCCATTTCCCTGCTTGAGCCGCGGTTTTTGGCGAATGTCGAGGCGTTGGCCCGGCGTCTGCCGGACGTGGCGAGTGGCCTGAAGAACCTGACGCCCAAGCAGGCTTACCACATTATGCCCATGTCCGGCTCGATCCAACTGGGGGTTGGCAACGGGCTGGGGGTGACGCCGCTGCCGCATACGCTTTCGCCGATGACGGCCAGGGAACTGGTCGGCAAGCTATATCGCTCGGGATCATGCGACCAGCCGGTGATGGTCGCGGGGGAGGACATGGGCTGGCTGTGGAATGCGATCTATCAACTTCCCTGCCAGACGCCGGCGGCGCCGGGGCATCGGCCGCCGCTGTTTTTCCTGATGAAAGACATCGAGCGGCTGTGGGTAATTCTGCACGTCCACGATTGGCGTATTCTCTTGCCGGACCACCGTGTCCGGCTGTTCGTCGGCGACGACTGCTTCGACCGCTTCCGCCAAAGCCTGGTTGCCAATGCGGGATGTCCCTGGCCGCGCCTTTCCGTGCGGATCGATCCATCCCTTTGGAGTGGCAGCCCCACGCTGGAAGAAATTCTTACCCAGGCCCGGACCACGATAGACCAGGATTTTCTTCGCTGCACGGAGCAATCCCGCCTGGCCTACGCCGGCGCCACGCCCGAATCCATCTCGGCCCGATTCCGCGGCGGCCAACCGCTCAAAATCCTCGGCATCACCTCGCGATTCACCACGTTTTTGCAATATTCGATGCGCGATTGGCTGGCGTCGTTCGAGCGTCTGGGGCATCAGACCCGCCTGCTGATCGAGGAGCACGATCACGAGTTTTGCAATCCGCAGGCCATCGCCGGGGTTTGCGCGGAGTTTCAGCCGGACCTGGTCGTGATCATCGACCATTATCGCAAGGAATTGGGCGGGGTGCCGGACCAGGTTCCGATGGCGATGTGGGCGCAGGATTACATGCCCAACATCTATCGCCGCGAGGGCGGCGCGGCCCAAGGCCCGCGCGATTACGTCGTGGGGTTCCCGTACGAAAAGCTGCGCCTAGTGCACGAACTGGGTTACCCCGCCAGCCGATACCTGACCGCCACGATCGGCATGGACCCCAATCGCTTCACCCCGCGATCGGCGGACGACGCGCAACTATCCCGCTACGCCTGTGACGTCAGCTTCGTTACCCACGCCAGCGTTGGGGCCGAGCAGATCGTGAAAGAGCAGATCGACCGCAGCGGTACGCCCGAGATGAAGCGGCTGCTGGGCACGACTTTCGAGCAACTCCGCGCCGTGTACGACGCCGGCGGAACCGTGGTCGCGCCGCCGGCGATTCGCCGGATCATCGACCAGGGGTTCATCGACAGCCGGACGCAGCCGACGCCGGAACTGCTCAAGGAGTTCATGGATCTGTTCTACATGCGGGTCAACAACGCGCTGTTTCGCCATCAATCGCTGCGCTGGTTGGCCGACCTGGGCATCGACCTGCGGCTCTACGGCCGGGGCTGGGAGAACAACCCGACGTTCAAGCGGTTCGCCCGCGGCGTGGCCGACCATCGGGGCGAGCTGTCGCTGATCTACCAGGCCGGCCGGATCAACCTGCACGTCAGCCCCCTGGGCAGCCTGCACCAGCGGGTGATGGAAGGGCTGGCCAGCGGCGGGTTTTTCCTGCTGCGCCGCGGCGACGGCGACATCGCCGGCCGCCACTACGCCCGGCTCCGGGACTTCTGCCAACGCGCTGGAATCACCACCGACGAGCAGTTGCGAACTTGCACCGATCCGGAGCTGCCAGACATGCTGCGGCAGATCGTTGACATCCACCAATGCGATCTCTTTGCCGAGAAATACACCTTCATGCAGTTGCTACAGACGATGCGCGACTGCGATTACCTTTGCTCCGCCGGCTGTGTTTGGGGAAAGGACTACGACGAGACGAGCTTCAATTCGAAGGCGGAATTGGAGGCAAAGGTCGCGTACTTCCTGGGCAAGCCGAGGGAGCGACAACGGCTCACGCGGTCGATGCTGCAATCGGTTCTGGAGCGGTTCACGTACGAGAAGACATCGAGCCGGCTGCTGGCGCTGATTGCCGCCGATCAGGCCGGCGCCGCCGCGCGATCGCCGGCTCCCGCGGACGTCGCCTCGGTCGCGGCGTGAGGCTGCGTTCCGCCGAATTCAGAAGCG
Organism: Tepidisphaeraceae bacterium; assembly: GCA_050010915.1. GTDB lineage: Bacteria > Planctomycetota > Phycisphaerae > Tepidisphaerales > Tepidisphaeraceae > PALSA-1353. The sequence goes on along the minus strand of JBEKKC010000005.1, from coordinate 106,908 downwards.
ATGCGAGCGAATCCAATTTGACATAAATGACATATATGATATAATGGGGTCGTCACGAAAGTGACGATTCTGAACGATGCACTGGACGACCTTGATCGTTTGCCCGGCTCGATGCAGGAGCGGATACTGGGAGTGGTTGAGCGACTGGAGCGTTGGCCGCAAGTCAGTGGAGTGAAGGCATTGACGGCCCAATGGCGGGGTCATTCTCGAATCCGCACGGGCGACTACCGGGTCGTGTTTAAGTTATATCCTGACCGGATTGTGGTAGTTCGCGTGGCTCACCGGAAAGAGGTATACGAATGATTGGAACATTGAACATCGACGGGATTGACTATGTGGTAAATCCGCGCGCGGAGTACGAGGGGCGCTGGCCCAAACTTCCTGCCATTGATGCGCGTGGCGAGCGCCCTGCCAAGTCGGCCGTCCTGGCAGTGATCGCCCGCTCCCTGATTCGTCGGCGTACAGAGGCGGGTTTGGACCAGAAGGGTCTGGCGGCGTTGGCCGGCATCCGTGCGGAGACGATCAGCCGCATCGAATCCGGTCGATACCGTCCACGCCGCGAAACCATGCTCCGGATCGATCAGGCAATCGCATCTGCCGTGCGGCAAACCACTGGCGCAGCCAAGTCGCGATGAACGCGAATCATGCATGGGCGAATGTCAAATGTTCGGTTCACGCCGCCGAGTTCAGCTTGGCGGAACTCCCCAGGGCGGCCGACAGTTCCCGCTTCCATCTCGCAATGGCCGCGAAGTCGATCGCCAATCGAACCGGTTCGCCGCCGGCGATCCACGACCGCAGGGAATCGAGGTCGCTTCGCCAGACGACCGGCAGAGCGGTGTCGGCGGCGATCTCCATCGCCCGGTTGTCGATCCCCAGCACCAGCGACCGCCGGCCGTGCTCCAGGCATTTGATCCCGCAATGCAGCCGCGTGCCGATGCAGTCGATCGGTTCGCGCAGCAGTTGCTCCAGCGCCGCCAGGGACCGGTCCAGCAGGATCGCCCCCCTGGAGAACTCCGCAAAATATCGCGCGTCGCCGCTGCCCTGCGGCCAGAAGTACACCCGCTTGTATTGTGAGAACAGTAAATCCAGCACCTGCCGGTCCGCCGGCCGGTTTTTGTTGTAGTCGGTCAGCGTCAGCAGCACGTCGTCGGCCTTGCTCGTCGGAACCGTGCGGAGCAAATCCGGCGTCAGCCGCCACATCGTCGGACAACCCGTGTTGATGACGTTGGTCAGCCCAATGCCCCGCAGTTTTTGGCCGGTGTAGCCGTCGCGGACCGAATGCGGCAACCGTGGCGACAACGCCGACACCAGCACCGACCGCGTGTAGGCGTCGGGCTCGTCCTGGTACTGCCACCAACCGGCGCCCATCAACACGACGCGCTGCAAGCGGGCCGCCTGGGCCGGGGAGATGTGCCACTGCCGGTACTGCTGCATGTGGCTGCTGAGCAGGTTGGTCCCGCCGACCATCAGCAGATCGCTGCCGGCCGCCAACTCCAGCTCCTCGGCCGTCAGCGGCATTTGCGTTGGAACCCAAACCCAGTCATACCCCGGCAGCAGTTCGGTCAGCTCGCGCATCACGGCTTGGCGCACGATCAGGTCGCCCAGATTTCCCGGCGGCGAACCGTCGCGAGAGGTAATCGACGGGTCCAGAAGACACGCACGCGGCATTTATGGCTCCCGTCGTTCAACCACCAGAGCTACGTGCTTCTGGAACCGCTCAAGCGCCACCAGGCTGTACGATGTCAGCAGCACGTTCAGCAAATCTTCCAGCGATTCGTGGCTGACCCAGTTCAACGACCGTCGAAGCGGCATCTTCCACCAGCATTCCAGCGTGCAGTAAGTCAGCAAGATTCGCCGGAACCGCCGGGCCATGACCTGCCGCAGGAACCGCGGGACGTCCTGCACGTATTCCAGCACGCCGCTCATGAAGGCGAACTCCGCCGCCACCGCCGGCAGGGGCTGCGCGTTCAAATCCACCAGCAGCGTGCGGTGGTCGCGGCGAACGCAATCAATCGGAATGTATTGGTTTCCCCGCACGAGCAGGGGTTCGAGCCACATCATGCCGCAGCCTATATCCATCACCGGCCCGCTGGTGTCCACGAACGCCGCCAGATGGGCGATGCGGTCCTTCCACGCCTCGTCGAATTCGGCGGGTTTGCTGAACAGCGGGACAACGGGAGCGGCGGGCGGATCAAGGGTCGGCGTTTTCGTCATCGGCGCGTCTCCTTTTTCGGTTATCGGTCGTAGAAGAAGGCAAACTGTAATGGCAACCGGTCCCGTGTCTTCCTCCCCCCCCTGAGTACATGGGGAGGGGGAAAAACTCTGCTGCCTGCGCCGGCGGATGTCCGATAATAACCGCAAATGCGCATAGCTTTTCTCTCCTACCAGTGGCCCGGTCTGCGCATGGGGGGCATCGGATCGTACGTGCGGCAAAGCGCCGCGGCGCTGGCGTTGGCGGGGCACGAGCCGCACGTGTTCACCGTCGGTGAGGAAGATGCCCTGCCTGATAACGTCCCGGCAGGCGTCGTGCTGCACCAGACGCCGGACCCGGCTCGCCGGGTGTCCGCTTCCACGCTGCCGGCAGAACTGGCGGCGGTGGTTAACAGCGGGGGAGAGGCGGTGTACCGGCTGGCCATCGCCTGGCTGTTGACGGACGCGTTCCAGCGGGAGCACCGGCAACAGCCGTTCGACGTTGTGGAAGCCGCCGACGTCGACGCGTCCGGTCTACCGCTATTGCTGGATGCGGGCCGGCCCTTTCCGGTTGTCGTTCATTTGCACACTTGCACCGCCATCGCCAATCGGATCAACAACGTGGTTCCCGGTTCACGGGAGCAGTTGATCGAAGCGATGGAAGCCGCGCAGATTCACCTGGCCGATGCGATATGCGCTCCGACGCGGGCCGTGGTGCGCTCGACTGAAGCGCTCGTGCCGCTGAACCGCGAACCGGCAACGATCGCACATCCTTATGTCTGTCCCGGCTTGGCTTTCGTGCCGCCGCCGGTGGACGGGCCGGTGGTGTTCGTCGGCCGGCTCGAGTGGCGCAAGGGTTGCGGCGTCATTGCCGAGGCGCTCAACGGTTTCCTCACTCGCCACCCCAGGGCGTGCTTCCGGTTCATCGGTCCCGACACCAACAGTATGCCGGGGGGAAGTTCGGTCCGGCTGCACATCCTCAGGACTCTGGCCGACTCCGTGCGCGATCGCGTTGAATTCACCGGCGAACTTCCGTTGCCGCAGGTCGAGACAGCCCTGAACGGCTGCTTGTTCTGCGTGCTGCCGAGCCTGAGCGAAAACTTCAGCTTGGCCATCTGCGAAGCGATGGCCGCCGGGCGAACCACGATCGTCGCCGCCGGCACGGGATCGGTCGAGTTGGCCGGCGATGCGGGGATGGTCGTGGAACCTGGTTCCGCCTCGTCGCTGCTGGAGGCGATGGATTTGACCTATCGCGACCGTCGGCGATTGAACGAACTTTCCCGGCTGGCGTTCGACCGCGTGCGCAGCCTGTGCGACCCGCTCGCCGTCTCCGAGCGGCGGGTCGATTTTTACCGGCGCGTGATTGCCGAGTTCGGATGTCGAACACCCGGTTACACGTCGGACCGGCTGGCTAGTTTGCCGGCGGGGGTAGCGGCGGCGGTCCTTCCATGCCTCTCGCGCATCACGGCGGCGCTGTTGCGGGTTGACGGCCCGACCGATTCACCGGGGCGCCGGCTCGAAGACATCTGCCAGACGCTGACCGCCGGCCAGTCCGAATCGGCTCGCGTTCTGCTCTACGGCGCCGGCAAGCACACGGACCGGCTGCTGAGCGAACGGCACCGTTGGGAGCGGCACGGTCACCGGGTCGTCGGCCTGATCGACGACCATCCCCGCTTCCTCCAGACGCCGCGATACCTGGGTTTGCCCGTGCGCTCGCTCGCCGACGTGCAGACCGACGCCATCGCCGGCAATCGTCTGCCCGCGGTGGTCCTCAGCACCGACACCTACGAGGATCAGTTTTGGGAACAGACCAAGAGCCTTCGCGAGCACGGCGTCCGCGTATTTCGGCTTTACGGCCGATAGAAAATGTACGACCTGTCGATTGTCATTCCGACCTGCAACCGCGCCGAGCTGCTTCGATGCGGACTGATGAGCCTGCGCCAGGACCTGCAATGCTCGTATGAAGTGATCGTGGTGGATGGCGCAAGCGAGGACCAGACGGGGGCGGTGCTGGCGGAATTTGGGCATTATTTCGGCGATCGCCTGAAGATCATCCGCGAAGATCGCCGCCAGGGATTTGTCCGGGCGGCCAACAAGGGATTCCGCGCCGCCGCCGGCCGGAACATGATCTGGCTGAACGACGACGCGCGACCCTTGCCGGGGACGCTGGACGAAGCGGTGCGGCAGATCGATTCGGCGGCGGCGGACGTGGCGTTTCTGGCGATGTTTCATCGCTTCGCTTCCGAACGAAACGTCGCGTTTGAAACGACGCGCGAGGGACAGGTGTTTCGCCTTTGCCACGTCCGCGGGACGCTCTACGCCAATTTCCCCATCGGGCGGCGCCTGACGTATCAGAGCCTGGGATATTTCGACGAGCGGTTTTATTTCTTCGGGGCCGATCCCGATCTGTCGCTCAAGGCCTGGCATGCGGGAATGTGGATCGAGCCGGCGCATGGCTGCTTCATCGATCACGACGAGCACGCGGACGAGCGCCGCGCCCAGGACATGGACCGGGGCCGCCAGGACAACCAAAAGCTGTTTGCCAAGTGGGAACTGCCCGAGAAGAACCTGGTTCGGAACGATTTCGATCCGTGTCGGCCGTGCACGTTGCGGGGGCTTGCGGCCCAGCGCCCGAGCGTGACGTTTCTGATCTCGACACACAATCGCATCGGCGCGTTGGCCGGCACGCTCCGGCAGTTGCAAACGCTGGAAAACGCGACGGATTTCGCGGCCCAAACGGTTGTCGTGGACAACGCCAGCACGGACGGCACCGCCCAGGCCGTGGCTGGACAGTTCCCGGCGGTGCGCCTGGTGCGGTTGCGGAAAAACCGCGGCGCGTGCGCCAAGAACGCGGGGCTTGCCGAGGCGCGCGGAGAGTACATCGTTTTTCTGGATGATGATTCCTATCCGGATGCCGAGTCGATTCGGCGAATGATCGGGCATTTCCTCGCTTGTCCAAGACTGGGGGCGGCGGCATTCGACGTGATCCTTCCCGATGGAACGAGGGAGAGCAGCGCGTTTCCAAGCGTGTGCATCGGTTGCGGGACAGGGTTTCGGCGTGAAGCGCTCCAGGCCGTGGGGGGTTTGCCGGACGACTTTTTCATGCAGGCGGAGGAATACGACCTGTCGTTGCGGCTGCTGGACGCGGGCTGGGACATCGAGCGATTCGAAGACCTGAGGGTTTCGCATCTGAAGACGGCCATCGCGCGTCAGCCGGCGCGCACGACCCGGCTGGACGTGCGAAACAATCTGCTGGTGATCGCCCGGCGGTTTCCGCGGAAATGGGCATGGCCATACGCCATCGATTGGATGCGGCGATATCGGTGGATGGCGCACGAGAAGGGCTGGCGGCATCGGATCGCGTTTTGGCGCGGATTGCTCGAGGGAATGGCAAAATCGCTGCGGCCCGGCCGAAGACGGGTCGTATCAGATGGGGCATTTGAGAAATTCGCGATGATCGAAGAGATTCAACGCCGGCTGGCCGCGGCGACAAGGAAAACTTCAATCCGCTCGATCCTTTTGATCGACGTCGGGAAAAACATTTATGCGTTTTGGCTGGCGGCGCGGGAACTGAACCTGAACATCGTCGCGATCGCCGATTCACGAATGGCCAAAGTCGGACGGCGCTATCGGGGGATTCCAATTGTTGAGGATGCTGCCGCCCGCGCCCTGCAATTCGACGCGGCGGTGGTGGCGAACGTCTCGCCGGTTCATTCACTTCTACGCGCCTCGATCTGGCGCGCGATGGACAGCCGGCCCGTGATCGACCTCTTGGAATCGAATCGCTCCCAGGCCGCCGCGGCCTGACACTTGGTCCGGTTCCATCTAATGCGGCTGGGTTGCTTGCGTCGTCGCAGTTCTTGGCCCCAGAAGATAAATTACGTCATTGTCAAGCACCTGTGGCTGGCTGGCTGCTTCGTTCAATACGTCCCTCAAAGAATATGCTGCTTCAGCTCTAGGTTTGAATACTGCTTTCTCGTTTAATGGGTTGCGACCAATCAACTGAACCGTGATCTTATCTGGGTCATAGTTGGTCTCAAGGCCGGCGGCAATTATCGCTTGACGGAGGGTTACCCCTTGGCCCCCTTGGCCATCAATGACATTGGCCAGATCATATATGCCGGGGCGCAACAGCAGGATGCCACCGACATAATACTTCCCTTTTGCAGGATCGGTCTGACCAGGATCGGCCAGCGTGGACAACGGGGACTTTTGTGTCGTGACGATTACCACTGCTCCCTTGACTAAAGTCGGTGGGGTTTTCGCTTGCAACAGGTCCTTAACCGCAAATTCGACGGTGTATAAAGGCTTATCTCGATATATCACCAATGCGAAGGCACTCGTACGGTCCGAATCATTGAGGCCTGCCGTGAGAATGGCCTGTTTCAGATTCAGTCTGCGACGATTTATTTTCAGTTGATATACGCCTGGGCGCGTAACATTTCCCTGAATGGTAAATGTGTCGGGACTGAATGAAGGCCGCGTCGGCGAGATTTGGTTCGATAAAAACAATGATGGCGAGGAGTTGACCGATGTCGGCAGTTGGCCAAGCATCAGTTTGCCGACGATGATGCCGCTCCCGCCCAGCACCGCAGCGGCCATCAAAATGGCCAGCAACACGTGCGACGCTTTCGTGAAAGCCAGCAGCCCGAGACTTCCCCGTGCAATCATCGCTGCAGTGGGCGAGGCGGGACCACCGGCAGCAGTCCCGGCAATCGTCACGCTCAGGAGCCCTTTGGGAGCGGGGACAGCAACGGCTAAAGCCAACGTCGCCTCCACCGAGGCCGCTTCTGTTCCGACCCGCGCGGCAAAGAATTCGCGCATACGCTGAATACTGCGATGCAGCCGCTTGTGGACGGCCGCGTTGGAGATACCCAACGCAACGGCGACTTGCGAAATCTCCAGTCGTCGAAGATGGCGAAGGATGACAACATTCCGATCGGTGGCTTTCAGCGACGCGATGGCGTCATCCAACAGCGCCAGCGCCGCGTCTGGACTAGAAGCATGCTCGTCCAACATGAGGACTTCCCGGTGCGCCGCAGCGCGTTCGTGACGCTGGCGCCGCTGTTGGGCCCGTTGAGCGTTGGCGGCAGCATAGCGCACGACGCTGAAAAGCCAGGGAGATAATTGCGCTACGGATCGAAGAGTATGCGCCTTCCGCGCCAGTGCGATAAAGACCCCCTGCGTGACGTCATCGGCCAAGTCCGGACGGCGTGTTTGCCGCAGAGCCGCGTTGTAAACGAAATCCATGTGCCGCGCGATGAGTTCTCCTAGGGCCTCACGAGATCCCGTCCGAACATATTGTTCCAACAGTTGAGCATCGTCCGCGGCACTGCATTGGGCCACAATCGCCGGCATCTACATAATAATGTCCAACCCCCGGTGATTTGGACAGGGCAAGGTGTCCTACGATCGCTCTTTGCCCCCAAATCGCAAAACCTTGTCCCGGCGGCGGGCGTACTCGGCGTCGTCCAGCGCGGGGACGGCGTCTTTGGTGGCGATCACACAATCGAGCGGAACCCAACTTTTGCAGCCGGCGTAGGCCGGGGCGTTGTCGATCGTCGTCGGCCGGGCCAGGCGATAGGCGCGCACGAGAAGCAAATAGAGCGGATTTTCCGGCCGGTAATTGAATCGCATGTCGATCAGCCCGGCGGACCAGATATGTTCGTCGTTCAGCGCGTCCATCGTCGCGCGATCGGACATGGGAATGATGTCGGTGATTTCGGCCGCCAGTGAAATCTCGATCTTCTGCGGCTCGGCGGTCATCACCGTCAAATGGCTCTTTTCATCGTCTTTCAGCATCGCAGCGTTTTGATGGAGATACGTCGGAAAAAGGAGGAACCGCCGGTGCTCGATCTCGAATTCCCCGGCGGATTCGTAAATGCCGCCCTTGCGGAGCAGAATGATCTGCCGCCCGCTGCCGAGGGCGGCGCAGACGACGGCCCATTCCTTCAATGCGACGCGAAGATCATTGGGGCACGTCATGCGGTGAATCCTCGGCGATGGGGACGGGCTTTTGCGCTTTGATCTCCAGCAAGATCCCCCAGAGCACGTCCAGCAAATCCTCGACGCCCTGGCGGCTGACACCGCTGATGGCGAAGACTTCGATGCCGGGAAGTTCGCGGCGAAGACGGTCCAGGGCGATGTCGTCGATGGCCAGGTCCATTTTGTTGGCGGCGACGATCTCGCGTTTTTGGGCCAGGGCGGGGCTGAACGCTTCCAATTCACGGCGGATTTTGCGGTAGTTCTCGGCGGGGTCGGAGCCGTCCATCGGATACAGATCCAGGATATGGACGATGATCTTGGTGCGTTCGACGTGGCGGAGGAATTCGTGACCGAGCCCGGCGCCGTGCTGGGCGCCTTCGATGAGGCCGGGGATGTCGGCGACGACCATTCGCCGATCCGGGCCGAGTTCGACGATGCCGAGTTGGGGGTCGAGGGTGGTGAAGGGGTAATCGGCGACCTTTGGCCGGGCGGCGGAGATGGCGCGGAGGAGAGTGCTTTTGCCGGCATTGGGCATGCCGACCAGGCCGATGTCGGCGATGAGTTTCAGTTCCAAGCGCAGCTTGCGGTGTTGGCCTTCGGTTCCTTTTTCGGCGTAGCGTGGGGCCTGGTTGGTGGAGCTTTTGAAATGCCAGTTTCCGCGGCCGCCCTTGCCGCCGCGGGCGATGACGATGCGCCTTTCCGGTGAATCGAGATCGGCCAGGAGGATTTGGTGTTCGGCGTCGAAGATGAGGGTTCCGGGTGGGACGCGGATGACGAGATCGTCGCCGCTGAGTCCGGCCATTTTTTTGCCCATTCCGGATTGACCGCGTTGTGCGCGCCAATGGTGTCGGCTGGAGAAATCGAGGAGGGTGTCCTTGTTGGGATCGGAGAGGAAGACGACGCTGCCGCCATCGCCGCCGTCGCCGCCGTCGGGGCCGCCCTTGGGGACGTATTTCTCGCGGCGGAAGGAGAGGCAGCCATCGCCGCCGTCGCCGGCTTGGACTTCAATGATGGCTTCGTCGACGAACATGTTGAATCCATTGTAAGCAAAAGCCCACGGCAGCGCCGTGGGCGTTCTTGTGTGATGGACTGGGCCGGTTCTTTAGGCCATTGCAGCCGGCTCGGGGATGCGAATGTGAACCTTGCGTCCTTTGAATTCGACCTTGCCGTCCTTGAGCGCGAAGAGCGTGTCGTCGCTGCCGATGCCGACGTTGAAGCCGGGGGTGAACTTGGTGCCGCGCTGGCGGACGATGATGGAGCCGGCGGTGATGAACTGCCCGCCGTAGGCCTTGACGCCGCGGTATTGGGGATTGCTGTCGCGGCCGTTTCTGGTGGAGCCTTGACCTTTTTTATGTGCCATAAATTTTCACCTCTAGCGCATGACGTACTGATGATCCAATTCGACCAGGTCTCCGCCGCCCGGGTGGCTTTCGTCGGAATCCAGGTGATACGACAACTGCAAAGTTTTGTGGAGCGTGACGTCCTTGTCGCCGACTTTCACTATCGCGCTTTCGCCCCAGAACCCGGAGCAGAAGATGGTGAAGGTGCCCATTCGGAGCCGGGGTTCGGGCCAGATGGCCACGCCGTCCTTGGACTGGTCTTCCCCCTGGCGAAGATCGCCGCTGATGACGTCGTTGCTTTGGAGATACTTCAGGTGCTCCTTATTTTTGACGGCATCGAATACCGCCGGCGCGACGCCGATGTCGCTGCGGATCACCTGTCCATCTTCGAGCATCATCTGGAAGCTGGGGAAGAACAGGACCTTATCCTGGTCGGTGTTGTTGGCGGCATGATAGGTGATGTACCAATAAGCGGCTGGATTCATGTCGCCGGGGCCTTGGACGAGGATGCGTTTGGGCAGGGAATGATCGAAGGTCAATTCCCAGGATACGGGAAAGGGGCTGGGCTGGGGGTAATCGGCGCGCAAAGGCATTGCCAGTGCGACGACAACGAGCATTCCGGCCAGTGGCAAATATATGCGCCGATACATGGTGAAATCTCCGCAATCCAGGCGGGATGTGGAAGACGATTGCCCTTCCACGCGGCGAGGTTATTCTTACGTTTGATGGCGGTGATGTCAACTTCGCAATTCATGGCCCCGAAGGGGGGCGGGATTACCTGCCGGCGGGCAAGGCCGGAGGAAATCCAGGCGGCGGTGGGGATGATCCTGGGCAGCCCCGGCCGGCCGGCGCCGGCGGCACAGATCGCCGAATTCATCAACACCTCCCCCCAGCGGCGGATCGACGTGCAGGCGACCTGGGTGGCGGAAGCGGCGGGAAGACTAATCTGGGCGGTGCTGCCGATCCTCAATCCGGGGAAGACGCTTTTGCTGCTCACGTCATTCCAGATGGACGATTCGGTGATCCCCGCGGTGTCGCGGCTGGTGGCGGAAATATGCGGGCACTTTGCCCAGCAAGGAGTGCATCTGGCCCAGGTGCTGCTGGAGCCGCAGCACGATTCGGCCCGGCGATTGTTCGCGACGGCGGGATTCATGGACATCGCGGAGTTGATCTATTTGCAGGGACAAGCTCCGCGTTATGCGAAGGAGGCGGCGGTTTGGCAGGGGATGCGGTGGCTCGAATATGGCGCCGAAGCGCACGGGCTTTTCGCCGAGGCGATCCAGCAGACTTATCGCGACAGCCTGGATTGTCCGGCGCTAAGCGGGCTGCGCGACATCGAAGACGTGATCGCCGGGCACCGCGCGACCGGGCAATTCGATCCGACGCTTTGGCGATTGCTCCTGCAAGACGATCGCCCGATGGGGGTGCTGCTTTTGAGCGGGATTCCGCAAACCGACGGAACTGAGTTGGTCTACCTGGGCGTGGTTCCGGAGGCGCGCGGGCGGGGTCTGGGGACGATTCTGATGCGGCACGCCATGGAGTTGACCCTTCGCCAGCACAAACGCAAGTTGTCCCTGGCGGTCGATTCCAGGAACGCGCCGGCGCTGAAGCTGTATTACCGATTCGGGATGCAGCAGGTTGCGACGCGATGGGCGATGATCCGCGACCTGCGCGTCTAACGCGACTTGCGCGTTTCCTGATTCGCGGCGGCCCCGGGCCAAAAAAAAGCCATTTTTCACAGGTTTATCCACTCCTCCTCCACCGTCCGATAAAATGGTGGAAAACAAGTTGATATAACTTTTTTTTTCATCAAACCCTACAGGGCCTGCCGATGGTTCTTTCGCTGTGCATGGAAAATCCGATAAAGATTGTCTTGCCAGTATTGTTTCCGCAGCTTATTTTCTAGCTTAATTCACGGATGATTAGGACCGCGTTTGCTCGGGGCTTGCATGAGGCAGGTCATGGAAGCGGGAGATGCTGCGCGTTGCGTGTTGAGCAACGTGCACTGGGGCAGGGTATTGCCGGGAAGGAGTCGGCGTGAGTTGCATCGGCGCACACGATCCGCAGTTGGCCAAATTGGCCAGCGCGATAGCTCAGCGTGTTGGACAACAGAGGTTCCACGTCTGGTTTAACAATTCAACGCGTCTTGATTTGAAACAGGACGGGTTGGAAATAGCGGTTCCCAATGATTTTATAAGCGAGTGGATCGGCTCCCATTTCAGCCGGCCTATCCAGGAGGCGGCGCACGAGGTGCTGGGCTGCTCCCTGGCGGTACGATTCAGCGTGGTGCCGCAGTTGTTTGAAGTCGAGACAACCGATGGCCCTGAAGGCAAAGCCTCCGCAACCGAAGGCAAGGCCTCGGCTTCGGCGGTGAAGTCACCGGGGTTCAAGGTGAAGGAAGCGGGGATGGCGTCGGCGCGGCCGATGGCGTCGCGCCCGATGATACCGGGTCCGATGACGGCACCGGTCACCCCCGTGATGGCGGATCCTGCGACGACGATTTTGCCCGCCAAGGATGACGGCCCCTGCAAGGCGTTGCCGGTCCTAAGCCCGCAGAGGCCCGCCAGTTTGGCCCAGGAGCGAGCGCCCGCGCAGTCCGCCCGGCCCCGGCTTCGGCACGAAATCGAAACCTTCGTCGTCGGGCAGAGCAATCAGCTTGCCTACACCACGGCCCTATACGTCGCGGAGTATCCGGGCGCTCAGTACAACCCCTTGTTCATCCACGGCGGATGCGGACTTGGCAAAACCCATCTCCTCCAGGGGCTGTGCAAACGATTCATTTATCATCATCCGACCAAACGCTGGACCTATCTGACCGGAGAGGAATTTACCAACGAGTTCCTGACTTCCCTGCGGGGAAACAAGATCGACGCCTTCCGAAGGAAGATGCGCGACCTGGACCTGCTGGTGATCGACGACGTGCATTTCCTGGGCGGCAAGAAGGCGACGCAGGAAGAATTCCTCCACACCTTCAACGCCATCGAGGCGATGGGCCGGCAAGTGGTCATGGCCAGCGACAATCATCCCAAGATGATCGAGGAGTTCGGAGAATCGCTCATCAACCGGTTTGTCAGCGGGATGGTGGTGAGAATCGATCCTCCCAATTTCGCCACGCGCTGCGAGATTCTGCGGAGCCTGTCGCTCCGCGGCGGACTTGTGCTGGGCGAAGAAGTGGTGAGCTGGATCGCGCGGCGGGTGACGCAGAACGTCCGCGAGTTGGAAGGCGCGATCACGCGGATCGCGGCATTCGTGAAGCTCACGGGCCGCACGCCGGATGCGGCGATGGCGCAGGAAGCGCTGGGCGATCTGGATCGGCAAATGGTGGCGCCGGTGCGCCCGGACAACATCCTCCAATCGGTGTGCGAATATTTCGGCCTGGAGCACAAAGACCTGATGTCCGGCCGGCGGCAACGCACCATCAGCCTGGCACGAAGCGTGGCGATGTTTCTGGTGCGCAAGACGGCCAAACTCAGCTTCCCGGAGATCGGCATGCGGATGGGCAAGCGAAATCACAGCACGGTGATCAGCGCCTGCCGGCGGATCGAGCGGGCGGTGACGCGCAACGAACCGCTGGTCTGGACCAGCAGCGTCGGAGAACATCAGGAAGAGGCGTGTGAACTGCTTCAGCGGCTGGAGGAACACAGCCGATCGCGGGCGTGATAAAAAATCTGATTTCACGGCGCAAAAAAAAGGGCGGGCTCCGCGGCCCGCCCGTCCTATCCCTGAATTCATTTCCTCCCGGTCAGATCAGCCGGTTCCCGATGCCCCGAATGCCGCTGGCCGTGCGAATCCTCCGCAAGGCGATGGCATGCGAAACATCGACGGCCCTGACCTACACCGCCTGCGGCGAGGAAACCGCTGACGAAAATCCGGAAGACGCCACGCGCTGGTAGACCGACGAGCTATTCTCTCCGGCTGCCGGGACAACGACACGCGCCATAACATCTCCGCGCCTTCTGACATGCCACGAGACTGGATAACTGAAGCGCGGCGCCACTAGATTAGCCACCGGCGGTGGATTGTGGCAATAAAAAAATCGCCAGAATGAGAAGGAATAAACCCTGGCGAGCTGGGCAGTTCCCCCAATTGCCGAAGGAAATAAATCCGATCTAATGCAATGTCAATTCGTAAGTTAAACGACATCGCGATTGTCTGCGCGGCTATTGGTTGGCGCCGGCGGTTGGGGGCTTGGGCAGTTTCAATACCCAGCCGATCTTCAAAACGTTCTCATCGGGTCCGATCAGCGACTTGTTCATCTCATACAACTTGTCGCTCATCGACGTGTTGCCGTAGAGCTTGCGCGAGATGCTTTGCAGGGAATCGCCGGAGACCACCGTATACGCGGCGCCCGGATCGACGGTCGCGGCGGGCGAGGCGCCACCGGCGGCGGAGGCGGGCTTGTCCGCATCGCTCAACTCGGGAATGACCAGAATCTGTCCAATCTTGAGATGGCGCGGGTCGATGCCGGGATTGGCGGCCAGAATTTTCTTGTAATATTTCCCGCTGCCGTACACCAGTTGGGAGATGGAGTAGGGCGATTCACCGGATGCCACGCGATGAGTGCGCGGGGTGGAGGCCGCTGGCGTCGGAGTTGACGGAGGGGCGCTGGCAGTGGGCGCGGGTTCTTGAGTCGGGAGGTTGCTCATCAAAACCCTGGCCGGCTGGGTCGTCGGGAGCGGGTCGATCAGGGGCGTGCGGGCGGTGGGGCTGACGTCGGCGCGGGCGACGTTCGCTGAAGGCGAGTCGATTGACGGCGTGACCGTATGCTCCGGGGCCGAGAGGGTCGGCGGCAGGCCGTGATTCAGGGCGTCTTCCCAGTCATTGGCGGCTGCGGCGCCGGACGCCGGCTGCGTCGCCGGCACGGCGGCCTGCACTCCAGCCGGCGGCATTGGCGCCGGGTTGGAATCGTTGGCGGCAGCGCCGGTGTCCTGCTCGTCCGTGCCGTTTGCCGTGGCAACGTCGGTGCGAGCTTCCGACGCGGGCGCGTTGGCATCGGTTGTCTGATCCGACGGGCCCGGCGAGACGATGCCGATCCTCTGCGGCGCGGCCGGGCCGCGCGACAACACGATGACATAAATAACTAGGGTTACGACCAGAATGGCGCCGATGGTCAAACCGAATTTCACGTCCTTGCGCATGGCGGGACTCCTTTCCCAGCGGAATAGATCGAATTGTCAAACACTCGCCCGTTTGGGCGAACCCATGGGCGGCCGCATCAGGCCGGTGGGCGGTTTATCTCGCCCCCACAAAAGCAGGGGCGCCGCGATGGCCACCGACGAGTACGTTCCCACCAATATGCCAATGAGAAGCACGAAAGTAAAGCCGTGGATGCCCGCTCCGCCAAGGAAATACATGAAGGAGACGGTCATAATCGTCGTTCCGCAGGTCAGGACCGTGCGCGACAGGGTCTGGTTGATGGCGTCGTTGATGACGTCGCGGTTGAGGTGGCCGTATCGGCCGCGGTTTTCGCGGATGCGGTCGAACACCACGATGGTGTCGATCATGGAATAACTCATGATGGTCAAAATGCCGGCGACCACGGTCAGATTGATGCGGAACGGCTCGATTTCCAGCAAGTTATGGTGCCAGTAATCGGAGATGTAATGGGCAAACCCCAGGGCGGCGAGCGTGAAAACGGTATCGTGCAACAGGGCAATGACGGTGGCCGTCCCGTACTTCAGATTGCCGAATCGGACCCAGATGTAAATCATGATGGCGATGACGGAAAAGGTCAGGGCCAGGAAGGCGTCGCGTTGCATCTCGCCGGCGACCTGGGGATCAAAATTGGTTTCCTGCTCGAAAGAGGGCGGATGGTTGACGGCATCCTTGACCAGCCCCCACAGCGGCTGGGCGAGTTCGTCAGCCCACTTGCCCTGGTCGGCCTCGTAGGAGACGGAGGAACTCCAGCCGACGATGACGGCGAAGTTGGTGGGCTTCGTCGGATCGCCCGGCGCCTGGACGACGTAGGACAGGGAAGCGGTGATCGATGAGGAACTGGACAATCGCTGCTGGTCCATCCGGTCGGTGATCTGCTTGACCGAAAGGGGCGGTGAGATGTTTTGCAGGGCGATGACGACGCCGCCGGGATGTGTCGCCGCCGCCGGCGGGGTGTAGCCATCCGCCACCGTTCGGGCGCCCGTGATCGGCAACACCTGTTTGTCCGCGGCGCCGGCATAGTCCGCCGCCGCGCCGTCGAACTCAGACGGGAGCGTGATGTGCAGCGTCCCGCGCATGGCCTCGAGGACGGCATTGCGGACCGCCACGCGATCCACGTTGGGTGAAACGATCTGGTAATGCAGCCGGTCCGTCCCCACGGCGACCACGCTGGGGCTGGGCAGGTCAATCGGTCTCTTTTCGGTTTCGCCATCGATGCGTTTGCGAACGTCGTCCTGATCCATCGGCTGCTCTAGTTGGAATTGCAACGACGTGCCGGTGGCGAATTCAATGTCCATCATGCGCCCCTGGCGCACCTTGAGGATGAACAACGTCATGCCGCTGACGAGCATGATGATGCTGAAGGTGTAGAAGATCCACGCCATGCCCATCCAGTCGATCTTGGGTTTCAAGAATCGGTCCCACTTGGGGAAGGTCAGCGGCAAGCTGCCCAGTTCCCTCATGCCGAAATGGTCGATCATGATGCCGAAGACGGTCTTGGTGACGTAGAGCGCGGTGAAGAGGCTGGCGGCGATGCCGATGATCAGGGTCAGGCCGAATCCTTTGACCTCTTCGGAGCCGAAGGCGTAGAGGCACAGCGAGGTGATGACGCTGGTCATGTTGGAGTCGACGATCGCGCTCTGGGCTTGGGCGTAGCTGTTGCGCAGGGCCATGCGCAGCGGAAGGTTTTTGTGCTGTTCCTCGCGGAGGCGTTCGAAGATCAGGACGTTGGCGTCGACCGCGGTGCCGATGGTGAGCACGATTCCGGCGATGCTGGGAAGCGTGAAGGTGGCGTTGAGGGCGCACATGGTGCCGAGAATCAGCACGAGGTTCATCAGCACGGCGATGAAAGCCACCAGCCCGGCGAAGTAGTAATAGCTAACGAGAAACACGGCGACGACCATCAGCCCGAACCCGCAAGCCACCAGGCCGCGATGGAGGTTGTCGGCGCCGAGCGTGGGACCGACCTGCTGCTCGCTGATCGGCTCATCGGAAAGCTGCGCCGGGAGGCTGCCGGCGTTGAGGGTGTTGATCAGATAATTAAGGTCGTTGGTGGAGAACCCGGCCTTGCCGCCCTCGATGACCCCCGAGCCGCCGGTGATCGGGGAATTGATGTTGGGAGCGCTGATGATCTTGTTGTCGAGCACGATCGCCAATCGGGAGTGGGGATCGGGAAGATCGGTACGCTGGCGGGCGCGGTTGTACCAATTGTTCGTCAGGTCGCCGAAGAGATTGCCGCCGGTGGTATCGAAGCTGAAGCTGACGGCCTGCGTGCCGTCTTCCATCATTTGTACGCCGGCCCTTTCCAGGCCCCATTTTTGAGCGCTGGATTTGGTCATCGACGCATCCGGCGTGACCAGGACGGGCATGTAACGCTTGCCGTTCCACTCCCGGGTTTCCGTCGGATAGCCGGGACGGTCGAATTCCTCCGGCCGGTCCACCTCCATCCAGCGGATGTTGTCGCCGGGCTGCGGCAACGGGCCTTTGCCGCCCGCTTCCAGCCGCGACTCTATCGCCTTCAAGTCCGCCGGATTGCAGGTCACGTTGTCGGCCAGAATGTGGAATTCCAACACCCCCGACCCCTGAAGCAGGCGCTTCAGGTCGTCGGCCCCGGTGATCGCGTTCTTGACCGAGAGGTAATCCTTGTACCGCCCCTCGAAAACGTCCATCACCTTCAGCAGGCCTGGAAAATCCGCGAATTTCTTCTTCAGGTCGTCCAGCTTGGCCTGGCCGGCTTTCCTCTGCTCGGGATCTTCGGAATTGACCTGGTCGAGAACGCCCGCCAAATCCGCGGAGATCAGATTGGTTTGATCGATCTGATCCTTGAGCTGGTCGTAAACCACCGTGAGCGGCTGGAGCCTGGCGGCTAGGGCCGGCAGCGAGAGCTTGCCGGGATTGGCGCGAAGCGCCTGGATTTTATCGTAGGTATCGCACAGGTTCTTGAAGAGTTCGGCGCGGGTCTTGCTGTCCGATGCCAGTTGGGCAAGGCTTTGCTCGCGCTGGGCGCCGGTGGAATGCTCGACGGCGTTGAGCACGGCGTCTTCGGTGATCTTGGTGGCGTCAAGCTGCAACACCGCGTCGTTGTAAGCCTTCTTGATCTGGGGCGCCTCGGTGGCTTCGGGCGACAGGGGCATCTCGATCTCGATGCGGTTGGCCCCCTGCGGGCGCCAGACCAGGTTCCGCAATCCCAGCGGATCCACCCGCTTCTTCAGCGCATCCATCACGTGCTCGGACAGATCGGGATCGGAGTTCGCGGGAGCTTGAATCGCGTAAACCAGGCTCACGCCGCCGACCATGTCTATGCCCGGGCGGAGATCGGTTTTCTGGATGGCCGTCAGGTTCGGGTTGAACAGTCGCGACGGAGGTCCCCAGAAGATCGCCAGCAGCGCCACGAAAAGCACCGTGATGATGAGGGTGATTCGTCCGGAATAATTGGTTGGCATGGTGAATCCAAGGAGTTGTCATTGGTCATTTGTCATTGGTCATTAGTTTCAGGCATCGCGACTTCTTTACAAATGACAAATGACAAATGACTAATGACTAATGACCAATGACCAATGACCAATGACAAACGACTCATTTTGAACTCGACGCCTCATCTTCGCCAAGCACGCGCTTAACGGCATCGCGCGTGAACTTGATCTTGGTGTTGGAACCTTCGTCGACCTTGAGGACGACTTCGGTGTCGCGCACGTCGACGACCGTGCCGAGCATGCCCCCCGCCGTCAGGACGCGGTCGCCACGTTTCATGTTCTTGAGCATGTCGTCGCGTTTCTTCTGTTCCTGGCGCTTGGTCCGCGAGGAGCTGAAGACGAAAAACATCAGCATCGCGAAGATAAGCAGCAGGAACATGTTCTGCGGATTGGCCCACCACGGGGGGGGAACTTGGGACGGGGTCGTCGCGGCGTCGGCCAGCAGGTGCAGGATGGTCAAGCAATGCTCCTTTGAAAAATCATTCTTCGGCCTCGGCTTCGCAGGAAGGGCCCTCGGCATCGCCGGAGGGTCCAAGCAAGCAGCGTGGATCGCCACGCGCCCACGAGCCGAAGTTTCCCTCTCCGATCGACCGGCGAACGTCCGCCATCAACCGTTGGTAGAACCGCATATTATGCACGGAAACCAGCACGGGGCCAAGCATCTCGCCGGCGAAAAAAAAGTGGCGGATGGCGCCGCGGGTGAAATGAGCGCAGGCGTAGCAGTCGCAGCCTCGCTCGATCGGGGACGAATCTCGCTGATAACCGCTGTTTCGCAGCCGAAGCGGACCCTGGGCGGTGAATGCGTAGGCGTTTCGTCCGTTTCGGGTCGGCAGGACGCAGTCGAACATGTCGATTCCCGCGGATACTGCCGCCACGATGTCGCGGGGATAGCCCACGCCCATCAGATACCGGGGTTTTTCCGGCGGCAGCGCCGGGGCGATTTCGCGCAAAACGGTCTTCATGGCGTCGAATCCCTCCCCCACCGCCAACCCGCCGATGGCGTAGCCGTCGAACCCCATCGCCGCCAACTCCCGCGCGCACCGGCGCCGCAGGTCCAGGTCGACCCCGCCCTGCACGATGCCGAAAAGCCCCTGCTCCGCGGGACGCGCATGGGCGGCGAGGCATTCGGCGGCCCAGCGCAGCGTTCGGTCCACTGCCTGGCGATGCGCCTCCGGAGCCGCGGCGGCCGGCGGGCATTGGTCGAACGCCATCGCGATGTCGCCGCCCAGATCGTTCTGCACCTGCATGCTGCGGCGGGCATCCAGGAAAACTTCGCTGCCATCGATGTGGCTCTTGAATTTCACGCCCGTATCGGTGATCTCGTTCAAATCCGCTAGGGAGAAAACCTGAAATCCGCCGCTGTCGGTGAGGATCGGCCCATCCCAGCCCATGAACCGATGCAGGCCGCCCAACTCCGCGACGGTTTTTTCGCCGGGGCGCAGCATCAGATGGTAAGTGTTGGCTAAAACTATCTGCGTCCCCGTTTCCTTGACGTGATCGGGCAGAACGCCTTTGATCGAACCCTGGGTGCCGACGGGCATGAAAGCCGGCGTGTCGAAAATCCCGTGCCCAGTCCAGACCCGGCCGAGGCGCGCGGCGGTGGCGCGATCCTGATGAATCAATTCGTATCTCACCGGTTTGGGATTGCTGCCGGTCAAGCGGGGTCCAGATCAATATCGCAATTGAGCGAAGCGCCGACGCCTTCCAGGTCCGACCGCAGTTTGCCGAGCGACACGGTGGCCGGAACGGTCAGGCGCATTTCGGTGAGAAACAGCGGCGAGCCGTCGAACGGAGCCGATTCCTGCCGGGCCGAGAGTTCCTCGATGTTCACGCCGAATTCGCGAAGCACCTGGGAGATTCTGGCGACGATGCCCGGCTGATCCATGGAATAGGTCTTGAGCCGAAACGGCAATCCGCTGACGCGCGTGCCGGTGCGCAGCTCGGAGACGCTCAAGCGCAGGCCGATTTTTTCGCCGATTCCCGACAATTGCCGTCGCAACTCCCCCGCCGCCGCGTCCGCCGCCTCCAGCAGAATGAGCATGGCGAATTCGCCGCGCAGATTCACCATGCGCGAATCGAGGATGTTGGCCCCGCCGGAATGGAGATGCGCGGTCAATTCCCCGACGATCCCCGGCCGGTCCGGCCCGACGGCGGTGATGATTAGCTGGGACATGGGATGAATATTATGATCGCCGAACGGCAATTGCCAATTCGGGGAAGCGGACTATGCTCTGATGCGAGAACCCTCATGCGTTACACCGTCGGATTGGAACAGGAAGAGGATGGCGGGTACGTCGCCAGCGTGCCGGCGGTGCCGGGGTGCGTCAGCCAGGGTGACAGCCGCGATGAAGCTCTGAGCAACATCCGCGAGGCGATCGAGCTTTACGTGGAAGACTGCCGCGACGCAGGCGATCCCGTCCCCACCGAGGCCGGCAAGCGATGAAGCGACGCAAGACCCGCACACGGCAGAAGATCATTATCATCGCCGGACCCAATGGCGCGGGAAAGACAACGTTTGCCCAGGAATTTCTGCCCAACGAGGCCCAATGCGTGGAGTTTATCAATGCGGACTTGATTGCGCGCGGACTTTCGCCTTTCGCGCCTGAGAAAGCCGCATTGCGGGCCGGAAAGATCATGCTCAACCAAATCGCGTCGAATGTCAGCGCGGGCAGGAGCTTCGCATTTGAGACGACGCTCGCCGGATTGAATTACGCTCGGCACATCCCGGGATGGCGACAGGCCAGGTATCACGTCAGGTTAGTTTTTCTAAGGCTGCCATCGGCTGATCTTGCGGTCGACCGCGTGGCGGCGAGAGTGCGGCAAGGCGGCCACGGCGTTCCCGAGCCGGTGATTCGCCGAAGGTTTGATGCGGGATTGCTAAACTTTCACGCAGTCTATAAAGGACTGGTCAACAGTTGGGCGCTGTATGACAGCGCCGAGAATCCACCCCGGCTTCTCCAAAAAGGAGACAACCAATGAAGGCGAAAACCCGAACGCTCGATCCGGATATCGAGGGTTCATTGCCAGCGATGCTACGGGCTGCACGACGGGCCAAACGGCTTGCCCAGCAAACAGGAACACCCTTTTGGGTGATGCGAAAGGGCAAGATCGTCAACCTCAATCCATCAGCCAAGCCCGCGGCCAGACAAAAAGGGCGGAAAAAACGATCGGCATGAAGCGGAAGGCGCGGTCCTGCAGCCTTTCGGTGATTCAATTCCCGGGAGTTTTTTATGATTTACAGGCAAGTTGTGACCTGGTTGATGTTTTTCCTGGCATTCAATTGCAAGGCGCTTCTGGCGGATTCCGCTGCGGTCGCCACTACGAGGACATCGGGGGCGCTGGAATTCCACGTTCTGGCCGACAACGTCACCTGCAATCCGGCGGACCTAAAGGCAATGGAAACGCGGCTGGAACAGGGCGGAACGGGCCCGCTGCCGCAGCCGGGCGACACGATCCGCTGGGCGGAAGTCGACCGTCCCGAGGGATTCGACATACCTGGCAGTCCGCCCGTAACGCACGAATTGAACGGCAAGCATTACTTGCCGATCCTGATCACGCCGGACGCATCGATGACGAAATCCAGCGCCGAACCGTGGGCCGCGAAAGACGCCCATGCGCAGATGATGCAAGACGGCTCATACGCAATCGCGTTTGTCTTGGACGACAAAGGCCGCGAGCTTTTCGCCAGCCTGACAACCCGCTGGTATAACCGCGCGCGCCAGCGGTTCGATCTCCTCGATCCTCACGTTCGACTGGCGATCGTGGTCGACGACAAGATCATCAGCGCTCCCAATATTAATTCACCCATCACGGGCGGCTCCGGCATCATTGAAGGCAGCAGTAGGGGATTTGCCCCCGGCGACCTTAATTACTTGATTCATACCCTCAATGCGGATAGCCCATCGCCTGCGACCGTACCCTCCGGCGCAGCGAGCCCGGGCAATCCAGGCAACTGATTGGAACTTCCGCAAGTTTGGCGCGTCCAAGGAACCATGGGAGGGATTCTTCTGGCATTGGAGTGAAACGTCATGATTTTCAAACGAGCCTTGGTTTGGGCGGCGGTTGTGTGCGGGCCGGCGGCGATGGCGATTGGCGCGGATGCCGCCCCGCCGCCGCAGGCGGGGTTTTCCTTGACCATTTACAGCAATGCCGATCCGGCGACGTTCGATCCGCAGGATTACGTGCGGCAGCAAACGCTCAATTCTTATTACGCGCAGCAGAATCCGCTGCCGGGCTACGGCGTTGTGCGCGAGAATCGCCAGATTCAGCTCAACCAGGGTGAGAATATCGTGAAGTTCACGGACGTGGCGGCGGAGATCGATCCGACCACGGTGTCGTTTCAGTCCCTGACATCGCCGCCGGCGGCCAGCGTGCTGGAACAGAATTATGAATATGACCTGGTCAGCGCGGATAAGCTGCTGGGCAAATATCTCGGCAAGGAGGTTCAGGTCGTGCGGCGCGGCGCGGGGGCGAATGCGACGCCCGAGACATTCGCAGGAACGTTGCTGTCGTTCGACGGATCCAACCTTGTGCTCCAGGATTCAGACGGCAAGGTTCGAGTCCTTACCCGCGGGCCGGAGATTGAAGACATCGAGCTGGCCAGGTCGGATGAGGGATTGATCACCAAGCCCACGCTGGTTTGGAAGGTCAACAGCAATCAGGCCGGGCCGCAGATGGTGCAGGTGACGTATCAGGCCGGCAGCCTGACCTGGCGGGCGGATTACAACGTGATCGTCAATTCAACGGATGATGCGGCGGACATCGGGGCGTGGGTGACGATCGTCAATCAGAGCGGAGCGGCGTTTGGGGACTCAAAATTGAAGCTGGTGGCCGGCGACGTGCAGCGGGTGAAGCCGCCGCAAAACGCGTATGCCAGTCGTCGTATGGCGATGAGCGAGGCGATAGAAAACGCGCCGGCGGCCGGGTTCGCGGAAAAGGCGTTTTTTGAGTATCACCTCTACACCCTTGGCCGCACCACTTCGCTGGCCAACAACAGCACGAAACAAATCGAATTGTTCGCCCCCAAGACCGATATTCCGATCAAGAAGACGTACGTGTATTACGGCGTCCCGGAGCAACTTCGGTATTGGACGACGCCCAATCCCAATATGGATCAGAACCTGGGTACGGATTCCAACAAGAAGGTGGACGTCTACCTGCTTCTGACCAACAGCGAAAAGAACGGGCTGGGAATTCCCCTGCCCGCCGGCCGTATCCGCGTCTACAAGCACGATCCCGACGACAACGCTCAGGAATTCATCGGCGAGGACGTCATCCAACACACCCCCAAGGATGAGGACGTGATGGTCAAGCTCGGCAGCGCGTTCGACATCGTCGGCGAGCGGCGCCAGACCGAATTCAACGCCAACTATAACGGCCACGTCGTCACCGAATCGTTCGAGATCAAGCTGAGGAATCACAAGAAAGAGCCGGTGCACGTGATCGTCAAGGAAAACCTGTATCGCTGGGTGAACTGGGAAATCACTGCATGCAGCGATGCGTGGCAGAAGCAGGATTTCCGGACGATTCATATTCCGGTTGACGTGCCGGTGGATGGAGAGAAGACGGTGACGTATTCGGTGAAATATACGTGGTGAAAATTTGAAACTCGAAATTCGAATGACGAATCAAATTCAAAATTCAAAACTCGAAGTGAACGCGGCTTCGAATTTCGAGTTTAAGGCCTTCGCGCGAACCCCGCGCGGATGTAATCGTTGACGGCCTGCGCGGTCAGGCGGTTGTCCCAGTGGCCGCGGCGCTGCTCGCGGGCGGCGGCGAGAAAGCCCTCCAGCGTGGCGTCCGCCAGGCCGATCGACTTGGCGTAGCTGGCGATGTCGCGGGAAGGATCGAGGAATTGAATCCTGGATGAATCCGGAGTCTCGCCGGTTTGCGCCATCCAGGCGCGCAGGTCCAAGTCGTGGTCGGCGATTCGGAAGGGCTTGGCGAGGCCGGAGGCGTAATGATTGTTCTGGAAGACGTATTGGTTCTTCCAGTCCTTGAGGAAAACGAGGGGGTTGACCCTTTGTTCGAAATCGTTGTCGCGGACAATAAGTCCGTCGGGAGGAGAGACGACGAAAAACGCCGGGCCGGCCCAGTCGTAGACTACGTTATTGCGGAATTCGCCGCGCGTGGGCGCGGGGACGCCGCTGCGGCCCTCGGGATAGAAGGCCAGCCCTTCCTGGCCGTTGGTCTTGTCGGGCTTGTGGGCGACGACGTTGCCCTCGGCCAGGACCGTGAAGCAGTTGAGAAACTCGATCCCCTGTCCGCGCGGCAGATCTGGGCCGATGGAGTCGGCGTCAAGCACGACGTTGTCGCGCGCCACCGAGGGGGAATAGCTCAGAAAGGCCGCCAGCGGGTTTTTCAGGAACAGATTGTTTTCCAGCAATCCGCCGGGACGCAATTGACATCCATGGCTGGCGGCGCGGGCGCTGATGTTGTTGCGGACGATGATATGGCGATCCTCTCCCATGCCGCCGTGCTGGAGATACATGTTGTGGTTGAACATGGTTTTTCCCGCGCCGCGCAAGTGCTCGGTCCAGCCGTTGTGATCGAAGAGGTTTTCCTCGATGAGGACGTTCTGGAAATTCTCCAGATAGATTCCCGAGGACATCCCGAAAGCCCAGGAATCGAGGACCTGGCATCGGCGGATGACCAGCGTGTCGAACAGGTCGTGCAGCGGCGCCTGGAGGACCAGGCCCATGCCAAAATCGCGGCATCGGCAATCCTCGATCCACAGAAACCCGCCCGCACAGACCAGCCCGATGCCGATCCTCTGATCTTCGCTCATCTGTTTGACATGGAAGGTTTTGGACGAGGGATCGCGCGTGTCGGCGAAAAGATCGAGGCTTTGCAGGACCAGGAACCTGGGCAGGACGTGGGCGCCGAGGCCGAGATGCGCGCGCAGGACGGGCCGGGGGAGCCGCGTGTTGCCGTAGGCGCCGAGGATCAGGGGTTCGAAGGAACTGCGGCCGCGGACCTCAACGTTGACGTCGAGATTGGCGGCGGCAAACACGTCGCCGCGCTTGAAGAGAATCCGATCCGGGAATCCGTTTCGGACCAGGGAGAGGGCTTTCTTAAGTGTTCGGACGGGCCGGAGCATCCCGTCACTGAAATCGCTGCCGTCGGTGCTGCTGAGGAGAATGATCCTGGCCCCCTCGCCGAGGGGAAAGAGAGTGAAGCCGCTCTGGTCGCGGTCGAACATTTTGACCCATCGGGCGGCGGTGTTGGGCGGTTCTTGGGGCTGGGTGGTTTGCGCGAGGCAGGCGCCGCCGGGGAGGATGGCGAAGAAGGCGAAGACCGCGATGAAGCGAAGGAGGTTCAACGATCCAATCCACCGCGCAGTTCGGGCCGTTTCTTTTTCGGATTCGTGGCCGGCGGCGCGGGGGCGGTGGTGTCCTCGGCGGGCGCGGCCTGCTTCAGGCTGAACGACATCCGCCGCGCCGCCGGATCCACCGACAGCACGACCAGGCGGACGGTATCGCCTTCCTTGACCACCTCCGCGGGCGACTTGATTCGCCGATGACTGATCTCGCCGATCGGCAAAAGGCCCTCGATGCCTTCTTCGACTTCGATGAAAGCGCCGATACTTTCGATCTTGGTGACGCGCCCGGTGACCTCGCCGCCGACGGCATATCGTGACCCGGCATCGTTCCAGGGATCGACGCCGCGCGCCTGCTTGAGGCTGAGGCTGAGCTTTCCGGTTTCGCGGTCGATTTTCAGGATCTTCACGTCAACGACGTCGCCGACCTTGACGACCTCGCCGGGATTTCGCACGCGGCGAAAGCTGATTTCGCTGACGTGGAGCAGGCCGTCAACGCCGCCCAGATCGACGAACGCGCCGAAATCCATCACGTTGCGGACGGTGCCGCGGCGGACCTGGCCTACGGCCAGCTCTTCCATCAACTTCTTCTTTTGCTCCTCCCGCTCGCGTTCCAGGACGTTTCTGCGCGACAGGACGATGTTTCGCCCCTGGCGCTCGAAGGCGGTGACTTCGGCGGTCATCTTCTGGTTGATGAACTGCGACAAATCCGGGACGTGATAGACATCGACCTGGCCGGCGGGCATGAAGGCGCGCATGGTTTTGACGCTGAGTTCCAGGCCCCCCTTGTTCACGCCCGTAACCGTCCCCTCGACGATCTGGCCGACCTCCAGCGTCTCCCAGGAAACGTTCGCCGCGGCCGAGCCTTTGCAGGACAGGATCAGCAATCCCTCGGCGGAGTCGTAGCGCTCGACATTGAACTCCATTTCCTGCCCGATCTGCGGCGGCTCTTGGAATTGAAGCAGCGGGACGATCCCCTGGCTCTTGCCTCCGAAATCGACGAAGACGTCCTCCTTTTCGATGGAAACAATCCGGCCGCGGCGGACGCCCTTTTCGGCGGCGTGCTCGGCGGCGACCGGCGGCTTGTTGAAGCCGTAGAGATCCTCCATCGAAATCCCGCCCAATGCCGCGTCGATTTGGGCATCGAGCTTGGCATCGGCGTCGGGCCGGAACTTTTGCTTGTAGGGATCGTCCGCTTGATGGCTGGCCATTTGTCCTTTCGACAAAATCGCAACCCGGGCATTGTATCGGATATCAGCGGCTTTTTCCGGATTGTCCAATCGCCAAGAAATGGCCGCAAAAAAGGGCTACCGCAGGAAAATCCATCCGATGCCGCCGGCGGCGGCGATCAGCCAGGTGGCGTTCACGTTCAACGCCAGGATCGCGAACAGGGATGCGGCCATGATGGCGACGGAGGTCCAGGTTTGCGGGGGTTGAATTGCCTGCCGGGCCATGAAGAGGCAGGTTGCGGCGATGAGTCCGACGACGGCGGCGTTCATGGCATCGAAGGCGGCGCGGGCCGGGGGACTGTGACGAAGCCGGTCGATGGATGAACCGATGGCGGCGATCAGAATGAACGCGGGGGCGAAAATGGCGGCGGTTGCGGCCAGGGCGCAGCCCGTTTCCATGGCCCATCCCCCGCCGAACGGATAGTGTCCCAGCACAAATCCGATGAACGTCGCGGTGGTCAGCAATGGGCCTGGCGTGACTTGGCCAACGGCGACGGCGTCCAACGTTTGCTGGCTCGTGAGCCAATGCCGCTGATCGACGAAGGAGGTTTGCAGGTAGGTGACCAGGACATATCCGCTGCCGAACAGGGTCGCGCCGATTTTGAGGAACAGAAGGACCATGAGGACGGGACCGCCGACGGTTATCGCCGCCAGGGCGCCCAGCGGGGACAGGGCGATTGACCGGGTGATCGAGTTCTTCGGCCAAGCCCAATTGGACCGCACCAGTCCGGCGATCGCGGCCAAAGCGAGGATTCCCAGGTCGCCGAAGGCCCAGCGATGTTGGTGGTTCAGCCACTGGCCCACGGCCGCGAGAATGGCGATGCCGATGCCGAACGGATTTTTCAGCGCTGACCTGGCGAGTTGCCAAGCGGCGGCGGCGATGATTGCGACGACGGCCGCGCCGACGCCGCGAAGAACTCCATCCACTTGTGGAAGTTGGTGGTAATTCACGTAAAGCCAGGCGATGGGAAGTATGATTAGGACGGCGGGGAGAATGAAGCAGGTTCCGGCGACGAGCATTCCGCGCCAGCCGCCCCGAAGCCTGCCGAGGGCGATGGCCAGTTCGGTGGAATTGGGTCCGGGGATGAAATTGATGGCGGCGAGGAGATCGAGGAAATGTTGACGATCCAGCCAGTGTCGGCGGTGGACCAGTTCCTGTTCCATCATGGAGATATGGGCCGCGGGGCCGCCGAAGGCGGTGAAGCCGAGCAGGAGGAAATATCGCGCGATTTCGCCCAATGAGCCAGGCGAAGTATTCGCGTTTTCGGGGAGCGAGGATTCGGTATGCGCCACGGTTACCCTTACGTCAATCCTGATGGCTTTTCCGGCTTTCCGGGTCAATAACGGCCTTCTCTCGCAAGACTACACTAAGCTTGCGATTTTTGCTGAAACCGGTTAAATGACCGACCAACTTTCGGGCATTTACTCGCGGCATCATAAAGCTGGTGCTCGGACGAATAAACGTGACGAGGAAATACCGGCGGGAGGGTTCGGCTGTGGCAAAATCAATTGCGGAATGGATGCGGGAGGGCGAGGAGCTATATCAATCAGCCCTTAAGCAGTACGAGGAGTTGGACGTCCAAGTACAGGAATTAGAAAAGCTGTTAGTGCAAAAGCAGGAAGAGGTAAATCAGATCGCTCAGGTAATTGGTAAGCCGTTGGTGGAGGGCAATCGACGTTTGACGGCCCAGTTGGTTGATGATCATGGACCGTTATCAGTTCCGAACTCTCCATCCACAATCGCGCGTGCCCTGACGGGGCGTAACCTTGGCAGATAGTCGTACAATGAATATCATGTAACTTATGTTACAGTCAGGTGGTTGAACTCGGAATAGGAGAAAAAAACTCGCCATTTTGTTACCATTGGGCGGAGATTCGTATATGACCAGAGTCAACGAGAGACATGAAGGCGAAAAATAGGCATATTTGGTTTGTTAATATTCTGGAGCGGCGCACATTTTGACTGCATATGATGACTGGAACATGGAAATTGTATCTTTTTGATGACGGCGTTGGCCGGCGGCGTGTGCGAGTGGCTTTGAGCGTCGCCTTTGATTGGGAGTAAAAGAAAATGGTAGATCGGCGTGCGATCATGCGGATCCAACTCGATGCTGGAGCCAAAGAAGAGTTGGATGAACTGTGCGACAAGCGCGGAATGACTCAAATCGCCGTGATGTCGCGACTTGTCGGGTGGTTCGTCAAGCAGGACGACGTGATTCAAACCGCGGTGATGGCATCGCTGTCAGAGCCGGAGTTGCGGCGGCTTGCAAAACAATTGCTGAAGCAATTGGCATCGCGAGGGAAAAACTCGAAATAGCGATCATTTGAGAGTCAATGAATCTTTTGACCCGTTGCAGAACTTGGGGGGCATCCTTCTAGGTTATGTAACTTAATGCGAGGACAGAATATGGCCAATCCGAATCCTTCACGCCGTGTAATCATGCGGATCGAACTGTACCCTGAGGCGAAAAAGGGGCTGGCCGATCTGTGTGATCGGTTGGGAATGACCCAGATTGCCGCCACGAGCCGTGTAATCGAGTGGTTTACCACTCAATCCGACGTCGTTCAGGCCGCCATCCTCGGGCTCTATCCGTGCGACATCAGAGCCGAGGTCGCCGAGATCATCTTAAAGCGCATGGCCTCCGAAAGTAAGAAAAAGTGCTAACCAGTAAGCGGTACCTCCAGACCTCTTAGCCCCTTTGATCGCCCATTGAAGGCACACATTGTAGGCCGAATAGGGTCTTAAAGCTTCATCCGTAGCCGTGCATATACATGAATTGAAATTGGCGGTCAAGGGCGGGGCAAGGTTTTCGACAGCGCCAAGTCCGGGTTTCCCGCGGCGGGTTCGGGGGGTTGCGGTTCTTGCAATTTAGTAGGTAATTGCTCGATTCCTCGAAGGATATCGGCGGCGGAGCGAAAGGCCGGGTTGGCCGGGTTGGCGGGCCGAAGGATCTGGTCCGTCAATCGCGATAACAGCCGGGCTTCGGAACTATGCCTGTCGAAGCGAATCAGGTCTTTCAGGTCCGGGTTGGTATGGGGCGAACTGATCTGAACGGCCAGGTAAAAGCAATCGACCGCCTTGTCGACTTTGTGCAGCCCGCCGCTGATCGCCTCGCTGGTGACCTGGCCGGTTCGAGTCATGCGAAACAGCATCCGTTGAATTTCGCTGGTTCGCATCAGTTCCTCAAAAAGACTCGACAGCAAGGGACTCTGCTTGAGGTTCTCGTCCACGCGCACGGCCGATCCGAAATCGACGAACCCAACCCCGGCGGGCGTGACCACAAAATTGTCCAGCCGCAAGTCGAGGTGCATGATCCCCACGTCGTCGTGCAGGGCGCGGAGCAAATCGGCGCTCTGCCGGGCGAATTCCAACTGGCTCAACGGTTGGCCGCCGTTGCGGAGCCAGCTTAAGTGCAATCGTTTGGCGAACCCCCGCTCGTCTTGTTCCATCTCGAGGAGCTTTGGAATCCGCCGCGCGTAATCCGGCGGCAAATCGCGGTTGACGATTTTGAGGATCGCCGCCTCGCGGGTCAAAAATACCGGGAAAATCTTGTCGGAAAATTTTCTGGCGCGTTTCTCGATGATATCACCGGCCAGGTCGGGCCACTTGCCGCGAAGCCGCGCCATCACCATTTCCAGGGTCGGCACCTCCTTGACGACGACGTAATCGGCGGCGCCTTGCGAATGTGCCAGGTGAACGTGATAGGTGAATCGGTCGGTGGTCTGTCCCGGCTGGACAAGTTCCACCTTCCGCGCCGCGAGATAATGATTTTTTCGCGAGAAAAAGG
Source organism: Tepidisphaeraceae bacterium (assembly GCA_050010915.1). Lineage (GTDB taxonomy): Bacteria > Planctomycetota > Phycisphaerae > Tepidisphaerales > Tepidisphaeraceae > PALSA-1353. The sequence continues at coordinate 76,431 of JBEKKC010000005.1, read as the reverse complement.
GGATGAGGGCGCCGAGCCAGCCGCGGGCGATCGGTCGCGGCTTTTGCGTGATCTCGAACCCGCCGCCGCTCAGTTGGGCGCCGATGCGATCCGCCTCTTCGGGGGTCTGGCAAACGTAAACAAGGTGTGCGCCCCATCGCAGGCGATCGAACAAATTCTTTGTGCCCGGGAAGTCGGCCCCGGTGCAGAGGATCGCATCGGCCAGGCCGTCGCCGCTTTGGCCGATGGGGACGGGCTGGCGAGTTTGAAGGTCGCGATCGGCGTGGGCGGCGCGGCGGATGACGCGGGCAAGATCCTCTGTACGAATTGCCGGCGTCATGATCGCCCCTACGCCACTCCCGCGGCGCCGGTCTCGATGGGTTGGGTGACGTAATCGCGCGGATCGGTCACGTGTCCGGTCAGGGCACTGGCGGCGACGGTGAGCGGGGAGGCCAGGTAGACCGCGCTTTTGGTGCTTCCCATGCGGCCGGGAAAATTGCGGTTGGTGGTGCTGATGCAGACCTCGCTGCGTTGCAGGCGGCCGAAGGTGTCGCCCGGTCCGCCCAGACAAGCCGCGCAACCGGAGGCGCCGACGTTGCAGCCGGCATCCCGCAGCACGTCCTGGACGCTCTTTTCGTTGGGGCCTTTCTCGACGCCGCGCAGGTTCAGCCGCTGCATGTCGGCGTGGACCTCCGTGCTGCCGGGAACCACAAACGTCGGAATCTTCACCCGATTGCCCTTGAGGATATTGGCCGCGAAGATCATGTCGGTGATCTTCCCGCCCGTGCAGCTTCCGATGTAGGCCTGGTCGAGCTTCACGTCGCGGCAGTTGTGGGCGGTGTCGCGGTTGTCGGGGCTGTGCGGCTTGGCGACGAGGGGCTCGAGGGTCGCCAAATCCCATTCGGCCTGGAAACAATACTCGGCGCCTGGGTCATCGCGAACGACGTTCCAGGCGGGGATTTTGCTGCGGTGCCGCACGTATCTGAGGGTTTTTTCATCGACGTCGCAGACGCCGTTTTTGCCGCCCGCTTCGATCGCCATGTTGGTCAGCGTCATGCGGTCTTCCAGCGTCAGCGAGGAGATGCCGTCGCCGGCGAAATACATGCTTCGATACGTCGCTCCATCGACGCCGATCTCGCCGATCACTGCCAGAATGAGGTCCTTGGCCGTCAGATACGCCGGGATCGCGCCGTGGAAGGTGAACTTCATGGTCGGCGGGACCTTGAGCCAGAGTTTGCCGGTGCCCAGGACAAACGCGGCGTCGGTGTTGCCGATCCCCGTGGCGAGTTGTCCGAAGGCGCCCGCAGTGCAGGTATGGCTGTCGGTGCCCAGAAGAATCTCGCCGGGGCGCACGTGCCCTTCCTCGGGCAGCGCCTTGTGGCAAACGCCTTTGTAGCTGGTTTTAGTGGGATCGCGATAGGGATTGGGCATCGTCGGCTCGTTTTTCACGAAGTCCGCATCGTAGAAATATTTCAATCCCTGCTGCTTCACGAAATCCCGCAGAATCTGCACGTTGCGATGGCATTTCTGGTCGGCGGTGAAGATGTAGTGATCGGGAATGATCACGACGCGGTCGCGGTCCCAGACTTTGGCGTCGGGGCCGAACTTCTCGTGGAAGATGCCGATGGTCCCCGGCCCGCAGATATCGTGGGTCATGAGGATGTCCACGCTCACCCAGACGTTTTCGCCGGGCTGAACGCTCTTCCGGCCCGCATGCCGGGCCAGAATCTTTTCCGTCATTGTCATTCCCGCCATGAACGCTCTCCGTGATACGAAACAAATGATTATATAGCACCGCGGGCGGGCCGCCATGATGGGGAGCAAGTTTCGCCGCAGGCAAAAATCCGATGCACACGGATAAATCAGCGGAAATTCGAAACTCGAAACTCGAAATTCGAACCAAATTCGAAGGTCCAAATTCGAATTTCGAGTTTCGAATTTGATTCGTCATTCGAATTTCGAGTTTCGAGTTTCCATGGAATTCGGATAAAATTTTATCCTTTTCGCTTGACAAACGCCCCGCCGATGGATAACTTCTTATCCCATGTCCGATCCTTCCCAATTGAGCAAGCGTCAGCGGCAGATCATGGACGTGATCTACGCCCGCGGCGAGGCGACGATTTCGCAGGTGCTGGCGGAAATGCCCGATCCCCCCATGCGCGGAGCGTTGCGCACGCTTTTGCGCATCATGGAGACAAAGGGTCATCTGACGCGCCGGCAGGAGGGCCGCGAGTTTGTCTATCGGCCCACTCAGCCGCGCCGCCACGCCGCGCGGTCGGCCATGGGACGGGTGCTGGATGTCTTTTACAGCGGTTCGCTGGAAAAGGCGGTGGCGGCCCATCTGAGCGATCCCGGCCGCTCCAAAAAGCTCGGCCTCGAAGAATTGCAGCGGCTTTCCGATCTGATTGAACAAGCCAAGCGGAAAGGGGTGTAACGTGGAGCGTCTCTCGGCTGTGGGTCCGGCGCTTCTGCCGGTGCTTCTGGATGCGGCCATCAAAGGGCTGGTCATCCTGTCGCTAACGGGCTTGGCGGTGCTGGCGATGCGCCGGGCATCGGCGGCGGCGCGGCATTTGGCATGGTTTCTGGGCACGTTGAGCTTGCTGATTCTGCCGATCCTCTCCGCCGCGCTTCCGAGTTGGCATATCCTGCCAAGATGGGCGGACAACGCTACGGCGCCCGAGCCGATAGCGGCTCCTGCACCGCTCCTTGCGCCCACCGTGCCGGACAATCAGATTCTGCCGTATGAACCGGCGCCACAAACCCAGCCGCCGATTTTCGCGCGGACGCCTATCGAGCCGCAGCCGCTGCACGTTAACTGGCAAACGTGGGTGCTGCTCGCCTGGGTGGCGGGAAGCGCGCTGCTCCTGGGATATGTGGCGTTGGGATTTGCCAGCCTCTGGTGGTTGCAGCAACGATCTTCGCGCATCACGGTTGGCGGCTGGCCGATTCTTATGCGGCAACTTTGCGATCAGCTTGGCTTTCGCCGGCCGGTGGAACTGCTCAGCAGCCCTCGCCGGACCATGCCCATGACCTGGGGAATATGGCGAACGCGCCTGTTGCTGCCGGAGGATTCCGCCACGTGGAGTAACGAGCAGCGCCGGACAGTGCTGCTCCATGAACTGGCTCACGCGAAACGTTGGGATTGCCTGACTCAACTTGTGGTTCAGTTGGCCCGCGCCCTCTACTGGTTCAATCCGCTATTGTGGCTGGCGTGGAAGCGCATGCAGACCGAGCGCGAGCAGGCATGCGACGACCTGGTGCTGAGCACCGGAACCAAGGCGTCGGCATACGCCGAACAACTGTTGCACATCGCCTCGGAAATGCCGGTGGTTCGCTTCGGCGCCGCCGCCATCGCCATGGCCCGGCCGAACAAATTGGAAGGCAGATTGCTGGCGATTTTGGACATGACGCGGAATCGCCGGGACCTGACACGATGGGGCGTGCTGATTGCCGCCGCGGCGGCATTGGCGCTGATCATTCCGATGGCGTGCATGAAGGCCGCGGGGCAAGAGCGGCAAGCGGCGACGCAGCCGACAACCAAGCCTGCTACGGAGTTGTATGCACAGAAGCTTCAGGAACTACAGAGACAACAGACCAAGTATTCCAACGACCTGGCGTCGTACGCGCAAGCATTGCGGGAATTGTAAGGCCAGTACAACACGGACGACCTGGCTTCCTTCCAAAGCGAGAACATGCGCCACCTGGGTCAACTTTACACGCGGCTGGACGACGCCAAGACGAGGCTGGACATTGATCGGAAGAGCATCGAGGTGAATCCGGGGCTGACGTCGGTTCGAGCGGAAATCAAGTCGTTGGAAGTGGAAATTGACGACCTGACTAAACAACTTGAAAGGCAGAAGGCCCTGTGCGCCGACGTGGGGAAATACTCGCAGTTCATTCGCGACGTGAAGGCCAACATGGCCCACGCGCAGCAGGGTCTGGACGTTGCCAATGCCGAATATGAAAAGCTGGAGTCGATGCACGACCTCAGCGCGGCAGGTCGACCGCCCTCCATGCAGCCAACTATTTCATCCGGGGCGACCCGCGTGCGCCATTTCGTCATGCTCGTCATCGCGCCCGACGGCGGTATGAGTTTCCAGGGAACCGCGACCAATTGGGACAAGCTGCCGGCGCTGCTCGAACAAGTGCCGGACCGTAGCCATACCGTGCTTTGCCTGGCATGGACGAGCGATCAGGTCACGGTTGGCCAACTCAACGAAGCGCGCGTTGGCCAACTGGCGCAGCAGTTTGGCTTTGAATATCTCAGCAACGTCGGCGAGCATCCGCTCGGCGCGAGGGGCGGGCCGGACAAGCTGATCGCGGAGGTCCAGGCGGCGCCGCCTGGCGGGGCCAATCAGCCGACACCCGCGGCGGTGAATCAGGACGCGGACAAGACGATTACTTTGCACGCTCATAACGGTCTGGTGCAGATGCGAATGGGCGACAAGGTCATCGAGAGCAACCAAATTGTCGTCAAGGGGGGGACAATCACGCTTACGGACAATGCGCTGGACGTCGGCAATGTGTCGCCCACAACCGAACCTTCCAACGCGGCCGGCCCGATGCTTCCCGGCAATTGAGCCGAATCCGGCCCCGATCACTCTTCCATGTTGTAGCCCGCTTCGCCGTGCTGGTTGAGGTCCAGGCCCTCGTATTCCTCGGCTTCGGTGACGCGCAGGCCGATAGTGGCCTTGAGGATTGCCAGGATCACGGCCGACGCCGCGGCGGCTAGAATCCAGGTCAGCACCACGGCCGCGAGTTGATGGGTCACGGGAATCCAGTTGCCTTCGACGAGGCCGAGTTTTCCGGATTTGTCCAATCCGGGTGGACAGTGAACGGCGCAGACGGCGAAGACGCCGGTGAGGATCGCGCCCAGGGTTCCGCCCATGCCGTGAACGCCGAAGGCGTCCAGGGTGTCGTCGTAGCCGAACATCTGCTTGATGGTGGTTGCCGAGAAATAGCAAACCACACCGGCGGCGGCGCCGATGATGATGGCGTACATGGGCAGGGTATATCCGCTGGCGGGGGTGATGGCGACCAACCCGGCGACCGCGCCGGAAATGGCGCCCAGCACCGTGGGCTTGCCGTTTCTCATCCATTCCATCGCCGGCCAGGCCATGGCGCCCATGGAGGCGGCCAGATGAGTATTGACGAATGCCGTGCTGGCCAGCGGGCCTGCCGCCAGCGCGCTGCCGGCATTGAACCCGAACCAGCCGACCCAGAGCAACGCCGCGCCAATTATGGAGATGACGACGCTATGCGGCGGCATGGGGGTTTTGCCGTAGGCGGTGCGCTTCCCGAGCATCAAGGCGCAAATCAGCGCCGAGACACCGGAACTGATATGGACGACGGTGCCTCCGGCGAAGTCCATCGTGCCGATGGCGCCGCCCATCCATGCGTTGAACAATCCGCCCTTGCCCCAGACCATGTGCGCCATGGGGCAATAGACCGCCAGCAACCAGACGAGTGAAAAGATCAACATGCTGCTGAACTTCATGCGTTCGGCGTAAGCGCCGGAGATGAGAGCGGGGGTGATCACCGCAAACATCATTTGGTAGACCATCCAGGTGGTATGCGGGATGGTTGGCGCATACTCGCTTGGGGCGTTGCCGACCCCGCGCAAAAAAGCGAAGCGCAGCCCGCCGATCCAGGGCGTGCCCACGTCGAAGGCCAGGCTGTAGCCGACGATCGCCCAAGCGACGCTGACCAGCGCCATAAGGCTGAAGCTGTGCATCATCGTTGACAGGACGTTCTTGCGCTGGACCAACCCGCCGTAAAAAAGGGCCAGGCCCGGACCGGTCATCAGGAGGACCAGCGCGGAACTGGTCAGCATCCAGGCCGTGTCGCCGGAGTTCAGGTCTTCGACGCGCCCGATCTGCACGGCGTCAACGCTCTGCGCCGGCGGCGCGCTCGCCGCCGAAGGCGACGGAGTCTGCCCATGGGCAGCAGTTGTCAATAGCAAAAAGAGCGCGCAGAAACACACCGGTGCCCGTGGAAATGCCCGTCGCTGATAACTCATGGCCTCGTTTCCTCCAGCCCTCAATGCGGTTGGTCTCGACAGGTTACAACTGGAGTGCCGCACAATCAATTCGCCGAATATTGACCGCGGTCACCATGGTGCACGTCATGCCGATTGCAGGAATTGTTTGCGCTTCCCGTAGCCTCGGATGTACATCCGGAGCTTCGATCGGGGCGGGGGTCGAACAAATTGGGCTTCAATACTTGAACCCCAACCCCAACCCACCCCAGAAGGCGTTGCTTGACGTGATCTGCGCCGAGAGCCGGTCGTCGTAAAATCCGTATCCCTTGAGGTCGAATTCTCCGAACTTCTTCGACACGTTCAGCAGGACGTTCAAGGAATAGCTGACCGTCAGACCCAACTCGAGATGCTGCCAGCCGGTACAGTGCTGGGTGGGCGTGTTGACGAAAACAAACTGCTGTTTGAGGCCGGTGATCCAGGCGACGTTCGCCTCGGGCGTAATGACCAGGCCGATGTCCTCGAACGTGAAATCGTGCTTCATGCCCGTCTCGATGTACCATCCCTCGTTTTTGGCATAGGTGAATGCGCCCAGCACGTAGGGTGAGAGGATCGGCTTGTCCGCGTCGAGCAGCAGGTAATCATCCAGCGTGATCTTGATATCTATTTCCGGGAGGTTGAACGACTCGCGTTCGGGGTAAATGTAGCTGATGTCCACCAGTTCCAGATTGAACGGCTTCACGTCCCAGTCCGCGCCGATGCTGGGCCGGATTTCCTGAAATCGCGACAGCGGGTCTGCGTCGTAAATGTTCGTGAACACCTCCACGAACGGATGCGGATATTGTTTCAAATCAAATTCCAGCTTGCCGTCGAACAGCAGGTTCAGCGAGCTGCCGTGCGTGGCCACCGAGTCGTGATCCACGCCGCGGTAGATATATTTGTTGGCGTAGGCGAAATCGAGTGAGAAATGCGCCCCGCCGTTGTTGATTTGCTGATCGCCCCATTCCGTTGGGGGGGGCTGCTGCGAGGCGAACGGGTCCTGCGGACTCCCCAGGACCGACGCCAGCACCACGTCCGTTTTTTGCGCCTGCTCCAGCAGGTCCGTTCCCGCGGGGGCGTCGTCAGCCGCCAGGGCATACTGCCCAAGCGACAATCCCGCCCCCAGCATCGCCGTCCAGAAAATCCCCAGTCGCATTCCGGCTGCTCCTTACGCTGGCCGAAATGTATCGACGCCGCCGCCAATTGTCACGAACGCTGGCCACCAATTTCATCCTTCATGCCAACCCCAGGTCCAGCAGCGCCGCTTCGGATATCCGCGATTTGTCCCACGGCGGGTCCCACACCAGCTCCACCTCCGCATCCTTCACCTGGGGAATCGAAGCGATCTTCCGCTCCACCTCCACCGGCAACGATCCGGCCACCGGACAACCAGGCGCAGTCAGCGTCATCTTCACCTTCACCCGGTTCTCGGCATCGATGGCGATTTCGTAAATCAGCCCCAGATCATAGACGTTCACGGGAATCTCCGGATCGTAAACCGTTCGCACCACCTCGACGATCGTCGCCTCCAGCGCCCGCTGAGCCGGCGACAGTTCGCCCGCCGTCTTGTGCATAGCGCGTCCGGCGTCCATCGCCGCGGGCTGGCGAATCTCCTCTTGCTTCAGTTGCTCCACCTTCCCCGAATGCGGCAGGACCGGCAACGGCTGCCTCTGGGCCGAATCCAAATTGGAAATTTCAGGTTCCATACAAAAGCAAAAATGTATTCTCTATTGATTCGTCAGCCGGTTCGCTTCGGAGCGGATTCGCTTGATCATTCCTTCCAGGCCCGTGCGCCGGAACATGGTGGTGTTCGTATCCAAGCCCAGGCGATGGATAAACGCCTTGTCATCGAACGCGAGAATCGCCTTGGCCGACTGGCCGGAGTAAACCCGCAGGAGCAATGCGACAAGACCTCGCACGATGATCGCATTGCTGGAAGCCAGGAAATCAATGGTATCCGGCGTGTTAGGGCGCTTGCGCGCGAAAAGATGGACGATGCTCTGGCATCCATGCACGAGATTGGAATCGGTCTTCAATTCCTCCGGCATGGGCGGGAGTTCCTCGCCCAAATCATTCAAAAATTCATACCGCTGTTCCCAGTTTTGCAAAAAATCGAACGTCTCGATCAACTCATCGGCCGCCGCCTGCGGGGAGGGTGCGGCGGAGGGGGGGTATTGCAAGGCTTCAATCTCGTAATCCGAGTGAACGCGCTCTTGCGGCCGCGGCTTGGCGGATTCGGCCGCGACGATCCGCCGCAACGACGCCGCCAGCAACTCGATTTCACCTTTCGTGTTGTACATCGCAAACGACGCCCGCGCGGTGGCCGCAATCTTCAAGCGGTCCATGACCGGCTGACAACAGTGATGCCCCGTTCTCACCGCGATTCCATCGGCATCGAGCCGCATCCCCACGTCCAGCGCCGCCAACGGCGGGTCTTGGACGATGAAGGAAATCACGCCCGCCTTTTCACGGGCCGTTCCGATGATCCGAACGCGGGGGATTTGGGACAACAGCCGCGTGCCATGCTCCAGCAGTTCCTGCTCGTGACGCGCGATGTTGCCCAATCCGATGGAATTGACGAAGTCGATGGCCGCTCCAAGTCCGATCCCGCCCGCGATGTGCGGAGTTCCCGCCTCGAATTTGTGCGGCGGAATGGTGTACGTCGTTTTCTCGAACGTGACCGAACTGATCATGTCGCCGCCGCCCTGGTATGGAGACATTTCGTCCAACAGGCTGGCCTTTCCATACAGCACGCCGATCCCGGTCGGACCATATAGCTTGTGTCCGGAAAACGCATAGAAATCGGCGTCCAGTTCCCGCACGTCCAGCGGAGCGTGCGCCACCCACTGCGCCCCGTCCACGACGACCACCGCCCCGCGCGCATGCGCCTTGGCGATGATCTGCCGAATCGGGTTGACCGTCCCCAGCGAATTGGACAGGTGAACGATCGAAACGATCTTCGTGCGATCGCTCAGAAGCCGGTCGAACTCCTCCATCAGCAATTCACCCCGGTCGTTCATCGGAATCACGCGGATTTTCGCGCCGACCTCCTCGGCCAGCATTTGCCATGGAACGATGTTGGAATGGTGCTCCATCGCCGAAAGGACGATCTCGTCGCCGGCTTTCAGGAATTTTCGGCCGTAGCTGGCGGCGACCAGGTTGATCCCCTCGGTGGTTCCGCGCGTGAAGATGATCTGACTGGACTGTTCCGCGTTGATGAAGCGCGCGACCTTCTCCCGCGCCAGCTCGTACGCCGCCGTCGCTTCCTGGCTCAGGGCGTGGACGCCGCGGTGAACGTTGGCATTCTCTGATTCGTAATATCGCCGCAGGGCATCGACGACCATTTGCGGCTTCTGCGTCGTCGCGGCATTGTCGAAATAAACCAGCGGCTTGTCGTGGACCTTTCGCTTGAGGATGGGAAACTGGGCGCGAATTCGCTGGACGTCGAACGCGGCGGTGGACTCGGCCGTTTCGTCCATTAGGGCGACGGGGGACGGAGAAACTGGCTCATCTGGCCTTTTCATCGTGCTGGCCCAGGTCGGTGATCCGCAGATCGCGCGGCAAGCCGTGCTGCGCCGCCAGGAAATCCTCCAGCCGGCGGCGCACCGGCTCGACCTTGATCCGCCGCGTGATGTCCGCCGCGAACGCATACGTCAGCAGGTGCCGCGCCGCCTCCAGGCCCATCCCGCGCGAACGCAGGTAAAACACCATCTCCTCATCCACCGGGCCCGTCGTGCTTCCGTGCGTGCATTTGACGTCGTCGGCGTAAATCTCCAGCGCGGGCTGGCTGTTCATCTGCGCCTCGTCGCTCAACAGCAGCGATTTGCTCGTCTGCTTCGAATCGGTCTTTTGCGAATCCTGCCGAACCAGGATCTGTCCCTTGAACACGCACGTCGACTTGCCGTCCAGGACGTGCTTGTACAACTCGTGGCTGGGGCAATGAGCGGCGGCGTGGTCGAGCAGCGTGTGGTTGTCGCAATGCTGGTCCTTGCCGACGATCACCAGACCGTTGATCGTCGCGTCCGCCCCCTCGCCGGCGAGGGTCACCGTCAGATCGTTCCTCGTCAGCTTGCCGCCGAGGGTGGCGGCGTGGCTGATGAATTGGCTGCCCCGGCCCAGCCGCGCCCAAAGCGACGTCACCGCATAGGCTTCGCCGCCTCCCCGCTGCAAGCGGCTGTAGTCCATCCGGCAATCGCTTCCCACGGCGATTTCCGTGACCGCATCGGTCAAATGAACGCCCGCTCCGCCAACAAAGCTTTCCACCAGCGTCAACTGGCTATGGTCTTCGGCGACCACCAGGACGCGCGGAAACGATTGCACCGGCTCCGCCCCGCACGTGGAAACGAAAATCAGGTGGATCGGCTCCTCGACCGCCACGCTCTTGCCGACATGCACCACCGCCCCGTCGCGCAGCGAACCCGTATTCAACGCGACGAAGGGATTTTGCGAGAGGTCGGCGATCCGGCCCAGGTTCCGTTCCATTATTAATTCGTCGGCCGCCAGAACGTGATCGATCGTGCCCGCCATGGCGCCGCGCGGCAGCCTGGACGTGCGCGACAACGATGCCGCGAAATGTCCGTTGACGAACACCAGCTCCGCCACCGCATCCGCGCCGAAGCTGGCGTGCCGAGCCAGGTCGGCGGCCTCGTCGCTCATGTGCGGCCCGGCCAACGCGAATTTCGTCCGCGCCAACGCCGAAACGTTCGTCAGCCGCCACTCCTCTTGATCCGTGCCGGGATATCCAACCGACGCGAAACGATCCGCGCCCTCCCTCCGCAGCGCCTCCAGCCACGGCCGCGCCGCGGCCTCCCGCGCGGGCGAATGATCCGATGTTTTTCCCGTCGCCAGTCGCGTCATTTTCAAACTCCCGCGGCCACCTGGCGCTCCACCCAGTCATATCCCCGCTCTTCCAGCTCCATCGCCAGAGCCTTGTCACCGGACTTCACGATCCGGCCATCCAGCATCACGTGAACGAAGTCCGGCTCGATGTAGCTAAGCAGGCGCTGATAGTGCGTCACGACCAAAATCGCGCGGTCCGGGCCGCGAAGGCTGTTGGCGCCGTTGGCGACGACCTTCAGCGCGTCGATGTCCAGGCCCGAATCCGTTTCGTCCATCAGCGCCAGCCGCGGATCGCACACCGCCATCTGGAAAATCTCGTTGCGCTTTTTCTCGCCCCCGGAGAACCCTTCGTTGACGGCCCGATTCATAAAACTCTGGTCCATCTTCAGCAGCGCCATCTTTTCCTTGACCCGCTTGAGAAACGAAAGGGTGTCGATTTCCGGCTGGCCGTGATGCTTGCGCACCGCGTTGACGGCGGCCTTGAGGAAATAGCTGGTGCTCACGCCGGGAATTTCAACCGGATATTGGAACGCCAGAAAAACTCCCTCGCGGGCGCGCTCCTCCGCGGACAGTTCCAGCAAATCCTTCCCGTCAAAGGTGACGCCTCCCCCGGTCACTTCGTAGGTCTCCCGCCCGGCCAACACCTGCACCAGCGTGCTCTTGCCGGAGCCGTTCTTGCCCATGATGGCGTGGACCTCGCCGGCGTTAATGGTGAGATTCACGCCCTTGAGGATGTCCCGCCCGCCCGGAGCGGCCACGCGGGCGTGGAGATTTTGGATTTCAAGAAATGCCATTTTTCCTTCGGTTCCCGCGGAGCAAGCTCCGCGGGCTTTGGTGCTATCCCACGCTGCCTTCCAAACTCACGCCCAGCAGCTTTTGGGCTTCCACCGCGAATTCCATCGGCAACTCGCGGAAAACCTCCTTGCAGAATCCGCTCACGATCATGCTGATCGCGTCCTCGAGGCTGATCCCCCGGCTCTTGCAATAAAATAATTGATCCTCGCCGATCTTGCTGGTGCTGGCCTCGTGTTCCGCCCGGCTGGTCGTGTTGCGGACTTCGATGTACGGAACGGTGTGCGCCCCGCATCGGTCTCCCAGCAGCAGGCTGTCGCATTGGGTGTAGTTGCGGCTGTGGCTGGCGCCTTTGAGGATCTTCACCAGGCCGCGATAACAATTCTGACCGTGGCCGGCGCTGATCCCCTTGCTCACGATCGTGCTGCGGGTGTTCTTGCCGATGTGGATCATCTTCGTCCCGGTGTCGGCCTGCTGGCGATGGTTCGTCAGCGCCACGCTGTAAAATTCCCCGATGCTATCGTCGCCCTGGAGGATGCAACTTGGATATTTCCAGGTGATCGCCGAGCCGGTCTCCACCTGCGTCCAACTGATCTTGCTGGCGCGGCCGCGGCACGCGCCGCGCTTGGTCACGAAGTTGTAAATCCCGCCCTTGCCTTCCTTGTCGCCGGGATACCAGTTCTGAACGGTGCTGTACTTGATGCTGGCGTTGTCCATCGCCACCAATTCCACCACCGCCGCATGAAGCTGGTTCTCGTCGCGCATCGGGGCCGTGCAGCCCTCCAGATAGCTCACGGATGCTCCCTCGTCGGCGACGATCAGCGTCCGCTCGAACTGCCCCGTGCCCTTGGCGTTGATCCGGAAATAGGTGCTCAATTCCATCGGGCATTTGACGCCCCTGGGCACGTAGCAGAAGCTGCCGTCCGTGAACACCGCGCTGTTCAACGTCGCGAAAAAATTGTCGGAATACGGAACCACCGAACCCATGTATTTCCGCACCAGGTCCGGATGCTCCTGCACCGCTTCGCCGAACGAGCAGAAAATGATTCCCCTCTCCGCCAGCGTCTTCTTGAACGTCGTCGCCACCGACACGCTGTCGAAAACCGCATCCACCGCCACCGCCGGCCGCTCCACCCCCAGCAGCGCTGCCCGCTCGTCCATCGGAACTCCCAGCTTTTCATAGATCTTCAGCAACTCCGGATCGACCTCGTCCATGCTCTTCAGATTTGGCTTGGGCGCCGAGTAGTAAATCGTCTTCTGATAATCGATCGGCGGATGATGCACCATCGCCCACTTCGGCTCGGTCATCGTCAGCCAATGCCGATACGCGCGCAAACGCCAGTCGAGCATCCACTGCGGCTCGTGCTTCTTGTGGGAGATGAAGCGGACGATCTCCTCGTTCAACCCGGCCGGGGCCGAATCGGCCTCGATGTCGCTGATGAAGCCCCAGCGGTACTCGCGGTTGGCAAGCGTTGCGATTTCAGTTTCAGCGGTGGGCATGGGAGACCCGTTTCAGGCACGTTCGGCGCGCCGTGACGCGCATCGGCTCACAAGAGAGAACCTCGCACTTCGCCGCGGAAAAGCTCCCCTTTAGGCCGTGAAGCTGCTTCCGCAGCCGCAGGTGCTGGTCGCGTTGGGATTTTTGAACACGAACCCGCGGCCCATCACTTCGTCCTTGAAGTCGATCTCCGTGCCGTTGAGATACAAATACGACTTCATATCGCAAAGAATCTTGATCCCCTGCGATTCGATTTCCTCGTCCGCGTCGCTCTTATTCTCTTCGGTCAGATCGAGCATGTAGCTGAACCCGCTGCACCCGCCGCCCTTGACGCCAACCCGCAGCTTCGTGCCGGTTTCCGGCAACTCCTGCTGCTTGATGATCGTCTTGATCTCCCGAGCGGCGGTCTCTGACAATGTGATAGGCATACAAATTCCTCTGCTTTCAACGAAAAACCATACCCGCCGACCCGTTCGGCTGGCTATCTACTCATAAGCATAGCATGGATGATACTCAGTCTCAACGAGTGGAATCTATCCTCCATTGCCGAACGAGAGCCCAACCGAGCGATAATCCTTCCCAATATGACGGCCGCCGCGTCGGCATTGAATCGTAACTGATTATTTTACAATGTAATAGATGATAATGTCCCGCAAACAACAACCGGCGTGGTGGTGACTGCAAGACTATCGCTGTGGTAGTAGATTCGCATGGACCTTCCTCAGCCATTCGAGAACGCGATTGCGCAAGCTAATGGCCAGCACTCGGAGTTCCTCAATTTCCGTATCGCTGGCGATACCGGTTGCCTCGTAAATGCCGCCGCCGCGCTTGGCTCGGAATTTCTGTAAGGGGTCAACGATGGTGCCGTCATCGCCGACTGTGAGCTTGAGGGATTCGATGGTGTGGTGATGTGCGCCGCCTCCCTTGGGGACTTCTTACCCGGCAGCCTTCAGCGCCAAAGCCGCGCATTGCAGAGCGGCATTGTAAGCAATGGCGAAACGCCAGTCGCCGTTGATGTTCGGATCGGCGCTGGCGGCCAAATCCCGCTCAATGACGGCGAGCAGTCCGGCGATCTCGTGCCGACTGCTCTTGTGCGGGCGCAAATGTCCGTTCTTCTGCCAATCTTGAAAGCTCAATCGGGCCTCCGATAAGGAACACTTTGGGTCCATCCATCACGGCGCTCAGGAAATGATGCCCATCCCGCAGCTTGGCGGCGAATTCGGCCGGCCGATAGATTGTCGGATTTATCTCCCGGCTGAGCTGTCGCTGCGCTTCTGCCAAAGCCTTGGCAACGGCGGCCAGCGAGATATCGCCAATTACCATTACGTCCACATCGCTTGCCTCCCGCTGCCGCCCTTGGGCGAACGAGCCGAACAGGAATGCGACTCGGATTTGCACCGCCAGTGGCTTCATCGCGGCCCTAAGCGCGTCCGCCATGCCAACGGTCTTGACGACGAAAGATCGCAGTTCTTCATGTATCGCCGAGGCCGGATTGGCACAATACAGGAGTTGGTGGCCCACCTGCCTGCACTTAAGCACGCCGATTTGCGCCAACAGCTTGAGTTCCCGCTGGACTGGGCCGAGGGTCGCTCCTGTTAACCTGGCGATTTGCCGAACGTGAAACTCTTCATCCGGCCGGCCGAGCAGAAGCCCCAACACGGCTCCGCGGGTTTTACCCAAGAGCACAGCCCCCAAATCATCCACGGACGGCGTATTCATATCGGGGACGATTGTATCTGATTTGGATACGGCGACAATTCCAACCCGCCCGGATTGACTGTTGTCACGTTGCTGCTTAAGGTTTTATCGACCGACCGTTCTGAATAAGTTTGTGAACGGCACGCCAATTCGCTATAAAGGCGATTCTGAATCGTTCCGCGCTGGCCGTTAAACCCAGTAATGCCACTATGAGAGGCTATCCGCCCGCTCAGGGCCTGTACGATCCGCAAAACGAACACGATGCCTGCGGCGTCGGGTTCATCTGCCACATCAAGGGCCACGCCAGCAATCGTATCATCTTGCAGGCACTGGAGATGCTGGAGAATATGTACCACCGCGGCGCCTGCGGATGCGAGCCCGACAGTGGTGATGGCGCGGGCATTATGGTCCGCCTCCCTGACGCCTTTCTACGCAGAAAATGCGCCGAATTGGGTTTTGCCCTCCCCCCGCTCAACGAATACGGCGTGGCCAACGTCTTCCTGCCCCAGGACATGGTCCAACGCAACGAATGCCAGCGAATCCTGGAAAAAGTCGTCGCGGATTACGGGATGGTCACCCTCGGCTGGCGTGACGTGCCGGTGGACAACCGCCAGATCGGGCCAACCCCACGCCGCTGCGAGCCGAGAATCCGCCAAATCTTCCTCGGCATGGGCAGCATGTTTTACAACCGCCGGGATTTCGATCGCCGGCTCTATCTCGTCCGCCAGCTTGCCGAGAACAGCATCGAATTCAGCGACCTCCCCGAATCCGCCCGAAGCACGTTCTACATTTGCGCCCTCAGCGCTTCGCGCATCATCTATAAGGGGATGCTCACGGCCAATCAGGTCCGCAATTATTTCCCCGACCTCAGCGAGCCGGATTTCGAGTCCGCCCTGGCCGTCATCCATTCGCGATTCAGCACCAACACCTTCCCGTCCTGGGACCGTGCCCATCCCTACCGATACCTGGCCCACAACGGCGAGATCAACACCCTGCGCGGCAACCGCAACTGGATGCGCGCCCGTTACGGCTCGTTGCAATCGGAAATCTTCGGCGACGAATTGAAGAAGATGTTCCCCATCCTCACCGAGTCCGGATCGGACACCGCCACCATCGACAACGCGCTTCAGTTCCTCACTATCAACGGCCGAAGCCTCGCCCACAGCATGCTGATGCTCATTCCCGAGGCCTGGCAGAACAATCACAAGATGGATGAGGAGTTGAAGGCCTTTTATGAATATCACGCCTGCCTGATGGAGCCGTGGGACGGTCCGGCCAGCATCGTTTTCACCAACGGCGCCCAGGTCGGCGCGGTGCTGGACCGCAACGGCCTGCGCCCCAGCCGGTATTACGTCACGCGCGACGACCTGGTGGTGATGGCCAGCGAGGTCGGCGTCCTGCCGATCAAGCCCGAAAACGTCGCCCGCAAATGGCGGCTTCAGCCGGGCAGAATTTTCCTCGTCGACTTCAAGCAGGGCCGCATCATCGACGACAGCGAGATCAAGCGCAACCTGGTCGAGAAACGCCCCTGGAAGGAATGGCTCAATCAGTACATGATTCCGCTGGACGACTTGCCGGCCCCACGCAACGTTCAGGAGCCGGACCACAAAACTCTCCGCGTCCGCCAGCACGCCTTCGGATACACCGTTGAAGAGTTGAAGATGATCATGATGCCCATGGCCACCGCCGGCCAGGAACCCGTCGGCAGCATGGGCACGGACACCCCGCTGGCGTGCCTGAGCGACAAGCCCCAGCTCCTCTACAGCTATTTCCGCCAACTCTTCGCCCAGGTGACCAATCCCCCCCTCGATGCCATCCGCGAGGAATTGGTTACCAGCCTTTACACTTACCTCGGCCGCGAGGGAAATCTCCTCAGCGAGGAACCGAAGAACTGTCATCTGATCAAGCTCAAGCAGCCGATTCTATCCAATCCCGACCTGGAAAAATTGCGCGAGGTGGCCCACGGCGACCTGCGCGCCGTCACGCTGCCCATGCACTTCTCCGTCGCCGAGGGCGAAGCCGGCCTGGAAAAAGCCGTCGATGCCCTGTGCGCCGCCGCCGCCAAGGCCGTGCGCGACGGCGCGTCGATTCTCGTGCTGTCGGATCGCGGCGTCGATGCCAAACACGTGCCGATCCCCAGCCTGCTGGCCACCGCCGCCGTGCATCATCACCTCATCCGCGAAGGGACGCGCACCCAATGCGGTCTGGTCGTCGAGACCGGCGAGGCCCGCGAGTCGCACCATTTCTGCCTGCTCATCGGATACGGGGCCGGGGCGATCAATCCTTATATGGTGTTTGAAACCCTGGCCGACCTGCACAAGGACGGCATGTTGCCGGAAGACCTTACCCTCGACCAGGCCAAGAAAAACTTCATCAAGGCCGCCAACAAGGGCATTCTCAAAGTCGCCAGCAAGATGGGCATCAGCACCGTGCAGAGCTACCGCGGGGCGCAGATATTCGAGGCGATCGGCCTGAGCCGGCGGCTGGTGGACAAGTTCTTCACCAACACCGCCAGCCGCATCAACGGCGTCGATCTCGACGTCATCGCGCGCGAATCGCTCCTGCGGCATCGCCACGGCTTCCCCCCCATCCGCGTCAACGGACAAGTCCTGGAAAACGGCGGGAACTATCAATGGCGGCGCGATGGCGAATACCACATGTGGAACCCCGACTCCATCGCCAAGATGCAACATGCCGTCCGCCTCGGCATCTCCCGGCCCATCGACGGGTTCAAGGCGTTCCAGGAATACAGCAAACTCTGCGACGACGAAGCCCGGCACCTTTGCACCCTGCGCGGACTGCTCCACTTCCGCAAGTCCGACCACCCCATTCCCATCGAAGAGGTCGAACCCGCCAGCCGGATCGTCAAACGCTTCGTCACCGGCGCGATGAGCTTCGGCTCGATCAGCAAGGAAGCCCACGAGAACCTGGCGATCGCCATGAACCGAATCGGCGGCAAGAGCAACACGGGCGAAGGCGGCGAGGACCCCAACCGCTTCCAACCCGACCGCGACAAGACGGGCAAGCCCGTCGTCTTGCCCGAACTCAAAGTCCTCAACCACACTCTGGCCGCCTGGCCGGTCCTCCGCCGCTCGGCCATCAAGCAGGTGGCCTCGGCGCGTTTCGGCGTCACCGGCGAATACCTCGTCAACGCCGAGGAATTGCAGATCAAAATGGCCCAGGGCGCCAAGCCCGGCGAGGGTGGACAACTCCCCGGCCACAAGGTCGATGAATACATCGGCAAGATCCGCCACAGCACGCCCGGCGTCGCCCTGATCTCTCCGCCCCCGCATCACGACATCTATTCCATCGAAGACCTCGCCCAGTTGATCCACGACCTGAAGAACGGCAACCGCAACGCCCGCATCAGCGTGAAACTGGTCAGCGAAGTGGGCGTCGGCACCGTCGCCGCCGGCGTCGCCAAGGCCAAGGCCGATCACATTCTCATCAGCGGCGACAGCGGCGGCACCGGCGCCTCCCCGCTCACCAGCATCAAATACGCCGGCATCCCCTGGGAAATGGGCATCGCCGAAACCCAGCAGACCCTGGTCCTGAACGATCTGCGCGGCCGAGTCGTCCTCCAGATCGACGGCCAGCTCAAGACCGGCCGCGACGTCGTCGTCGGCGCACTCCTCGGCGCCGAGGAATTCGGATTCAGCACCGGCCCGCTGATCGCCTCCGGCTGCATCATGATGCGCGTCTGCCATCTCAACACCTGTCCCGTCGGCATCGCCACGCAGGACCCGGAGCTTCGCAAAAAATTCGCCGGCAAGCCCGAGCACGTCATCAACTTCATGTTCTTCGTCGCCGAGGAAGTCCGCCAATACATGGCCCAGATGGGCTTCAGAAAATTCGAGGACATGGTTGGCCAGGCCCAGATGCTCCAATTCGCCGATCTGAGCGGCCATTGGAAGGCCAAGGGGCTGGACCTGTCCGTCATCCTCCACAAGCCCGAGGTCGGCCCCAACGTCGCCATCCGCAACGTTCAGAAGCAGGACCACGGCCTGGACGCGGCGCTGGACAACCAACTGCTGAAGCTGGCCGCCCCGGCGCTGAATCACGGCAAACCAGTCCGCGCCGAATTGCCGATCAACAACGTCAACCGCACCGTCGGCACGATCCTCTCCAGCGAAATCGCCCGCAAGCACGGCCATGCCGGGCTGCCCGACGGCTCGATCCATTTCAATTTCACCGGCTCGGCCGGGCAAAGCTTCGGATGCTTCCTGGCCCACGGCGTCACCCTGGAACTGGAAGGCGATGCCAACGACTATTGCGCCAAGGGCCTGTCCGGCGGCCGCGTCATCGTCTACCCGCCCAGGAATTCGACCTTCAAGGCCGAGGAAAACATCATCGCCGGAAACGTCATCGCCTACGGCGCCATCGCCGGGGAAATCTATCTCCGCGGGGTCGTCGGCGAGCGGTTCTGCGTCCGCAACAGCGGCGCCGAGGCCGTCGTCGAGGGCGTCGGCGATCACGGCTGCGAATACATGACCGGCGGAAGAGTCGTCGTGATCGGCCCCACGGGCCGCAACTTCGCCGCCGGCATGTCCGGCGGAATCGCCTACGTTTACGACACTTCCGGCCAGTTCAAAGACCTGTGCAACCGCGAAATGGTCGCGTTGGAGCGCCCCGACAAGCCCGAGGACGTGAGCACCATTCGCCGCTTGCTGCAAAACCACCGGAAATTCACCGCCAGTCCCGTCGCCAAGGCGATTCTGGACGATTTCGAGCAGGAACTGAAGTGGTTCGTGAAGGTGATGCCGACCGATTATCGCCGCGTCCTGGAACACAAGGCGGAAGTGGAAGAACGGGCGCGACAACTGGCGGAGCGGCAGGTGTGAAGGCGATGGTGAAAACTCGAAATTCGAAATTCGAAACTCGAATCAAATTCGAAACTCGAAATTCGAAAGCGGAGGCCTTTCGTCATTCGAATTTCGAATTTGATTCGAATTTCGAATTTCGAATTTCGAATTTCCATTAGGATTTGCCATGGGCAAGCCCACCGGCTTCAAAGAGATCAACCGCGAAACGCCCTCCCGGCGCGCGGTCAAGCTGCGCCTCATGGACTGGAACGAGGTCTACAACGATTTTCCCGTCGACAAGCTCCGCAAACAAGGCGCCCGCTGCATGGATTGCGGCGTGCCCTTCTGCAACAGCGGCAGCGGCTGCCCGCTCGGCAACATCATCCCCGAATGGAACGACCTGGTCTTCCGCGACCGCTGGCGCGAAGCCCTGGACATGCTGCTCAAGACCAACAATTTCCCCGAGTTCACCGGCCGCGTCTGTCCCGCGCCTTGCGAGGAAGCCTGCGTCCTGGGCATCAACAACAAGCCCGTCACCATCAAGAACATCGAACTCAGTATCATCGAGCACGCGTTCGAGAAGGGCTGGATCAAACCCCAGCCGCCGGAAAGACGCTCGGGCAAGAAAGTGGCGATCGTCGGCTCCGGCCCGGCGGGGCTGGCGGCGGCGGCACAACTCAACAAGGCCGGGCATCGCGTCACCGTATTCGAGCGGGCCGACCGCATCGGCGGTTTGCTCACCTACGGAATCCCCAACTTCAAGCTGGAAAAATCCGTCGTCGACCGCCGCGTGAAGATCATGCGGGCCGAGGGAATCCACTTCGTCGTTAACGCCAACGTCGGCAGCAACGTCAAGGTCAACGACCTGGGCCGCGATTTCGACGCCATCGTCCTCTGCGGCGGCAGCACCAAGGCCCGCGAACTCGACGTCCCCGGCCGAAATCTCCTCGGCATCCACCTGGCGATGGATTTTCTCCCCCTGCAAAACAAAAAAAATCTGGGCGATCGGATCGGCGACCGGGAAATGATCGATGCCAGGGACAAGCACGTGATCATCCTCGGCGGCGGCGACACCGGCGCCGACTGCCTCGGCACCGTGCTTCGCCAGGGGTGCAAATCCGTCAAACAGTTCGAGCTTCTCCCGCGCCCGGCCGACTCGCGCTCGCCCGAAGCCGTCGTCGAAGGCGCCGTCAAACCCTGGCCCGAATGGCCCATGATCTTCCGCACCAGCAGCGCCCATGAAGAGGCCAACGAATTGGCCGGCCAGGAAATCCGCGATTTCTCCATCAACACCAAGGCCTTCAGCGGCGAGAACGGCGTCGTCAAGAAACTTCACGGCGTCCGCCTGGAATGGTCCAAAGACCCCAGCGGCCGCTTCACGATGAAGGAAATCCCCGCAAGCGAATTCGAGTTGGATTGCGATCTTTGCCTGCTGGCCCTCGGTTTCGTCCACCCTGAACACGACGGCCCCGTCGGCCAACTGGGCCTGAAGCTCGACGCCCGCGGCAACGTGCAATGCGACGACAATTACGCCACGAGCGTTCCCGGCGTCTTCGCCGCCGGCGACGTCCGGCGCGGCCAGAGCCTGATCGTTTGGGCCATCAGCGAAGGTCGCCAAGCCGCCCGCGCCGTCGACGCCTTCCTCATGGGCTACAGCGATCTGGGCCCGGAAATCAAACTCTTCTGATCAACCGCCGCACTTGTCCGGCGATTTCGTTCGGAGATCCGACCGGAATGCGCTTGCCCAGTTTTTGGGCTTTCCCGCGAACGGTGGGCGAGCCGACAGCTAACTGGCCTTCCTTCGACCGATGACCGTTGCCAGAGCCTGCGCGATCAATTCCGAGCGACCAAGGCCATTTTTCTTGGCAAGTTTGTCCGCCTCCCGGAGCAGACCGCGCTCCAGCACGATGTTGACTCGCTCACTTTTTGGAGTTTTTTGCGCACGGCCGCGCCGATGCCTGCGGGATTTTTCCCACAGCGCCCGCTCGGCCGCGTTTAATGGCCGAGTCTTACCAAGAACCGAGCCGTTCAGGTCTTGGGTTGCTTGCCGCAATTCGGCGGTAGTCATTTCCGTCCACGGCTTATTGGATTTCATCTTTTTCTTCTCCGGTAAATCCGCTTGTCCTGTTCGGTCAACGGCTGCGCATGGATCACAAACAGCGTGCCCTCGGGGTCGATAATGAATGCAACCCGAAGGTACGTGCCGTTCCACGTTTGTCCCGCCACCATGAATTTTCCGTCGCCTTTGGCCTCTGGGAACGGCGGCCGGACGTGATTCACGATATATTCCGCTTCCATCGGGCTGACGCCGTGTTCGGCAATGTGCTCGACATTCCAGGCGTTCCAGCGAAAATCGCGTTTCACAAGCGTGATTATACCTATTGGGTCGCGAGCCGCGATTGAAAATATTTAGCGCAATGCCAACACGAATTTCACTTCAATGTTGAGTGTCGTGTGTTGAGCGTTGCATCAATCCCGCCCACCACAACACCAGTCCCAGAATCCCATGAACCGCCACGCATTGCCCGACGTTGGCCGGCAATCGGATCGGAACGTCCTGATTCAAATCCGTCAGATGATACGCCAGCGATCTTTCCGTCCACGCCGGCTCGCCAGTCAGAATCCCATTGATTACCAGCGGAGGATGCAGCCAGACGAGATTTTGAACCGTTCCGCTGAAACCGCCCCGCACCAGTGCAGCCGAAAGCCACACCGGCCAGGAGAGCCATGCCAGCCCCACCACGATCGCCATGCCAGCCGCGAATATCGCCGGTAATTTTGCCCTCGCCAGCGCCAGGCCGATTCCTCCGATCGCCATCGCGTAAACCGCCAGGACCATCGTCGCCCGAATCCATTGCCCGAAGGTATCCGCCGTTTCCAGGACCGCGATCAGCCAAACCCCCGCCACAGGCCCCACGACAGCAATGAATCCCCCGACCGCCGCAGCAAGGCTCTTCTGTTGCAGGATCCCCGCCGGCGTCAAAAAAGTCACCGTGAACAACCCCCCAAGGAACAACCCCAGCGAACTTCCCGCCGCCCACGCGCACGCCGCCGAGGCGATCAACGACAAAACGAGGAGCAATAGAAATCGAATGAACGCCCTTTCGTCATTCGGATTTCGGATTTGATTCGTCATTCGGATTTCGAGTTTCGGGTTTCTCCGCCTCGGGTTCCTCTTCCTTATCGACCTTGGCCATCGCCACCAACTTATCCCCTTCATCCAGCTTGATCAGCCGCACGCCCGCCGCGTTCCGGCCGGTCTCGCGGATTTCCGAAACCGCCGTCCGGATGAGGATGCCGCGCTCGGTGATCAGCATCACCTCATCCGCATCGGTGACCAGTTTCATCCCCACGACGTCTCCGTTGCGTTCGTTCGCGTCGATGTTGATGACTCCGCGCGTGCCGCGGCCCTTGACCGGATAATCTTCCAGCGGCGTTCGCTTGCCGTAGCCGTTCACGCACCCCGTCAACATTTTCAGCCCGGGATTTTCTCCATTCGGCACCACCAGCATCGCCACCACCTCATCCCCCTCGCGCTTGAACCGCGCCCCGGTGACGCCGGCCGCCGGCCGGCCCATCGCCCGCACGTCCGTCTCCTCGAACCGCACCGCCAGCCCGCTCTTGGTCCCCAGGATGACGTGGTCTTTCCCCCCGGTCACCGTAACGTCGATCAGCCAATCGCCTTCTTCCATCCCGATGGCGATGATCCCGCTCGTGCGGATGTTCGCATACGCGCTCAGTGCCGTTTTCTTCACCGTCCCCTTGGCCGTCGCGAAAAGTAGAAACTGCTCCCCGCCCGTGAAATCCTTGACCGCCAGCACGTTGGCGATCTTTTCCCCCTCCTGGAAATCCAGCAGGTTCGCCGCCGCCCGGCCCTGGCTGGTCCGGCTCAGCTCCGGAACGTCGTACACCCGCCGCTGGTACACCCTCCCCTGGTTCGTGAAAAATAGCAGGTAATCATGCGTATTGGCGACGAACAGATGCTCGACGAAATCGCCTTCCTTCGCCTCCGAACCGCGAACGCCGCGCCCGCCGCGGCCCTGGCTCCGGTAGGTATCCACCGGCAGCCGCTTCACGTACCCCACGTGCGAAACCGTCACCACCACGTCTTCCCGCGCGATCAGCGCTTCCATGTTGAAATCGCTGACGTTTCCCTCGATTTTCGTCCGCCGCTCGTCCCCGTATTTCTCCTTGATCTCGATGATGTCCTCGCGAATGATGTCCAGCACCAACGCCTCGTCCCGCAGAATCGCTTCGTAACCCTCGATCTCCTCGACCACCGAGCGGTATTCCTCGAGCAGCTTTTCAATTTCCAGCCCGACGAGTTGAATGAGCTGCAATCGCCCGATCGCCTCCGCCTGCGTCTGGGTCAGCAGCACGCCCCGGTTCGCTCCCCGCTCCATCAGCGTCGCCGGGATCCGCGGCGCGGATGGATGTTCCGGCGCGATCCGGAACGTCCGCTCCCGCAGTTTTCCGATCGCCTCTTCCCGCGTCCTGCTCCCCCGGATCAGCTTCACCACCTCGTCGATGTCGCACACCGCGAAGATCAAGCCTTCCAGGATATGCCCGCGCTGTTGTGCCTTCCTCAGCAGAAACCGCGTCCGCCGCGTGATCACTTCCTTTCGGTGCTCCACGAAATGCTGGATCAACTCCTTCAGCCCCATCGTCCGCGGCTGCCGGTTCACCAGCGCGATGTTGATCATGCTCACCGTGATCTGGCACGGCGTGTATTGATACAGTTGGTTGATGATGACGTTCGGATCGGCGTCCCGCTTCAGGTCGACCACGATCCGGCATTTGTGTTCGCGCCCGCTCTCGTCGTTGATCGCCGAAATGTCCTTAATCAGGTCTTTTTTCACGCACTCCGCGACCGATTCGATGATCGACCGCCGGATGATCCCGTAGGGAATCTCCTCGATCACGACCGTCGGCTTGCCGTTCTTCTGCTCCTCGACGGACATTTTCGCCTGGAGCGTCAGCCGGCCGCGGCCCGTCCTGTAACCCTCGACGATCCCATCCCGGCCGCGAATGATCCCCGCCGTCGGGAAATCCGGGCCCGGCACAATGTTCAACAACTCCGCCAACTCGCATTCCGGATGATTGATCACGTGCACGATCGCGTCGCAAATCTCCCGCAAATTGTGCGGCAACAAATTGCACGCCATCCCCACCGCGATCCCCGTCGATCCGTTCACCAGCAGATTGGGAAACTTGCTGGGGAAAACCGTCGGCTCGTCCCGCGTCTCATCGTAATTGGGAATGAAATCGACCGTCTCCAGTTCCAGGTCGTCCAGCAACTGCATCGCCGGGGCCGCCATCCGCGCTTCCGTGTAACGCATCGCCGCCGGGGGATCGCCATCCGTGCTCCCGAAATTCCCCTGCCCGTCGATCAGCGGATATCTCAGGTTCCAATCCTGCGCCATCCGCACGAGCGTCGGATAGATCACCGCCTCCCCGTGCGGATGATAGTTGCCGCTCGTATCGCCCGCGATCTTCGCGCATTTACGGTGTTTGCTGGCCGGACCCAGGTTCAGGTCGTTCATTGCCACCAGGATTCGGCGCTGGCTCGGCTTGAGCCCGTCGCGGACGTCGGGCAAGGCCCGGTCCATGATCGTGCTCATCGCATAGGTGAGATAACTGTCCTGAAGTTCCTGCTCGATCTGAAGGTTTTCTATCCGATCGGCCGGCGGGGTTGCTTCTGCCATGAAGGGGAAAATTGTACGCGATTTTCAACCAAAAATCGAATGGGGGAGTAGTTGCGAGTACCGAGTTGCGAGTTGCGAGAAAATCCAAGCGCCGCGGCTCTTTCTCGCAACTGGCAACTCGCAACTCGCTACCCACCTCTATACACTTCCCGCCCGTGCCGATTGATCTTTCCCCCTATCACGCGGTCTTGGTCGATCTGGACGGAACCCTCTGTTACGAGGAACAATCCCTTCCCGGCGCCGCGGATTTCATCCGCAGGCTCCAGGATCAGCGAATCAATTACGCCTGCCTCTCCAACAGCACCTCCAGCCCCCTGCGCGTCGCCACGCGCCTGGCCAACATGGGCATCGAAATCGAACTCGATCGCATCTACACGGCCGCCGCCGCCGCCGCCGATTACGTCCTGGCCCGATTCCGCGGCCCCAGCAACCCGCGCCCCCGAGTCTTCAACCTGGCCACCAACGGAATGCAGGACATGCTCGACGGCCTGGTCGATTGGGTCGAGAACGATGGCGAATCCTGCGATGCCGTGGTCATCGGCGCGCCGCCCAATTCCCACGCCACCCCCGAACGCCAACGCCTGGCCCTGCGCCTTCTCCGCAAAGGCGCCGCCGCCGTCGGCATCTGCGCCGACCGCGTCTATCCCAGCGACCGAGGCCTGGAACTCGGCTGCGGCGCCCTCACCTGGCAACTCGCCTACGCCGCCGCCGTCCAGCCCGTCTTCTGCGGAAAGCCCCAGCAAACCTTCTTCACCGAACTCTGTCGCCGCCTCGGCGCCCAGCCCGATTTTTGTCTCCTCATCGGCGACAACCTCGAATCCGACATCGAAGGCGCCAAAGCCCTGGGCATGCGCACGATCCTGACGTTGACCGGCGTCACCCGCCGACGGCATCTCGCCAACCTGCCCCAAGAATGGCAACCCGATCTGGTCGTCGAGGACTTGACGGAATTGCTGTAGCGATTTTGCGCGTGTAGCGCGTGATCTGGTATCACGTGCCAAGATGCCAAGTTCCTGGCGTATAGCAAGTGGTGGCATTTTGGCATGTTGCTAGTCGAGTTATTGCGGTGAACTCGGGCGGAGCAGCAGCGGTGTTGGCTTGAAATGAGGAATGTGCGATACGTGAAATTCCCGGCTTTTGAACGCAACCAGAAACGGCGCAAGTCGGCATTAACTCGTGCTCGCCATCCACCGGCGACAATTTGCTGCGCCTACGGATGTAATATTTAATAATTACTCTCTTGTTTTGGGGACAACGCGACGGATAATCGCGCCTTACAAACATTTGCCAGGGTGCCGGGCGATTCCGCGTGTCTCTGCGGGTTTGTGCGTCTGATTTGTTCACCTCTGGCGGGAGGTAAACCATGTGGCGCGGTAGATCTCGTCGGCAGGGGAGGGTTGAATCCCGTCGCCGACTCGGCATGGCGGTGCTTGAAGCCCTGGAGCCACGGCGGTTGCTTTCCACGGATATCGTCACGAGCCTGAACGACAGCGGCGCCGGATCGCTGCGGCAAACCATTGCCGGCGCCGCTTCGGGCGATACCATCCAATTCGCTCCTTCTCTGTCGGGCGGGACCATCATCCTCACCAGCGGGGAATTGGTTATCGGGCACAGCCTGACGATCACCGGTCTGGGCGCCAGCAGCCTTTCCATCAGCGGTGACAATGCCAGTGCCATCTTCGCCGTATCGGCGGCGACAACCGTGAGCATTTCCGGCCTGACGATCACTGACGGCCTGGGCATTGGCGGAGGCATCTACAACGATGGCTCGCTGACGATCACCAATTGCACGCTCTCCTCGGACGCCGCAATCGTCGGCGTCGCAACCGGTTTGGGGTTCACCGGCGACGATGCCGGCGACGGCGGAGGAATCTTCAACGACGCAGCCGGCACGCTCACCATCAGCGGAACCACGATTAGCGGCGGGGAAGCCGACCTCGGCGGCGGGGTCTACAACAACGGCGGCCATGTCACCATCACCAGCAGCACGCTCTCCGACTCCCTCGCCGAGCAAGGCGGGGGTTTGCTCAATACCGATGGCGGGACGGTGAACATCACCGGCAGCACCATCATGGGAAATGAGGCGACCTACGAAGCCGGCGGCGGCATCTGCAACGAAAACAGCACCCTGACAATCACGAGCAGCACCGTCTTCGGCAATGCGGCCGACACCTACGGCGGCGGCATAACCAACTATGCCGACGGCACGCTTACAATCAGCTCGACGGTCGTGCAGGGCAATACCGCCTTCGGGGACGGAGGCGGGATCTTCAACTTCACCGGCGCTACCCTCACGATCAACAATGGCAGCTCAATCACGTCGAACACCACCGAAGATATCCTTGGCGGCGGCCTGTGTAACTACCAGGGCACCGCCAACATCACGAGCAGCACCTTCAGCGGCAATAACAACGCGTATGGGTTTGGCGGCGGGGCGGCGGACTTTGACGGAACGCTCAATCTGACCGGGGCGACCTTCAGCAATAATTATGCCGAGCTCGGCGGCGCCCTGTATGTGATCGGCGACACCGTCACCATCGCGTCCGGCACGTTCTCCTCAAATGAAGCCCTGGAAGGCGGCGCGATTTATCAGGATTCAGGTTCCTCACTCGTCGTATCAGCCAGCACTTTGCAGGGCAACGTGGCGAACTATTACGGCGGGGCAATTCTTCAGGATGGCAAATCGCTTGTGGTTTCGGCCAGCACTTTACAGAACAACGAGGCGCTCTATGAAGGCGGCGGCGCCTTAATCGCCTCAACCGCTTTCTTCTCCAACAGCACCTTAGCGGACAATCAGGCGGAATACGGCGGCGGGCTGATTTCTTTCGGCGCGGTCACCGTCGGGGATTCCACGATCGCCGGCAACGGCGGCGGCGGGCTTTATGTCGACTCAGGCGACACCGCCACGCTCTATAACACGATTGTTGCCACCAATACCAACTACTACGGCATGAACGGCGATATCACCGGCACGCTCGATTACACTCTGGCCAGCGGCCAAACCCCAAGCTCCCACAATCTCATCGGCACCGGAGGCTCCGGGGGACTCAGCAACGGCGTTAACGGCAACATCGTCGGAGCGAATCCGGATCTGGGCCCTCTGCAAAACAATGGAGGCCCCACCAATACCATGGCGCTGCAAACCGGCAGCCCCGCCATCAACGCCGGAAGTAACGCGCTGGCGGTTGATGCCAACGGCAAGCCGCTGGCCTACGACCAGCGCGGCCCGGGCTTCGCCCGCATCGTAGGCGGCATCGTCGATATCGGCGCCTATGAGGTGCAATCCATCTCCGGTCCGAATTCGTCGCCGGCCATATCACCCTCGCCGTTGGTTGCCGCCGCCAGCCTGCCGCTGCCCGCCCGCCTGCGGCCGTCCGCCAGTCTTTCACGCGCTGCCAACGCCACCCCGGATTTCATCGATCTTGGACCGGTATCGCCTGCGGCTTCTCCGGCCAGCTCGCCCTTTACCCCGTCCCAAATCGTCGATGCCTATGGCGTCAACGATATTTCTTTCAACGGTGTCGTGGGCAACGGCGCCGGCCAAACCATCGCGATCATCGACGCCTACAACGATCCGGACATCATCTCCGACGCCAACGCATTCAGCGCCCAATACGGCCTGACGCAGTTCAACGGCAGCGGAGAACCCACGCTTGAGGTGCTCAATGAAACCGGCGGGACCAGCTTGCCGTCAGATTCATCGCCGGGCGGTTGGGACGTGGAGGAATCTCTTGACGTGGAATGGTCGCACGCGATCGCCCCCGAGGCCAACATTATTCTCTTCGAGGCCAGTTACCCCGATTCCCCCGATCTGTGGACGGCCGTGACGACCGCGGCGGATACTGCCGGCGTCAGCGTCGTATCCATGAGTTTTGGCGAGCCGCAACTCTACGATTTTTACGACGACGTTTCCGAAACAAGCGAGGATTCGACATTCACCACGCCGGCCGGCCACCCGGGGGTCACCTTCCTGGCCTCTACCGGCGACTCTGGCGCGCTGGGCGTCGGATATCCCTCTCTTTCACCCAATGTTGTGGCCGTCGGCGGAACCACGCTCGAGATCAGCACCGACGGAAGCTATCTCGGCGAAAGCGCCTGGAGCGGCGGCGGCGGCGGAGACAGCATTCAGGAAACGCAGCCGAGTTATCAAAGCGCGAGCATTAACAGCACCGGCCTACGCGCCACGCCCGACGTCTCCATGGATGCCGATCCTGAAACCGGCGTGTATGTCCTGGATTCCTATCTTGAGAGTGGCTATATCCAGGTTGGCGGCACAAGCGTGGCCACGCCAATGTGGGCGGCCCTCATCGCCATTGTCGATCAGGGCCGCGCGCTCAAGGGCCTGTCGTCCCTCGACGGTCCCAGCCAGACGCTGCCGATGCTCTACAATCTTCCCAGTTCCGATTTTCACGACATTCTGACGGGGAACAACGGCTATCCCGCCGCTCTCGGTTACGATCTGGCCACGGGACTTGGATCACCCAATGCGGCCCTGCTGGTGCCGGCTCTGGCGGGGTATTCGTCAAATGAAACCTGGACCGGGGCGCAATCCAACAATTGGTACGACGCCGACAATTGGGATAGCGACACCGTGCCGCTCAGCACGAGCAACGTCACCATCAACTTCGGCGCCCCGACCGCGGGCGCCGGCTTTAGCATCGCGTCGCTGACCATCAACGGCGGCACGCTGTATCTGGGGGCCGGTAGCGGCGGATCGTCCGTCACATCCCTAACCATTACGGGAAGCGGCGCACTCGACGTAAGCAATAACACCCTGTTCATCGACTATGGCGCTAATCCTGATCCGATCGCGTCGATCCGCGGATACCTGATCAGCGGCCGCAATGGCGGATCGTGGAACGGCATGGGTATCTTCAGTTCGGCCGCGGCCGTCAATCCAGGCTATGCACTGGGCTATGCCGACGGCGAGGACGGCGTTGTCTCCGGCCTGTCGTCCGGCCAGATCGAAGTGAAGTACGCGCTTCTGGGCGACGCCAATCTGGACGGCTTGGTCAACGGGGCGGACTTCAACATCCTGGCGGCGAACTTCAACCAGAGCATCACCGGTTGGGACCAGGGCGACTTCAACTACGACGGCCTGGTCAACGCGGCCGACTTCAACGACTTGGCGGCGAATTTCAACCAGGGCGTCAGTGGAGCATCGGTGGCATCGTCGGCCGCGGTCCTGGACGCGCCTGCGGCTCCGGCGGTCGCTCCAACGGCTTCGACGGTGACCATTTCCACAGCCAAGTCCGCCGCCGCGACCACGACCGCCGCCCCAGCCGTCGTTTCGGTAGCTCCGACAGTCGCAACCGTCACCGCCAAGTCAACGGCCGCAGCACCCCCGGCCTCGAAGTCCAAGCCGCTCAGTGTTTCCAAGGCAGTTATCAGTGATACCACGAACAAGAAACCGAAAGCTTCCACCGTGGCGCCTTACGCGGCCGGCGTCGTGACGGTCCCGTCCGCAGGTTCAGTTTCGAATCCCCAGGATATCAGGAATAAGGACGAAAAGTTTCTCGCGGATCGATAAGCGTTTACGGCCGTTAGGTTGGGTGCAGTCAATATGAGGGCCGCATCCGCCGCCGTCGTCAATCTTTCCCCCGAATGGCAACCCGATCTGGTCGTCAAGGATTTAACGGAATTGCTGTAGCACCTTGGTGCTACGAGGAATTCACAATTGACGCCTCTCCTGCGCCAAATTGCCGCGCCATTTAGGGCAAAAATGGGTTATATTCCCCTATTGAAGAATCGAGCGGGTGTTGGAACATAACATACCAGTGGAGGCGACGGGATGGTTTCAGATCTCTTCTCCACGGCGGACCTTTGACACTCGGTGGGAGCAGTCATGCGGCTGGGAAAATCTGACGTCGATCACAACCCTAAACGAAATACAAGTGTTCCCACTTTTCAGTTGCGCCGGGCCATATCTCGGGCCTGCTACGCGGTCGAGGCGCTTGAACGCCGCGTGCTGTTGTCAGACGTTGGCCTCACTATGCAGACGAACTTCATCGTGGACGGCACGTTCCCAACCCCCACCGGCGCGGCATCGTTCTCGGATGTCCATCCCTTGGCGACGCTCGGCGCACCTTTCACGCCTGCCGAGATCGATCAGGCTTACGGCGTCAACAATATTTCCTTCAACGGCGTGAGCGGGAACGGAAGCGGCCAGACCATTGCCATCGTCGATGCTTACAACGATCCGGACATCATCAGCGATACAGCGTTGTTCGACTCGTATTTTAACCTGCCGCAATTCAACGCCGGCGGGCCGACGCTTCAGGTGCTGAACCAAACCGGCGGAGCTTCTCCGCCGGCGGATGCAACGCCCGGCGGATGGGACGTCGAGGAATCCCTGGACGTGCAAGCGGCCCACTCGATTGCGCCGCAGGCGAACGTCATACTCTTTGAAGCCAACAGCAGCGACTTTTCCGACCTGCTGACGGCCGTGACGACTGCCGCCGACTATTCGGGCGTCTCAGTGGTTTCCATGAGTTGGGGCGGCCCTGAGTTCGGCGGTGAGCAATTCTTCGATTCCTACTTCACGACCCCCAGCGGCCACCAGGGCGTCACGTTTCTGGCTGGCGCCGGTGATTCCGGTGCGCCGGGAGACTATCCGGCCTATTCTCCCAATGTGGTCGCGGTGGGCGGCACCACCTTGACCATCAACAGCGACGGTTCCTATGGCGGGGAGACGGGCTGGAGCCTGGGTAGTGATTCTTGGTCTCCGTCCTCGGCTGGGGGCGGGGGGATTAGCGCTGATGAAAGCCAACCGGCTTATCAAAACGGCAATGTCAATGGCATCAGTTCCAGTTACCGCACCATCCCCGACGTGGCCATGGACGCCGATCCGAATTCCGGAGTGTTTGCGGTGGATACGTATTACACGGGCCCGGGATATGCATTGGAGGTGGGTGGCACCAGCTTGGCCTGTCCAATGTGGGCCGGCCTGATTTCCATCGCCGATCAGGGGCGCGCACTTTATGGCATGGGATCGCTGGACGGCCCGTCGCAAACGCTTCCCCTGCTCTACAATCTGCCGGCCGCCGACTTCCACGACATCACCAGCGGTTATAACGGCTTTAACGCTGGACCGGGCTACGACCTTGTAACCGGCATTGGCAGCCCCGTGGCCAACTTGCTGGTAACGGCGTTAGGCGAGGTTGGTTCTCCGAAATTAGCCTTTGGCCAGCAGCCGACTAATGTCGTGGCAGGCGGCGGCACGATCACTCCCGCCGTTACGGTTTACGTCGAAGACGCCAACGGCAACATTTTGGTTACAGATGATTCCAGTGTGACGCTATCCGTCGGCGTCGGGCCGGGAACGCTGGGCGGCACGACCACTGTTGCGGCCGTTGACGGCGTGGCGACGTTCGACAACCTTTCGGTGGCCACGCCGGGCACCTACGTCTTGACCGCAACCGATGGCTCGTTCGCCAATGCCACATCCAACAGCTTCTCCGCTATTGAACTGGTGAGTGCCACGCTGGATGTCTACCTGAGCGCGGCAGGGCCGGTGACCATCAGCGCCAGCGGCGGCAACATCACCGTCAGCCAAAACGGCCTCCAGGCCACGTTATCGGGCTTTACAGGGGTGGCCGTCACCGACACGGGTTCGAACGACGTTCTGAACTTCGACGGTCCACTGGCGTTGCCCTTCAGCTTCGTGAACTGCGGCACCTCGACCGTGAACGTCAACAGCGGCACGTTGACGTTCGCCGCCGTCATGGGAGGCAGCATCGATCTGGGCACGCTATTCGTGGCCAACGGCGCCGCGGCGATCATCACCGCCGCGACAACCCAGAATCCCACCACGTTGGATTTGAACTCCCTTTCGATCGCCGCCAACGGCGTGTTGGACGTGACCAACAACGAGATGATCGTCGCCTACGGGGCCAGCGACCCGATCACCACGATCGCCGGTTATCTCAAATCGGGCTACGAAAGCGGCGGATGGGACGGCATGGGCATCATTTCCTCCATGGCACGAACGCCCATCGACGGCCTGATCTACGCCCTCGGCTACGCCGACGGCAAGGACGGCATCGTCTCCGGTCTGGCCTCCGGACAGATCGAGGTGAAATACACGCTCTCCGGCGACGCCAATCTGGACAGTTTGGTGAATGGCTCGGACTTCAACGTCCTGGCCGCGAATTTCAACCAGAGCATCACCGGCTGGGACCAGGGCGACTTCAACTACGACGGTAAGGTCAACACCGCCGACTTCAACAAGTTGTCGGCGAACTTCAATCAGGGCGCCAACGTTGCAGCCGCCGCGCCGGCCGCTGCCCCGGCAGTCGTTTCGGCAACTCCGAAGGCCGCACCCGTTAGCACTCACTCAACCGCCGCAGCCCCAACAGTGCAGAAATCCAAGGCGGCGAGCGTTTCCAAGGCGATCATCGGTGCGACAGCGAACAGGAAACCGAAGGCTTCCGCCCCGACGGCTTACGCGGCCAGCGTAGTGACGGGGCCGACCGCCGGCTCGACAGCGCTCGCCGCAGGCGGCTCGATGGCGACTTCGCAGAACATCAATAAGGACGCCAAATTTCTCGCGGATCGATAACGGCTTGCGGCCACGGGCAATATGAGGGCTGAGCGCCCGCGCAACGGCTACTGATCCGTATCCCCATTATTCTCCGGCACAGGCTTCAGGAAGATGTACCGCTTGCCATTCTTTTGGATGATCACGGCGTTGGGCGTGTTGACGATCAATGTGCCCTTCCTCACGGAGGGAAGCGTCGGCAGCAAGCTGGCGGCGGTGGTGGCACCGGCATGACCCGATGACGACATCTGCGTCGAGGCGGACTCGAGATCTGCGATGGCCTGGGTGGTGGCGATAGCCGCCTGCGTGGCGGCAACCGCGGCCGCATCGGCCGTCGCCGCCGTCGCCAGCGCTCCGCCGGTTTCCGCGCACGCCGCCAGCGCCAACCCCATCGCCGCGATCGACAGCATCACCACCGTTCTCAGCAACATTTACCAAGCCTCCGCTTTGGGCGGCCAGATCGCCCTCATTGTGCCCAATCCCGCCGCCGGACACAAACAATGCCGCCGCGTTTCGTCAGTTCGCGGGCCGACCGGCGTTCGACCCCCACCCCAGCCCTCCCTGAGTACAAGGGGAGGGAGAAATTCTTTAATTCCCGCCATTCAGTCCGGGACCCGGATTGTATTGCCCGGCCGGCTTGCCCTGGCTCGGCTGCGTCGTCGCCTGGCCGCCGGCCGGCTCGATGATCATCGTCACCCGCGTCCCCGGCGGGGGAACCAAATCCGGGTTGTACTCCCATTCCAGCGTCTCGTTGGCATTGCTCGCCAGTTCCGGAACGTCGATCATCGTCAGATCGAAATTCACGATGCTCACCACGTACCCCGTCAGATCGGCCGCATACCGCCCATCCGGCAGCATGCGCGAGCCGTCGAAAACCCAATCCATCGGCCCCATCTCCCGCTTGGTCTTCACCGAACGCATCATCCGACACGCCGGCACCACCATCGTCTTGCCATCCAGTTGATATTGACAGGTGATCTTCAACGTCGGACCGGTCGGGGGGAACCACAGTTTGCGGTCCGCGTCCAGGTGCGCCGGCTCGCCGGGCTTCAGTCCCAGCGCCAAGAGCCCGAAGTGAATCGTTGACGGCCTGGCATCGGTGCGCAACACGGTTTCGTGTTCCTGCCCGCCGCGCACAACGCAGAAGAACTCCAGCGGCATGTGGACGTTCAGGGCCTGGCATTCCACCCGGATTTGCCTGGTTTTCAGGTCGATCTGGACATGCCGCAATAGGCCGACGCCTTCCTCCGCCGGCTGCGTCGCCGGCGCGGCGGCGTCATCCGCCCGCGCCGCCCCGCAGGCCGCCAGCACTATCATCAAGCTCACCAACCATCGCACCATGCACCGCCCGGGACAAAGTCCCCGGCAGTGTACGCCCAACAACCCCGCGCCAAAAGTTTTTTATTCGTCGTCGGCTGCGTCCGCTTCGTCGATGAGAAACTCCGCCTGATCGCGATTGAAATGCACCGCGCCTTCGTACCATCCCGGCGCCGCCATCCGGCACCGATAGAGCGTGCAGGCAATATTCAAGGTTTTAGACGTCTTTGGACTGGCCAGTCTGAGCATTCCGCCGTAGCCCAACGGCAGCCGTTCGCGCGTGATGAACCCGATGCCGCGTTGATTGGCGTCCCGCGTGTACAGGACCCGCGTCCTGGCCGCCGGAGCATCGGCAAACATCCGCAACGTCGCCGTCACCTGATAAGCACTTCGCCGCCGCTGCCGCCGCTCGTTCTCCCAACCGGCCGTCTCCAGCGCGGTCAAGACCATGCGCGCGTCCAGCGGCAAGACCGCTCCGTCCTCATGCGTCTCCATGATTGGCGTCTGCCCACTCATCCGTTTTCTCCTCGGTCATTACCGTACGATACATTTGCCCGCAATGTGAAATCGCCGGTTCAAAAACGGCAATGCGTCCGATAAGAACGGCGTCCTCGACTCATCCCATCGCCTTTGACACCACCGGGGCCCCCTTCTACATTTCGGACATGCGACTCATCGCTTGCCTCGCCCTGCTCATCCTGCCGGCATTTTTTGGTTGTTCCTCACCCGCCGTGCCCCCGCCACGGACCGCCGAGGAAAACCAGCTCTTCGGCCCCGTTTCCATGAAGCTGGACACCTTCTCCAAGGTCAAGGATTGGGATGCCGACGGCATCCCCAATGGAATCGAAGCGCTGGTCGAATTCGACGATCGCTTCGGCGACCGCACCAAGGCCGCCGGAGTCATCGTCTTCGAGCTTTACGATTACCGGCCCTACTGGCCCGATCCGCGCGGAATCCGCCTGGCCAATCCCTGGACGGCTTCTCTTTGCACCTATGACGAGCAAAAAGCCCATTGGGAAACCGCCAGCGGAGCCTACATGTTCCGCCTGGCCTTCGATCAGGCGATCTGGAATCACAGTTACGTTCTGACCGCCACATTTCAATCTGCGGCCGGAACGCGGCTCTTCTCGCGGATCGTCCTGCGTCCCCAAAAACCGGAGAACCGTGAGCCAACCACCACCAGCTCCATCGCCGGTTAATCGTCTTTGCTCTCTGGACCCGGTCCCCACCCTGCTCAAATGCGTGCGCGCCGAGCTGGCCGTTGATTTTTTGCCGCGCAAGCCGATCCGCATCAGCCGCGCCCCAGGCCGGCTCGACGTCATGGGCGGTAGCGCCGATTATACCGGATCGCTCGTTTGCGAGGCCCCGCTCGACCGCGCCGCCGCCGTCGCCGTTCAGTCCCGCGATGACCGCAACGTGCAGGTCTTTTCCTTCAATCTCTTCGACGATCATCAGCCCTTCACCGCCCGCATCCCATTGGACGCCCTGGCTGACTCCTCCATCAATTCGCTCCGGGCCGAGTTCAACCAGCCCGGCCGCCGATGGGCCGGATACCTCGCCGGCTGCCTGGCTGTTCTCCATCACCGCCGCCAAGTCGATCTCAAAAACCCTTCGATTCGCGGCATCAACCTGGCGCTGCTCAGCACCATTCCCATGAACGCCGGCGTAAGCAGCTCGGCCGCCATCGAGGTCGCCGCCATGATCAACCTCATGGACCTTTTTCAAATTCGGGGCGGCGACCCCATCGCGCTGGCCGTGCTCTGTCAGGAAGTGGAGAACCGCGTGGTCGGCGCGCCGTGCGGGATCGTGGAACCGATCAGCAGTTGCGCCGGCCCCGAAGGCTCGCTCTTGCGCCTGCTATGTCAACCGCACGAGCTTCAATCCCCGCTGAATCTTCCGCCCGGCATCCGCATCGTGGGAATCAACAGCGGCGTCAAACCCGGCGCCGGTGGAATGTACGCCAAGACGCGCTGCGCCGCCTTCATGGGGCATCGCATCATTCTGGAAAAGATGCGCGATCTTGGCCGCGGCGCCGGCGCGACGCTCGAATCCGATCCCATGCGCGGCTATCTGGCCAATCTCGAACCCACAGACTACAAGAAATTCTTCCGCCCCTTCCTCCCCGAACGCCTCGACGGCAAAACGTTCCTCGCGCAATACGGCCCAATCCACGACGTGGAAGGCTTCGCCTCCACTACCGTCGCGCGAGTCGATCCGGATGACACTTATCATGTCCTCCAAGCCGTGGACCATCACGTGTTGGAAGCCATGAGGGTCCGGAATTTCATGCATCACCTGGAATCGGCGGCGGCCATGCCGCAGAATTCTCCCCAACGCAAGCTCCCGCTCGACAAGGCCGGCCACCTTATGTACGCATCCCATTTGTCCTACACCAACGACGCGCTGCTCGGCGCCGACGAATGCGACGCGCTGGTGCAATTGGTTCGCAACCGCGAATCCGACGGGTTTTACGGCGCCAAGATCACCGGCGCCGGCCGCGGAGGAACCGTCGCCGTTCTAGCCGACATCGGCCCTCAATCCGACGCCGCCCTGGCCGAAATCATGTCCGATTACGAAAAACAAACCGGCCGCAAGCCCGAAGCGTTCCTCGGCTCCAGTCCGGGGGCATGGGAGGTGGGAACGGACTTGGTTTCGTTCTAAACCCAAGCGATGGGCTATAGTTGGCTTTAATAACGGAACATGTTATTAAAGACTTCGGCCGTAAACTATAATAGTATTCTGGTCCCGGAAACCATTCTAATTCATTTGACAACAAGACCTTATCGGCCATCCGGCCGGACCTCTCAAAAGCTGCGGGAATGACGTTGCTCTCCAACCCCCAATCCATTCTCGACCGCCTCATCGCCTTCCAGCGCACCGTGCGCGACATGATCCTCCGCTCCCGGACCGAATCCGGCCTGAACGAGATCGGCCGGTCCAGCGCGGCCGACACCATCTACAAAATCGACGCCGAGGTCGATCCCATCCTCGAATCCTTCTGCCAGGAATGGGGACGGCAAACCCCGATCGTCGTCATTGCCGAGGGGCTGGTGGACGAGGCCGGCAACGAAGTCGATCGCCGCACTTTTCCCGCCTCCGCCCGCGAATCCGATGCCGCCCTCCGCGTCATCTTCGATCCCATCGACGGAACCCGCGGGATCATGTACGACAAGCGGCCGGCCTGGGCGCTGGCCGGCGTCGCGCCCAACAAAGGCCCGGACACTCGCCTTCGCGACATCGAAATCGCCGTCATGACCGAACTGCCCACCAGCAAATCCGGTTTCGGCGACGTGCTGTGGGCGATCAAGAGCCAGGGCGCAAAGGCCGTTCGCGTCGATCTTCGCAACTACGACTCGCACCCGTTGCCCCTCAACCCGTCCAAGGCCGACACCATCAACCACGGCTTCGCCTCGATCACCAATTTCTTCCCCGGCACCAAAGCGCTGGCCGGCGATCTGAGCGAATACCTGGTGAGTCAACTCATCGGCCCCGCGGACGTCAACCGGGCCACGGTGTTTGAAGATCAGTACATTTCCACCGGCGGCCAGTTTTACGAAGTGATCGTCGGTCACGACCGCTTCAATGCCGATCTTCGCCCCCTGTTTTACAGGATTCAAAACCAGCCCCAAGGCATGTCCTGTCATCCCTACGATTGCGCGACGTGGCTGGTAGCGGAAGAAGCCGGCGTCATCCTGACCGACGGCCTCGGACAGCCGCTGGATGGACCGTTGGATGTCACCACTGGAATCTCCTGGGCGGCGTTCGCCAACCCCGCGTTGCGACGGGCCATTGAGCCGATTTTGACACGTTATCTCACGGAAAAACTGCGAGGCGGCCGGCCCGAATTTGATCGCTGACATGCCTCCAGTCGTTGCATATACTATCCGTGGTTTTACCCGGAGAAAGCATGAATTCGCTGCTGTGGTGTTTGGGATTGGCGTTGCCGCTGGGAATGGCCAGGTGGGCGGCTGGGGAACCGACCACGGGGCCGTCGTCGCAGCCGAGCGCCGCCGCGGTTCCGCCGGTGCTGCGGTTTACCATGAAATCGTTGGCAGGCCAGGACGTGAACCTGGCGCAGTATCGGGGGAAGGTGTTGTTGATCGTGAACACCGCCAGCAGATGTGGCAACACTCCGCAGTACGCGCCGCTGGAAGCGTTGTACAAGAAATATGCCAATCCCAGGAGCCGGGAACGGACGCGCAGATCACCGAATTCTGCACCAAGAACTATGGGGTGACGTTCGACATGTTCTCCAAGGTGGACGTGAAGGGTTCGAACATTTGCGATCTGTACCAGTTTCTCACCGGGACCGAGACGGACAAGCCGTTTGCCGGGACCATCACTTGGAATTTCGAAAAGTTTCTGGTCGGGCGTGACGGAACCGTGGTGGCCAGATTCAAGCCGAAGACCAAGCCCGATACGCCGGAAGTGGTCAGCGCGATCGAAGCGGAACTGGCGAAGTAGCCGTGAAAGTTGGGGTTGGAGGGCGCGATTAAGTCGGCTAAGCCGTTCACGAAAATGAGCGCCGCGGAACTTGCCGAGGCGACGAAGCAGTACAAGGCGATGGTGATTCACTTGACCGCCCCTTGAGTCCCGTGGAACGCAAGTTGTGGGCACAAGCCCGGCGGGGTCGCAAGCGACGGAAAATCGGCAAAGGAACCCCCCAAATCAGTATCCCCCTGGATCGTGTTCTGCTCAACAAGGTTGACGCATTCCTCAGAAAAGTCGCCAAAAAAAAGGGGATTGAAAAAGGGGCGTGAACCGTTCGAAACTGATCGCTAATTTTGGAGGCTGGTCTTATTGTTGACGCCGAGCGGAATTTGGTAGTAAGATAATGGGCGGTGGAATTTGTTTGGAACAGCAGGAACATCGAGCATATTTCCAAGCACGGAATACGGCCGCATGAGGCGGAATCCGTCGTGGAAAATTGCCTGGCGCCGTATCCGCAGATGATCGGCCAGGACAAGAGGCTTGCCGTTGGCAGGCTGGCCGATGGTCGCTACCTGCAGGTGATTTATGTACCGTCGAGATCAGTACCCGGTGCGGCGTACGTTGTACATAGCCGTGCGTTGACCGACCGCGAGAAGCGGAGATTTCGCAGGAGAATGCGATGAAAAAGACAGCGAAACACCTTGAGGACATGAGCGCGCGGGAATTGGCTCAAGCCACGAAGGAATTCGACCGGCCATTTGTGTTTGAGAAAGCGCGGCCGATGACACCAGCAGAGAAGGCGCAGGAGCACGATCTCCGGCGTGGCCGCGGCCGGCCGAAAATCGGCAACGGGGCTAGGAAAATAAGCATCTCGCTGGAGGGCGATCTGCTGCACAAAGCCGATGCGCTGGCCAAGAAACAAGGATTAAACCGGTCGGAGTTGATCGCCGGGTTTGTGATGGATGGGCTGAAACGCAAGGCGGTCTGAGGTGAAATTCACGGCTTGATTCCCGCCCCCGCCGCGTCGCGGAGGAGATTTATCACCCGAGGCGATCCGATTTCGCGTTTTCCGAATCCCGGCAGGGCGCCGGCGCCCTCGGCGGCGGCCTGGACATCGGGATAATTGCTTACCAGCATCATCCGCGAATCCGGATGGCTTTGCTTTAAAGCGCGGATCATTTCCACCCCCGTGTCCGGCTCGAAGCCGTAGCCCAATTCACGATTGAGCAGAATCAGATCGACGCCCTGCTGAATGGCGCGATCCATCGCCGCGTTGTCGCCGGCCGAGACGATTTCGGCCTGGGCGAGGGCGGCTCGCACCGCCATGCGAAGATAGTTTGAATCGGGGCCGCAGTGGCCGACAAGCAAAATTCGTTTTGGCTGGGCGGCGGCGTCCATGGCTCAATTATACCTGGGTCGGCGGTTCGTCGCCCGGCGGGATTTCGGGTTCGGGCGGCGGCTCCACGAGGTCCTGGGCCACCCGGCTCAGGAAAAACTGCAATTCGTTCTCCGCCACCGGCGAGGGAATCGGATCCCGCAGGTCATATTGATGGCTGTGGTCCTCGGCGCTGTCCTCGCCGCGTTTTTCGCCTTCGGTGATGATGTGGTGCTCGAAGGTGACGCAGTCCTCGTGACTTTGCATGATGACCAGTTCGCCCCACCGCCAGGCCAGGTGGATGCGCAAGGAAAGCTGGTTTCCCCAGGTGCTGACGCGATGGACGATCCCGCTCTTGGCGAGAAATTTGACCAGGTCATCGACGGCGGGGAAAACGGCGCGGTTGAGGAATTCGGCGTAGTTCTGGTTGTAATCGCCGAGACGTTCGACGGCCTCCCGCTCGGCCGTGAGTTTGTCCGGGGGAACGTCCCGGTACGGCGTGACCCGCCCGAGCCACCATTTGGCGAACGTCTTGTCGAGCATGATTACAGGATAGAACACCGGGCCGGCCGATGCCAGCCGGTTGGCGAGCCTCATTTCCACATTTCCGGATCGATTTGCCGCTGGGCTTCGATGGCTTTGTCAAATTCCGGGTCTTCAACCCAGGTGCCGATGACAAAATCAAGGTCGTGAAACTTGGTTGGCGCTTGCGCGATTCCCAAGCCTCGCGACAGCGCTTCCAGCGCGACTTGGTTCAAACTTTTTCCCTCCTGTCTGGCCCTTTGGCGCAGCGCGGCGTCCACGTCGCGGGGAATTTTCCGAAGAGTGTATCGCATGGCTGAATTGTGTGCGGCACCATCACCTTCGCGATCGCCGTCGTTTCCG
Organism: Tepidisphaeraceae bacterium; assembly: GCA_050010915.1. Taxonomy (GTDB): domain Bacteria; phylum Planctomycetota; class Phycisphaerae; order Tepidisphaerales; family Tepidisphaeraceae; genus PALSA-1353. The sequence goes on along the minus strand of JBEKKC010000005.1, from coordinate 34,555 downwards.
CCCATGGACAACTCCGGAGCGACATTCATGGAGCGTGCGGGAGTTGAACCCGCATCTGAGGGCTTTCCATAAGCACGCGCACGTGTTGATGGATAGGCCCCAATGCTACCATTACACCAACGCCCCCACGAAAACGAAACACTACTAATCCAATGGCTTACTTGCAGCAAAAACGCCGCACAAGTGCGGCCGCTAAAAGGGGTCGTGCCTGTGCGGCGTTCGAGATCATTCTGATCCCGCTATTCCTTCACCTCATACTCGGCGTCGATGACGTCTTCGTCTTTCTTGGCGCCGGCGGTGGTTCCGCGGTCGGTGCCGGCTTCGGGCGCCGCGCCTGGACCGGCGGGGCCCTTGGCGGCGGCTGCCTTGTACACTTCCTCCCCGAGCTTCAGGCTCGCCTGCTGGAGCGCCTCCATCGTCTTCTTGATGCGATCGCCGTCGTCGCTCTTGATCGCGTCCTTCAGGTTGTTCAGGGCGCTCTCAATGTTCCCGCGAACGTCGGCGGAGACTTTGTCGCCGTACTCGCGAAGCGATTTCTCGGTCTCGTAGGCGAACGCCTCGGCCCGGTTCTTGACGTCGATGGTCTCGCGGCGTTTCTTGTCTTCGGCGGCGTGCTGCTCGGCGTCGCGCTTCATCTTCTCGATCTCCTCCTTGCTCAGTCCTCCGGCGTTTTGAACGGTGATCTTGCTTTCCTTGCCCGTGGCCTTGTCCTTGGCCGAGACGGACAGGATTCCGTTGACGTCGATGTTGAAGGTGACTTCGACCTGCGGGACGCCGCGCGGCGCCGGGGGGATTCCTTCCAGGTTGAAGGTTCCCAGCAGGCGGTTGTCGCGGGCGAATTCGCGTTCGCCCTGGAGAACGTTGATGGTGACGGCGTTCTGGTTGTCGGCCGCGGTGGAGAAGACCTCCGCCTTGCTGGTGGGGATCGTGGTGTTTCGGGGGATGAGGACCGTCATCACGCCGCCGAGGGTTTCCACGCCGAGTGAAAGCGGCGTGGCGTCGAGGACGAGGATGTCCTTGACCTCGCCGGTGGCGATTGCGCCCTGGATGGCCGCGCCCACGGCGACGACCTCGTCGGGGTTCACGCTCTTGTTGGGTTCCTTGCCGTTGAACAACTCCTTGACCAGCCGCTGCACCATGGGCACGCGCGTCGAACCGCCGACCAGCACGACCTCGTCGATCTGCGCTGGCGACAACTTGGCGTCGCTGAGCGCGTCCAGCACGGGCTTGCGGCACCTTTCAACCAGGGGCCCGATCAACTGCTCGAGCTTGGAGCGAGTGAGGGAGATTTGCAGGTGCTTGGGCCCGTTCTGGTCGGCGGTGATGAAGGGCAGATTCACGGTCGTTTCCATCGCGCCGGAAAGCTCGATCTTGGCCTTCTCCGCCGCTTCCTTGAGCCGCTGCAAGGCCATCGGGTCTTTGCGCAGATCGATTCCTTCGGTGCGTTTGAACTCGTCGGCGAGGAAGTTGATGAGGACCTGATCGAAATCGTCACCGCCGAGGTGGGTGTCGCCGTTGATGCTGAGCACCTCGAAGACGCCCTCGCCGACGTCCAGAACCGAAACGTCGAACGTTCCGCCACCGAGGTCGAACACGCAGATTTTTTCGTTCTTCTTTTTGTCCAGCCCGTAGGCCAGCGCCGCGGCGGTGGGTTCGGGGAGAACGCGAAGGACCTTGAGTCCGGCGATTTCGCCGGCGTCTTTGGTGGCCTTGCGCTGGGCGTCGTTGAAATACGCCGGAACGGTGATGACCGCTTCGGTCACCTTTTCGCCCAGATAATCCTCCGCGGTTTTCTTGAGATCACCGAGGATCATGGCGCTGATCGCTTCGGGGGTGTATTTCTTGCCGCGGATTTCGACCTGCACCAACTCCTCCGGGGCCCCGACGATGGTGTACGGCACCATCTTTTCCTCGGTGCCCACCTCGCTGTGCCGCCGGCCCATGAATCGCTTGATGCTGAAGACCGTGTTCTTGGGATTGGTGACTTGCTGATGTTTGGCATTCTGGCCAACGATGCGCTCGCCCTTGTCGGTGAAGGCGACGACCGACGGAGTCAGCCGGCTGCCTTGGGCGTTGATCAGCACTTTAGGCTGATCGCCCTCCATAATGGCGACGACGCTGTTGGTGGTGCCCAAATCGATGCCGATAATTTTTGCCATGGAATATGCTCCTTAAATCGGTCGCAAACCATTGGTAGATGGCAAAGCTCGTGCCAAGCGGGATCGGGGATCGCCATGATATAAGTGGTTACAGACAGAAATGTTAGGATGGCGGGCGGGTTTGTTCGTCCGCCGGTGATGCCAATCCGGATGCCAAATCGACAGTCGGCGAGCGAGTCCTGCCGTTTCGGCAACGGGTCAGATTCGCCGGCGTCGAGCAAGAAGACCCAGGCCGGCAATGGAGATCAACGCCATCGACGCCGGTTCGGGAACGGCCGCCGTGACCAGCACGGCGGAGGAGCCGTCGTCGTAAAAAACGCCGACGCCGACGTAGTTGTCGTCGCTCAGGGCATTCTTGTAAAAGTCGCTTTCCTGAACCAGGCTGTTCAGTGTGAAGCTGTCAACGACGGACGCGCTGGGGGTGCCGTCGAGGTCTGCGGGTTGTCCGGTTTCCAGCAGAACGGTGGGGCTGGAACCGGCGTCCGCTGGCGTCCATTCGAGCAAGGCCTGTTCTTCGGAGGAAAGGGAGGCGTCATATACGTCGGCCGTAAAAACAATCGTGCCGGCATCGTTGACCTCGGGAACCCAAGAACCGAAATTGGTGTCTTGCAGCTTTATGATCGGCAGCAGTGTGCCGTTCGAGTTCGCCTCCCTGGTGTACGCGGGAGTTGACAAGTCAGTGTCGACCGAGGCGATCACGGTTGGGGTGGGATTGGTCGCGGTGGCGTCGGCGTACTGAATGGTGTCGTTCGCGTCGGATGATCCATTGGGCACGTACAGGGCGATTTTACCTTGAGGCGACAATTCCCCCAGTACCCCCTCGGAGCCGGTTGCGGATTGCTCCAGGATGGTGGTACTCGAGCTAATCGTGCCGCCGTTCTTGACCAGTACGACGTTCTGGGTGGGATAGCCAGCGGTTCCCTCCCCAAGCAACAGCGCCGCGTTGAGAGTGCCGGTGCTCGTGTATCCCATCACCATCGAACCACCTGGCGTAGGTATGCCCGGGAAGGGGGGAGCGAGCGATCCGGAAATCTTGGTTTCGGTCGCGCCGGATAGCAAATACACGCCTTGGGAGCCGGAGACGTTCAATTGCGCCACGGCCGTGGGGGGTGGGGACTCATTGCCCAGACCTTCCCGGTATGTCACATCGGCAAGAGTGGCCGAACTGGTGGGCGTAAACACCTGCGCTGGCGAGGGGAAGGATGCGGCATTTCCGCGGACCATCACGGGTGAGGAGGAAGAGGACGTATTGGCCGGGAACAATGCCTGGCCGCTGGCGTCGGCCTGGAGCGTGAGCGATCCGTCAGGATTGCTGATTCCAGAGAACGAATAGCTTCCCGTCCCATCGAAGGCCACGTTGGATAATGTGGGACTGCCGCCCGTTATGTCCAGTTGAACGATGCCCTCGCCGGCCGCGTCGGCGGCGGCGAAGAAAACTCGCGCGCTGCTCGAGGAATTCTGAGCCAGTGTAAGGTTATCAAAATTGGAGAATCCCGGGCCCGATGACAGATTAGCGGTGGGCGTATCGGTTTCGGCGACGGCCTGGTTGTTAAATTGTTGAGTGTTAGCGATCGGCGTCGAGTAAACGATGATAGGATTGCCGCTATCGAGCAGGGCGTTGGCAAAGACGTCGCCCCCGGTGCCGACGACGACCTGAATAGGGCCAAGCATCTGGTCGCCGCCGAAGGAAGTGGTTGAATCGAAGACCGTGCTGAACGGAACGTTTGGCGACGCCATGGCCCGAGCCGAAACCGCCAGCACGCCAGCCAGCAACCATATAGTCCGCATAATTCTTCCCTCCAGACTTGAGACAACCAGGATTGAAACGGTCATTCTACTTGCCGGCGAACTATTTTCAATGAATAAACAGAGATAATTGCGCAAAAGATGGCGACAATGTCGCAAAAATGGCCAGGCCAAATTTTGGAGCGTTTTGTGCAATTTGAATAAGCTTGTGCGAATTGCGGCGAGAGATTATTTTTTCAGAGTGAGAGTCAGTATAAGCAGTTGCGCATTTCCTAGAATTGTGCGGCGTCCGCCATGGGGCAATAGTGGTGTGGCGGCGACTCTGGCATCTCTGGAGTGCGGGCGGGTGGACGGTCGTTAACAAGATTCTCGGTTGCCGGGCAGGGCTTGATGTACCAGGCGAAACAGCGCGTCGGAGAATACGTGCTTGATGAGCTTGTGGGCCAGACCGCCTACGCCGAGGAATGGCGCGCGCACCATCACATGTGGTCGGACCAGCAGGCGGTGGTGAAAATCCCCACCGACCCCCAATACGTCAACAATCTTCGGCAGGAGGGGATTCGCCTCCATCGGCTGGTTCATCCGAACATCCTTTGTCCGTTGGGGTTCGATCCCACCGCCCAGCCGCCCTATCTCATCACGGAATACTTCCAGGGCCAAACGCTCCGGGCGTGGATCGACGCCAGGCGGTTGACCGTCGCGCAATCGGTGAACGTGCTGCGGCGCATTCTGGAAGCCTTGCAGTTTGGACACGAGCGCCAGGTCGTGCACGGCGACGTCAAGCCGGAAAACATTCTGCTCGACACGTCGGCGGCGTCGAGTGATTTTGCGTCGACCGGATCGGTCAAGGTGACGGATTTCGGAGTGGGGATCGCGGCGGCGGCGACGGTGACCCAGGATGCCGCCGCCAAGGCCCAGCCGCGGAGCGGCTCGCTGGCCTACGTCGCACCCGAGCAGCGCGAGGGCGCCGTGCCCGACGTCAAATCCGACATCTATGCCGTTGGCGTCGTGCTGTTTGAGATGCTCACCGGCGAGCGGCCAAGCGGCGCGGAATTGCCCAGCGAATTGAACTCCCAAGTCCCGAGCTGGCTGGACGACGCTTTTAAGAAATCGTACGCCCGCCGCGACCGGCAATTTGAATCGGCAAGAGCGTTTCTCGACGCGCTGTCCAGGCAGAGTGTTTCTGTCTCCCCGGCGGCTCCGCCTCCCGCGCCCGAGGCTGGAATTCGGTTACGCCAGGAGGGCCAGATCCCGCCTCCGGTGGTCTTGGAGGAGCCGGAAAACGGCGGTGAAATTGCCGTCGCCCCGGAGGATGGCGCGCCCGCGCGAAACGCGCCGGCGCCAAACGCGCCGGCGCCAAGTGCGCGGATCGATCAAGGCGCCGACGATTCGCAGCCAATCTCGCTGCTGCAAGAGGGCGAGCTGGCGCCATCGGCCCCGGCGCCGCCGGCCGATGAGGAGCAACTCGAAGAACAACAGGAGGCCGGCGCCGACACCGCGGCAACGGCCCAGGACCAGACCGGCGGCGAGCCCGTCCTCCCGGCGATTCCGCGCGTCTCTTCTCCGGCGGACCTGGATGCGCTTTTCGACGAGCTGAATAAAAAGCAGGTGCGCACTGCCGACGAGGTGCGAGCGGCGCTCAAGGGATATTTTGAAATCCGCGACATGGATCAGGGGGAATCGGCCAATATCCGGCTCCGACTGATGAAGTGGGCCAACGCCCTGGCCGGCGGCAACGCGGAACTCGAGGAGCACATCACGCTGATCAACGCCGCGGCCAGGCCGTTGTACGTCGTGAAGCTCCTGCTGCGTTCGACGCGCGGCGACGAACCGATGCGATCGCAGACGCTGGAGCACCTGATCGGCGACCAGGCGGGGTCGGCGCTGAGGTCGGGGGATTACCGATTGATCGTGCATTTTTCGGCGACGGCGTTGAACGAAAAGCTGCTGGAATCGATCTCCAACACGCCGCTACGGACCGCGGTGATGAATTTGACCCGCGAGGCCCGGCGCGAATTCTTCGGCCGGATGCAACGCCAGGACCTGCTGATCTTCCGCGCCAACATCATCACCGCCGCGTACCGGTTCGATCGCCGCAAATATCGCGCGTTCATGGTGGGCAACGCCCTGAGCGTGGTGTCGGCCGGCGAGCCGTTCACCAAGATCCGCCAGGAGCCGACCAAGCGGGCGGCAACGCTTCTCAACGGGGAACAGCTTCAACAGGGCATCAGGGAACTGCGCCGGGCTTTGGACGATCCGCAATGGGAAACCAAGGCCAACGAGATTCTGAACGCCTGGCGCGGGAAACTGGCGGCGGCCTACGTGGAGGAGGCCAGGCAGCATTTTAACAGCTACGGTTGGCTGGAAAGCCTGCAATATTCGGCCAAGGCTGGGCAGCTTGTCCCCGGCCAGGAGGATGCCCTGGCACACGCGTCATTGGTCCGCAAGCGCATGGGACAGCTTCAGCTTCTGCCGGGGACGTTCATCGCCATTGTGCTCGTGGGTCTGGCGTTTATGTGGGCGTATCAAATGGTGTCGCCGCCGCAAATGAAACCCCTGCTCATCCAGACCGTCCAATCGCCGCTCTTTGCCGCGGGAGTGGCGGCATGGATCGCGACGCTCTGGTCCAATGCGGTTTTGAAGGCGCGGATGGCGCGCACGGATTTCGCGTTTTATCAGGCGGCGGTTTTCCCGCTGCTGGTCGCGCTGGCGATCGCCTTCGTCAAATATCCGAACCCGCGCAGCGTCGCGATTTGCGGCGGGCTGCTGGTCTTGGTCGTCGTCGTGGACGTCGTGATCTTCAAGAAACTGCGCAGGCATTTGCTCCGGCGCACGGACGATCCGGGGCTGATCGGCGACGGATTGACCGTGCTGAATCGGATCGAAACCTTCCTCGGCGACGACTGGGAGCGATTGAAGCCGCACTATCTCAAACTGGGGCCGCTCTACAGCTTCACCTCCGTGCAGGCGGCCCAGGCGTCCATGGCCGACCTGTTCGAGGCGCCGGCGGAGGGTTCCAGTGACGATACGGTGGACGGCTCGCTCACGGGCTCCTGGACGCCCAAACCCTCGCCCGACTTGGAGACCGGCAATCCGGAAGTGGATCGCCTGGTCGGCCAGATGAACGCGAGGATTTCGGCCAGTCTCCGGACGCTGGCCCCGCCGGCCCGAGTGCTGCTCACCGTTTTCGGGGAATACTCCAAATCGGTCTCCAACCATCAGATCGGGATGATGCAAGCCAATGCCGCCAAGATCGAGCAGAAGGGGAAAGACCTGGCGGGCCGCGTGGCGGATTTTGAGCGGCTTTGCCGCTCCCCGTTGACCCTCGACGCGGGGGAGAACCAGGATTTGATCCAACAGGTGAGCGATCGCCTGGCCAAGCGCGCCGAGGAGCCGGACATCAGGCTGCTCAAGTCCCTGGCCGACCGGGCCAAGGATTTCCGCGAGGACCAAAGCCGCGCCGCGTCGGACCTGGCGGCGATGGCGCCGCAAGTGGAAGCGGCCATCGAGCGGTTGAAAAAAGGTTGAATCGCCAGGTTTGAATCCGCCCCGCGGGCCGCATAGGCTTCCTTCAATGAGCACTGTTGTTGAAAAGGCGGTGAATCCGCCGCCAGGGGTGAATCCGCCGGCGAATCTCACCGCGGCCGCCGCCGCGGCCCTGGCGCCGGCGAAATCGAACGAATACAACCGGCTGAATCTCGATTTCCGCAAGCCGATCCCCCGCCCCAAGGTCAACGGCCTGGTCATTGATTTTCACACGCATTTGATCGCCGCCCGGCATGCCAAACCATGGTTCGAAGCCGCGGCGCATTACGGCATCGACGCGTTCGTCACCATGTCGCCCCTGGAGGAGGCGCTTGGCCTCCAACGCGACTGGCCTGGGAGAATCCAGTTTATCACCATACCCCAATGGCAGAATTCGTCGGTGGATGATTGGCTTCGCCGGCTGGAAATGTTTTACAACATCGGAAGCCGGATCATTAAATTCCACATGGCGCCCAGCACGATGGCGACGCGGAATATCCGGCTGGATTCGCCGGCGCTGCGGCCGGTGCTGAAGGAGGCCGCGGCGCGGGGGATGATCCTGATGAGCCACGTCGGCGATCCGGATACCTGGTATTCGGCCAAGTACACCGATGTCGCGAAATACGGCACCCGCCAGGACCATTACGCGATGTGGGAGGGCGTGCTGGAAGAGTACCGCGATCATCCCTGGCTCGGGGCGCACATGGGCGGAAACCCCGAGAATCTGCCCCGGCTTCAGGGACTGCTCGACCGCTTTCCCAATCTGTATCTGGACAACAGCGCCACCCGCTGGATGGTGCGCGAGTTGAGCGCTCGGCGCGATGCGGCCCGCGAGTTTCTTATCCGCAACGCCGACCGAATTTTGTTCGGCACCGACCAGGTGAGCGGCGACGACCGCGGCTTCGATTTTCTCGCCAGCCGGTTTTGGTGTCATCGCAAGCTTTGGGAGACGGCCTACAACGGCCCCAGCCCGATTTTCGATCCGGATTTGAAGGAAGATCAGCAACCGATCCTGCACGGCCTGGCCCTGCCGGATGACGTGATCCAGAAGCTTTATCACGATAACGCGGTGAAGCTGCTGGATCGCGTGGGGGTGAAGTTTGCGTCGTAAAGGGGACATCCAAGATTTTCGTCGCGACAATCGCGGCAACTTAAATCTTGAATGTCCCCTTTGTTCGCCAGCGCCCGGCTCTCAATGTCCGCGGATAAGGGCCGCCTCGGCGGTCTCTTCCTCGAGGACCGAGATTCGGTTCGTAAGGCCGCCGGCGGGCGTCTGGGCGCTGGGCGGAGTGGTCGGATGATCCATCGCCGCCATGCGCGTATTGTGTTCCAGGTCGACAAACAGCTTGATGACTTCGGCCGCCCCCAGTATCAGGGCGCAGCAGAAGACCGAAGCCGCCAAAGCCGCGGCCGCCAGGATCACCCGATCCATCGCCGAAAACGGCGCCCGGAGAAGCAGCCAAAGCATGGCCACGACCCCGCAGATGACGGCAATGCCTCCAAGGAAAAGATAAATGATCGCGATGGCGCGCAACACCGGATAACGCCCGCCACTGCTGAATTGGACGCGTTGCATGCGGACCTCCGCTGTAAGAGATCAGATGTGACCAAACTGCTACAAAGGAATTATAACGCGCCCCACGCCCCGACGCGAGCGCTATCCCTCCGGGGTCATCGGCTCGGACTGGATGGCGCCGTCCTCGGACTTGGAGAGCAATTCGATTTGTTTCTCGGCCGCGCCCAATACGCCGCGGCAATGTTGGATGAGAAAGGTTCCCCGCTCATACCTGGCCAGACTCTCCTCAAGGCCGACTTGGCCCCCTTCCAGGTCGGACAGAATGCGCTCCAATTCAGCGATGGCCTCTTCGAAGGACTTGGGGACGGCCTGGTTTTTCTTGCCCATGTGGTGAATTATAGCGGGGGCGGTATATTCTGGAATTCGCGGTTTGCCGACTATATTTTTCCGGCCGTTTTGTCGCCAACCCGTTGTCGGGACAGCAATTGGTTCAATTTTTGGCCCGGTTGAGATTGGGGGGACCGGCGGAATAATTGGTTAACCCGGACGTTATGTAAGTGACGACCGGAGTTGTGGATGGATGCTGGCGTGTCCTCTGAAGAAATAACCCCGGTCAGTGTCAGCGATGAAATGCTGGTTCGGCGGCTGCTGGCCGGCGACGAGTGGGCCGGCGATGACCTGGCCAAGCGGCATTGTTCGGCGCTGCTGCGATATCTTCAGCGTCTGGTTCACAGCGACCAGTTGGCGGAGGAATTGCACCAGCAAACCTGGGCGAGCGTTTTGGAGAATCTGGACAGATTCGACCTGGCCTCGGGCGGCGGTGGGTTTAAGGCATGGCTTTATCGCATCGCCACGAACAAGGCGCACGACCATTGGCGGTCGCGGGGTCGCGAACGGAAAGTCAAGGAAGGACTTCGGCTGGTGACGGAGGAACTGGCCCCGGATGCGGGGCATCGCATGGAGGGCGCCGAGGCGGAGGCAAAGCTCCGGGTCGCCATCCAGTCGCTGCCCGAGAGCCAGAAGGAAATATTGCTGCTGAGGTATTACGGCAACCTGAAGTTCGTGGAGATCGCTGAAATGCTGGGTTGTCCGCTGAACACCGCGTTGGGAAGAATGCACAAGGCCATGATTCGCCTTCGCCAACTGCTGGCCGAGCCGGCGCCGGCGGAATCGAGATTGCCATGAAAAGCTATTTGCAACATTTGGAAAACAACGAGGCGATCCTGCTGATGTACCTGGGGAACGAGCTTGGGGCGCAGGACCGGGCGGAGTTCGAGCAGGTGCTGGCGTCGGACGCGTCGCTGCGCGGCGAGATGGAGATTCTGCGCCAGACCCAACAGCTTGCCTTCGATGCCCTTCAATCGCTTGATGCGGTGACGCGCCCCCCGGTTTCGCCGATGGTGGCGCAGAGACGCGTTTGGCAGCTTGTTCGTGAATGGGCGGATCGGCGCCGCCGGCCGGGGGCGAACGTTTTCCGGGCGCAGCAGCAATTGCGGTGGCGGCGGATCAGCATCGCGGCGGCGGCGTCGCTGCTGGTCGGGTCTTACATCTGGGCGGTTTATCATCATCTGCTCGATCCTCGCAGCATTAACCCGGATGCGCCGGTGGGCTTGCTAACCCCCCCCGATCCCTATGAAAGCGACGCCATTCCCAACGCGCCGCAGCATCGCGACCTCAGCAACGAAGAAAAGATCGCGCTGCTTTCGATTCCGCTGGAAGATTCGACGTCGGATGAATCGAATCTGCACGTGGCGGAGGTGGCGGCGGTGATCCCCAGCGACGCCGAGAATTCCAGCGATGCCAATGCCCAGGGCTTGCCCTCCGCCGCGGGGGGCCCTCACAGTTCCGATTTGAATGCGACAGGTGAACCATGAAACCGGTAAAACTGGCGGCGATTTTGATCCTGGCGGTGACGACGTTGGTGAGCGTGGCGGTGTCGGCCGACGAGCCGTCCACCCGGCCCGAGCAGAGGGCAAGCCCTCGGCTTTCCACCACACGGCCGGCGGGAAACCGGGGGCAACTCTTCCGGGCGCTGCGCGCCATGATCGCGGGGAGAACTGACAACGTCCGCCCGTACACCCAGCAGGAATGGGACGACATGATGGCGTTCATGCAGGACAATTCCCCGGCGCGGTGGCACGTGCTGGCCAATCTTCAGGTTCCCAACAACTCGCCGATTCGCTTGGACGCGATCCGCAAATGGCGGAATTACAATTTCACCAAGGAGCATTTCCCCGCCGTCGCCGACCAATTGCTTCGCCGCTTCAAGCTTGAAGACGACCTGTTTGCCTTGACGCTGACGGCCCAGGCCGAGGGAGGAGCCGACGGAGCGCAGATTCACGACAAGATCCGAGCCAAGATCGCGGAAATGGTGCAACTGGACTTCTCCGAGCGGCAAACCCGCATCGACAAGCTCCAGAACATGCTCGAAGCGGAAAAGGCCAGGCTCGCCAGCGATCAGGCGTCGCAGGACAAGCTGATCGATCAGCGAACCAACGCCATCATGAGCCGGCTGGATAGGTTGAACCACGTGCCCGTTCCAACCACCCGTCCCGACGGCGAGGATGCGGCGGATGAGAACCCGGCGGCGGTGATGCGCGATCCGATCGTCAACGTCTCCAAGGGGACCAATTCGAAATAGAGCGATCCAACGCTCAACACGTCTATAATCACGTCACCATGCTGATTAAGAAGCCGTCGGGTGTTTCCGGCAATGAAATCACCGATGAGGGAACGTATTTCAATCGACGGACGTTGCTTCGCGCGGGGATTCTGGCGGCATCGGCGACGGCAACGGGGTGGCTGTATCGAAAACTGAATCCATCGCCGATGCAAGGAGAACCCCAGCGGCCGCTGATGGACATCGCGGTCGCCACGACGCGGCCGACCACCCAAAGCGCCGCCGGGTTTGTCACCGACGAGCCTCGGACCGATTTTCAGGACATCACGCATTACAACAACTTTTACGAATTCTCCCTGGAAAAAGAGGCGGTGGCGGACCTGGCGGCGGGGTTTGTCGCGCGGCCATGGCAGGTGAGCGTCGGCGGCCTGTGCCGCAAGCCGGCAACGTTTGATCTGGACGATCTGCTGAAGATCGCCCCCGCCGAGGAGCGGGTTTATCGGATGCGCTGCGTCGAGGCTTGGTCGATGGTCATTCCGTGGGACGGATTTTCGCTGTCGAAGCTGCTGGACCGCGTTGAGCCGCTGAGCGATGCCCGGTACGTCGCGTTTCAAACGCTGCTCGATCCCAAGCGGATGCCCAACCAGAACGGTGGGGATTTGCCTTGGCCGTACGTCGAGGGCTTGCGGATGGACGAGGCCATGCATCCGCTGACGATCCTGGCCAGCGGCATCTACGGCAAGCAGCTTCCGGCGCAGGATGGAGCGCCGGTTCGCTTGGTGACGCCGTGGAAATACGGGTTCAAGGGCATCAAGTCGATCGTGAAAATCGAGCTTCGCTCGCAGCAGCCGCCGACGACGTGGAACGCGGTCGCTCCAAACGAATACGGGTTTTATGCCAACGTCAATCCGCAGGTGGATCATCCGCGCTGGAGCCAGGCGGCCGAACGCCGCATCGGCGTGGGGATCCGTCCCACGCTGATGTTCAACGGGTATGCCGACGAGGTCGGGTGGATGTACGCGGGGATGGATTTACGGGCGAATTTTTAGACACCCGATGAAGGATCCCGGATTCGCCAAATTCGTCCTGCTGGTCAATGGAGCGGTTCCGCTTGCCATGTTGGGCTGGGACGCCTATTGGAAAGAGCTGGGCGCCAATCCCGTCAACAGTTCGCTTCATATCACGGGAACGACCGCACTGGTTTTCCTCGTGCTCACGCTGATGGTCACCCCGGCCAGAAAGCTCATGGGCTGGAACTGGCTGAGCCATTTCCGGCGAATGCTGGGGCTGTACGCGTTTTTCTACGGCGTGGTGCATCTGTCGATCTATTTCGCTTTCGACCAGTCTTTCAGCGCGGCGGCCGTGGTTCGTGACACGCTTCAGCATCGGTATATTTTCTTCGGCATGGCGGCGCTGCTTCTGATGGCGCCGCTGGCGGCGACGTCGACCAACGGCATGATCAAGCGGCTGGGAGCGGCGAAATGGAAGCGGCTGCACCAGTTGGTCTATCTTTCCGCCGTCGCGGCCGTAGTGCATTACCTCATGATCGGCAAGCTCGTGGGTCCCAAGCCAAAAGCGTTCGGGGCGGCGGTGGCGATCCTGCTGGGCTATCGCGCCGCCGCCGCCCGGTTGGCCGCGATGCGAAAGCCGCGCTTTCCTGCCGGCCCCAGCCCGGCCTGAGGCGGGTCCGTTGCTTTTGTGCCCGGGAAATCCAACAATTCGCGTCATGGCCAGCCTGAGCGACGTCCGGCCAGTCCTGAAATCCTTCGGGACTTGGGCCTTCATCATGCGGGTCTGGCAACAAATCTGCGAGGATGGGATTTTCGTCTGGGCGTCGGCGCTGGCGTATTCATGGCTCTTTTCCGTTTTCCCGTTCCTAATTCTTCTCCTGAGCCTCGTGCCCTACCTCCCGGCCAGCGCCAAGGACCCGGCGCGCACCGCCATCGCCAGCTTCATCACGTCGATGCTCGGCAAGGAGGCCCGCACCATCAACGACAACATCGGCCAGGTGATGGACCACCAGCGCACGGGATGGCTCGGGATCGGTTTGGTGGTCAGCATCTGGGTCGCCAGCGGCGGTATGTCGATGACCATGTCGGCCCTGGACAAGTGCTACGACATCAAGCAGAGCCGGTCGTACGTCCGGCATCGGGCCGTGGCGATCGCGATGACCCTTGGCGTCACCTTCGGCGTGCTGGTGATGATCGTCCTTCTGCCGGTCGGCTCGGCCGTGGGCGCCTGGCTCACCTCCAAGGGGATTCTCACGGCACCGCTGCAATTCCTCTTCGACGCCGCGCGGTATCTCCTATCGCTGGTTTTCGCCATCGTGGTGTTGGCGGTGATTTACTATTTCGGCCCGAATATTCGGCAGAGGTTTCGGTTGTTGACCCCCGGGGCACTGTTCAGCGCGGTGGTGTGGATTCTGCTCGACGTGGCCTTTCGCTTTTACGTGGATCGCTATGCGCGCTACGACCAAACCTACGGCACGGTGGGCGGAGCGGCGATTTTGCTGTTTTTTTTCTATATCGACGGCCTGGTATTGCTGATCGGCGCAGAACTCAACAGCGAGATCGACTTCGAGCGCCTCGGCGTCCCCTCGGGCTCGACCGACTTCACCGGGCCGGCGAAGAAAACGTCCGAGAAGCTGCCGGAAATGGCGAAGGAACTCTAAAAGCAAATTCGAAATTCGAAACTCGAAATTCGAATCAAATTCGAAAGTCGAAATTCGAATTTCGGACTTCGAATTTGATTCGAATTTCGAGTTTCGAATTTTCACTTCACGGGAATCTTCCAAATCCCCCACTGCCCGCCGCGGTTGCTGCGGAAGTAGATGTAGTCGCCGCTCGGGTCCCACGCGGGGCAATCGTCCACGCTGCCGTTGGTGGTGATCTGCTCGGGCTTGTCGGTGTGGGTGAGATCGACGATCCAGATGTCGGCGTTGCGATGGCGTTCTTCGACGACTTGATTGTCGTGGAGGACCGGATAGGTGGCGTAGGCGCGGTCGGAGACGAAGGCCATCATGCTGCCGTCCTTGGACCAGGCGGGATCATAGCATTCGGAATCCGGGTCGTTGGTGATTTCGATGGGCGCCCCGCCGTGATCGGAGATTCGGTAAATCTCGCGGTTGCCGGTGCGTTGATTGACGCTGGTGAAAAGGATGGCATCGGCGCGCGGGCTGACGCGAGGCTGGGTGACGGGAATCGTCGCCAGGTCGGTGCGCGAACTCCCCTCGACCGGCGCCATGTAGAGCTGGGGATCGGGCTGGCTGTCGGATAGGACCTCGTAGAACAGCCGCGGCTTGGGCTGCGCGTCGATCATCGGCCACAAATCCTGTTCGTTGCCGTAGCTGAGTTGGTCGATGCCGATGGCCCCTTCCAGGCTCTTGCGCCACACGTTGAAGTATCTGCCGGCGCGGTTGGAGGAATAAACGATTTGTGTGCCGTCGGCCGTGAACGCGGGCATGACGTCGAGGGATTTCCCGTCCGTGACTTCCTGGACGCTGCCGGGGCCGCTGGTGTCCATCGCCAGGATTTGTGAGTGAATATCCTGCTTGGTGCTTCCGGACAGGAGGGTGAAAACGATCTGTCCGCCGTTGGGGTTGATCGCCAGCGTGCCGATGCTGGTCCCCTTCGGGGCCTGGAAAAGCAACGTCGGCGGTTCCTTGGCGGGGCCTTCGCTCACGTCTTTCATGCCTGTCGTATCCACCACGCGCGGAACGATTTGCCAGATCCCGTCGGCATCGCGCTGAAGTTCGACCGTCGTCAGCGGCACGCGCCGGGTCATGATCTCGCGAAGCGTCGCCGAGTATTCGCTACGTCCGTCCTCCCAGGCGATGGGGATCGTCGTGGGATACCATTCGGTCTCGGCCGTCTTCTTGCTGATAGTGGCAGTGAAAACGGGCAGATCGCCGGCGTCGTTGACCGGGACGTAACTCAATTGGATCGCCGGCACGCCGTCCGGTCCGGGGAGCGCCGTCTTGCCGTCGATGGTGACGGCTGCGCCGGACGGGTTGGTCAAAATACGGACGATCTTCTGGTGGGGAATCAGATCGATCTGATAATCCGTTTTGCCGTTGTCCCAGGAAATATCGCGCTGCACCGGATCGTAGCCGGCCTTGGAAACGATCACTCTCGTGTTCGGGAATTGGTTGCTGCTGTTGTCGAAGGGAAAGGCCAGCGCCTTGGCGAAGGCCGGGCCGGGTCCCACGTCGGTTCCGTCGATGGTGACGGCCGCGCCGGGCGGATTGGTGGTGATGGTCACGTCCTTGTGCTTGGGCTGGAGCTGGAGGACGTAATCCGGCGATGGGTCGGTCCAGGTGACGGTGATTTTGGCCGGCTCCCAGCCTTCCCGCGAAGCGACGACGTCGTGATGGGTCCAATTGTCCTGATCGTCAATGGTGAAGTTCTGAACGGTGCTGGCCTGGGAGACCGGTCCCGTGGTGATCGGCGATCCATCCACGAAAATCTCCGCGGGAATGGGAACGGTGGCGAACGTGAGCCGGCGCTGCAACGGCTCGAGGTCGATTTCGACGCCGTTGCCCGGATCGTCGCGGTGGAGGCTGACGGTCCTGTCTTGGTAACCGCGCCGGGTGGCCGTGACCGTATGCACGTCGTCGCTGCCCTTGAACTTGATGGTGGCGGTGAGCTGGCCCATTCCTTTCTGGGCGCCGTTGTCCACCGCGATCATGGTATCCGGGGGCTTGGCGGTGATGGTGATCTCTCGCGTGGTGGAGCAGGCGGTCAGCAAAAGCAAAAAAACGAGACCCAACCAGCGCATAAATGAACTCCTAACGAGCGATTGGTGTAGCCGAAATATTGAGCCTGGGCAATAGATCAGGGCGAAAGCACCGTCGGGGTGGGGACCGCATGTTCGGCGGCGGACTGAGCGTCCGTCGCATCGGAGCTTGATCCGATCTCCAGCGGCGCGCTGGCTTCCACGACGCGGTTGGATTCTTCATCCATGAGAGTGACCTTCAGTACGTACTTCCCCGCCGCCAGGGACGAGGGAAGCCGGACCAGGCGGGAGATGAAAAAGTCGTGCCGTCGATTGCGCGATTGATCCACGAAGTCGTCGGCATTGGATTTTGCCGGCCAGACGGCCAGGCCCGCGTCCGTGTACAAGACCATTTCCTGCCGCAGCCGGGTGCGCCAGATGGCATCGTTGCCCTGGATGGACGTGAAATTGGCGACTTCGCAATAGACGATCAGATCGTTGTTCCTTCCCGCGGGGAAGCGGGAGGAGGGCATCGGCGAATAGACGCCGTAGCTGACCACCTGCGAGCACAACGCGACCGTGGGAATCGAAAGCTGTGCCTGGGACCGAAGCCGGTCGGCCATTTCCAGCAGCGGCTGGATTTTCCGGTTGAGCATGACGTTGCCGTCGTTGCGGGCGGCGTCGCGGAAATTGCTCAATCCGTCCATCAGCGCCAACAGAAGATCGCGATCCTCGCTGGAAAGCTGGCTGACGTTGGCAAGGTCGGGCGTCGGCTCGTCGCGGACCAGCCGCAGCAATTGGTAGTCAAGCTGATTGCCCAGATCGCGCGGGTAATCATGCACAAGGTTCTGGAGCTTATGCTCGTATTCATCGGTGGGGCCGCTCACCGGCGCGGAGGCGTGCGAATTCGGCGGAATCTGATCGGCGCTTTCCGGAAGAATCAGAGGAACGGTGTCGTCCTCCTTCAGTTGGGCCACGGCAAGCGCGGCCGGTTGATTGGCGGACGGCCAAGCGGAATGCCTCCTGTCCGATTGCGCGGGGCGAGTGGCCGGCTGGTTCCATAGCACGATGGACGGCTGCGCCTCCGGTGCCGATGGCCGCTGGCCGAGCAGCGGAGTTATGTCGCGCGCATATTCCGAGGTTTTGCGCGCCAGCAGGGACGCATCATCCGGCTCAACCGGCGCCGCGGAGGCGGGCTGAAGCGTCGACGGCGCCGTCGACGGCGGCTCGGAAACCTGTGCCGCGGCAACGGTTGGCGCCGATGCTTGGCCGGTCGGCCCGCCCTGGTTTTTGCATCCAACCGCTAAAACGCCCAGAAAGATGAAACCCGCCGCAAGGGAAGTTCGCGCCAACATGAGGGACCATCCTTGGATTGAGCCATGCCGGCATCCTGCCGGCGATTTATCAAAGTATATCGCATGACTCCGCCAATTCAACGCGCGACAGGTCATTTGTCATTGGTATGGTCGATTCGGAAACGCCCTGCAAATGACAAATGACCAATGACGAATGACCAATGACGAATGACCAATTCATTGATCGCCTGTAAAGGTGACGCTATTGGGCATCGGCTTCAGGACGGGAGCATTGTCGGGGAAGTATTTTTCCACGGACCAGGCGACCACCTCAAGGTAATGCCGCCTCATTTGAACGATGGTGACGAAATATCCGAATTGCACCTTCGACGCCGGCGAGGTTCCGTGAATCTCGTATTGGATCGCTTTGTAGCCGTTGACCTCGATTGGCTGGGGATCGGAGCATTTGGATTTTACCAGGTGGGAAAGGACCTCATCCCGGCAAGTCGTGGAATAATCGTCCAGGGCGAGGTAGGGATCGTCGCGGTTGGCGATGAGCACCATCACGAAGGCGTCGGAGTCGTCATTCCTGGCTTCGATGGCCGCGCCGGGATTGCTGGACTTTTCCGCCAACCACCCGTTGGGCAAGACCACGTGAACCTGGCCATCCTGGCTCTTGACGGTCACGCTGGAATCCGTGTCGTCCGCCCGCAGGGGGGCCAGATACGACGCCAGCGTCAAAGCAAGCCCGATAAGCGCGACGCGGTAAACCATACCCATTTAAGTAGCATATCGGCATGCGATTGACGAGCAATCAAGGCGGATCGCGGTTTTTTGATGGTAAACTCTTGCCGCCTTGACACTTTTGCCGTCCTCCGTAGGATTCGCTTCTGTCTCCCCACCGATGGGGCGTTCGTCGAGAGGTCCGGTGCGTGGCCGGATGGGTAGGCGAGACCAGCCGGAATTCGCGGTTTTAACCGGCCGGGGCCTTGGGAGATGAGCCATGACAGTCCGCGAACGGTCACGTCCATTCCCGAAGCCCGGCATTTGCTCTTCTCGCCGGCGGGTAGGTCAGTCGCCATTCGCATTACCCGGTAGTGTAACGGTAGCACAAGAGATTTTGGTTCTCTTTGTCCTGGTTCGAATCCAGGCCGGGTAGTTCCTCGATGCCCGGCCGAAACGTCTCTCGCTGGGAGTTCTTTGATTCATGAGCGTCACGGCGATCATCCTGGCGGCGGGAAAATCGACGCGGATGAAATCCCGGCGGCCCAAGCCGCTGCACGAAATCTGCGGCAAACCCATGCTGGGATGGATTCTGGACGCCTGTTTTTCCGCCGGCGTGACCCGGGCCCTGGTCGTCGTCGGCCACGGCAAAGAGGAGATCGTCCAGCAGTTCGGCAAGGACCGGCGGATTCATTTCGTCGAACAGACCGAACAGCTTGGCACCGGCCATGCGGCCAAGATGTGTGAGCCGCTGTTGCGCGGCCACGGCGGCGACGTTTTTTTGCTGGCCGGCGATACCCCGCTCCTTCGCGCCGAAATCCTGCGGACGCTCCTGGGCGCGCATCACCAGGACCGGGCGGCGGCGAGCATGGCGACGGCGATCCTGGACGATCCGACCGGCTACGGACGCGTCGTCCGCGACGAGACGGGTCAGTTTGTCCAGATCGTGGAACAGGTGGACTGCGACGCTCGGCAGCGGGAAATCCGCGAGGTTTTCCCCAGTTATTACTGCGTGAAGACGGAAGAGTTGCTGTTCGCCCTGTCCAAGCTGACGAACAAGAACAAGAAAGGCGAGTATTATCTCACGGACATCTACGGCATCTTGCGAAAGGCGGACAGGAAAGTTGTTGCGGTGCAGGCGGTCACGGCGGAAGACGTGATTGCCCCCAACACGCGCCAGCAGCTTGCCGAGGCCGATGCCGCCATGCAGGAACGGATTCAACGTGGTTTGCGCGAAGGCGGCGTGACGATTGTCAGCGGCGTCAACACGTACGTCGAGGCGGGCGTGACGATCGGACCGGATACGGTCATTGAGCCGTTCACGTTCATCGGCCGGGACAGTACGATCGGCGGCGATTGCGTGATCGGGCCGTTCGTGTGCCAGCCGCCGGGCAGCATCGTGCCGGATGGAACCAGAGTCGCGGGGAATGTTTGACGCGGAAGAGGCAATGGCAATAAAGCTGGATCCGAACAAGTTGAAGGTTTTCACGGGCCGGGCCAACCCGCAATTGGCGCAGAAGATCTGCGATTATTTGCAGATTCCGCTGGGCCGGGGTGGGACGGACCTGTTTCCGGACGGCGAATTGATCGTGCGGGTGGAGGAGGACGTGCGCGGGCGCGATTGCTACGTCGTGCAGCCGACCAGCCATCCGATCAACGCCCACCTGATGGAGCTGTTTATCTGGATCGACACGCTTCGGCGCGCCAGCGCCCAGCGAGTGACGGCGGTGATTCCCTATTTCGGGTACGCGCGTCAGGACCAGAAGCACGCCGGCCGCACGCCGATCACCGCCAAGCTCGTGGCCAACCTGCTGGAGCGCGCCGGCGCCGATCGGGTGGTGGCGGTCGATCTGCACGCGGCCCAGGTCCAGGGATTTTTCGACATCCCCGTCGATCATCTCAACGCCGGGCCCGTGCTGGGAAAATGGTTCCGCAGCCTGAAGCTGGCCAACCTCGTGTTCGTCAGCCCGGACGTCGGAAACGTCAAGCGCGCGCAGGTTTACGCGGAGCTGCTCAACGGCGAACTGTGCTTCATCGACAAACGCCGGCGCAGCGGGACGATCACCGAGGCCAAGCACGTCATCGGCGACGTCGAGGGCAAGAACGTCCTGATCGTGGACGACATGATCACCACCGGCAGCACGGTGACGACGGCGTGCGAGGTCCTGCGTCAGAACGGCGTCAAGGACATCTACATCGCCGCCACGCATGCGGTCTTCGCCCCGCCGGCGATGAAGGTGCTGGCGGATTGCCGGTTCACGAAGCTGGCCGTGACCGATACGATCCCGCTGGGAAACCGCGCCGATGCGATCAAGGATCGCCTGGTGGAGTTGAGCGTCGCCGGCCTCGTGGGCGAGGCGATTCATCGCATCCATCAAAACCAAAGCGTCAGCGAATTGTTCAAAAAAGAGTCCAACGGAGCCTGATTTTCCAGCAACGGAGCCTGTTCAGGAGAAAGCACTTTTCAGGAGAAAGCAATGGCAGTTCAAAGCGCACAAGTGACCGCCAAGCCGCGAAGTGAGTTGGGCACCCGCGCCAATCGCCGGCTGCGGGAGGCCGGGCTGCTTCCCGGCGTGATCTACGGGCACAAGGAAGCCATCATCCCCGTGAAGCTTCCGCGAAAAGAGGTCGTCGAGCACCTCAATCGCGGAGCACGCCTCTTTGATCTCAGCCTCGACGGCAAGAGCGAAAAGGTGCTCATCAAGGAGGTGCAATTCGACCACCTCGGCATCGAGGTCATCCACGTCGATTTCGCGCGGGTGAGCCTGGACGAGAAGGTCAAGGTGAGCGTGCCGGTCGAACTCAAGGGCACTCCCAAGGGCGAGGCCGACGGCGGCGTCCTCCAGCAGATCATCAGCGCGCTGGAAGTGGAATGCCTGGTCACGGAAATCCCCGATGCGATCCGGCATAACGTCGCCGAGATGGCGCTGGACGACGTCCTGCACATCAAGGACCTGAAGTTTCCAGAGGGGGTCAAGGCGCTGCAAGACGGCGAGTTGATCGTGGCGACCGTGAAGGAAATCCTGGAAGTGGTCGAGCCGGTGGTCGAGGAGGAAGGCGCCGCCGAGCCTGAGGTCATCGGCCGCAAGCCGGCCGAGGGTGAGGAAGCCGCCGCCCCCGCCGGCGAAGCCCCGGTGGAAGAGAAGGAGAAGGAGAAGGAGAAGAAGTGATCGATGCGCCTGGTGGTCGGACTTGGAAATCCGGGCAGTGAATTCGTCGGCACCCGGCACAACGTCGGCTGGGAAGCGCTGGATGAGTTGGCGGTCCGGCTCGGTTGGATCGGAAAGAAGGATGAATACAACCGGCTGGGCAGAAGCAAATTCGACGGGATCGCCCTGGATGGGTCGGTGTCGATCCACAGTGGCGCCACCGAGCGCCTTCTGCTGCTCAAGCCGACGACGTACATGAACGACAGCGGCCGCTCGGTGCAGTCGGCGATGGCATTCTACCAACTCTCGCCCGCGGAAGTGATGGTGTTGCTGGACGACCTGGCGTTGCCGGGCGGGAAGATAAGGATTCGCCCCGGCGGCAGCGCGGGCGGGCACAACGGCCTGAAGGACGTCGAACGGGCGTTGGGAACGGACCAGTATCCACGGCTGCGGATCGGGATCGACGCCCCGCCGCCGCGAATCTCCGGACGCGATTACGTCCTGGGCCGGTTTACCGACGATCAGCGCCGCGCCGTCGAGCCGGCCCTGGAGCGGGCGGCGTCGGCGGTTTTGACGTGGATCGAGAAGGGCATCGAATCGGCGATGAATCAGTTCAACGCCGATTCATTGGAACAATAATTTGCGAATGCAAGGAGCTTTAGTTATGGCAAAGGCGAAGAGTGAAAAGAAAACGAGCAATACTTACGAGGCGATGTTTTTGCTCGGGGCGGGACATGCTACGGACCTGGACAATGCGATCAAGATCGTCCGCGCGATCGTTGAGCGGCACGAGGGCAAAGTCATCGTCCTGAAGAAATGGGACGAACGGAAGCTGGCGTACGAAATCCGCGGCGAGAAGCGCGGGCTGTACCTCATCGCGTTCTTCACGGCCCCGCCGCCGGCGATTTCCGCCATCGTCCGGGACGTGGAGTTGAGCGATCAGGTCCTGCGGGTCATTGTGACCAAGGCGGACCACCTGAACGCCCAGGAAATGGCCGCTGTGGAGCCGCAGCCCATCATTCCACGCGAGGAGCGCAATCCGTGGGACCGCCCGCAATGGGAAGACCGCCCCGCCGCCCCGCGCCGCGATCGGCCGACAAAATACGTCCGCGGCGAGGAATCCCCCGAGGCCGCCGCCAAAGAATAGGACCCCCTACCAACCAGGTGAACCATGGCAAACGTCAATAAAGTGATACTCATCGGCAACCTGACGCGCGATCCGCAACTCAAGTATCTGCCCAGCCAGACCGCGGTGGTGGAGTTTGGTGTGGCGACCAATCGCCGATACAAGACGGCCAGCGGCGAGGAACGCGACGAGGTCTGCTTCGTCGATTGCTCGGCCTTCGGCCGGATGGCGGAAGTCATCAACCAGTATTGCCAGAAGGGCAAGCAGCTTTATATCGAGGGCCGGCTGAAGTTCGATTCATGGGAAGATAAGCAAGGCGGAGGCAAACGGAGCAGGCTGACCGTGGTGGTGGAGAATTTCCAGTTTCTGGGCAGTCGGGAAGGCGGAGCCGGTGGCGGCGCCCCGGCCCAGGAAGCAGGTGGAGAAGACCAGACCCGTCCCCCTGCGGCGCGGCCGCCGCAACGCGGATCACCCCCGCCCTCCGCGCCGTCGTCGGCGCCCCAGGAGCCCCCGCTCGGCGACGAGCAGCATTTCAATGATAACGACATCCCGTTTTAGAGGATCAAGATCATGCCAAACGTGAAATTGTTGTTGAACGAAAGCATTAAGAACGTCGGCAAGGTCGGCGACGTGGTCGAGGTTTCGCCGGGATTTGCCAGGAACTACCTGTTGCCCAAGGGTTTGGCGGTGGAGCCGACGCCCGGGAACGTGAAGAAAATCGAGACCCGGCGGAAGGAGATCGAGCGAATGGAGCGCCAGCGCCGCGAGCAGCAGGAGGCGCTGATCAAGCAGCTTGCGGGCGTGGAAGTGACGCTGGAGCGCAAGGCGAACGAGCAGGGGCACCTGTTCGGCTCGGTGAGCGCGACCGACATCTCCAAGGCGCTGCAAGCCCAGGGTTTCAACATCAATCCCGACGACGTGAACCTGCCGGGCAAACTGGACAAGATCGAGAAATACACGGTGAAGATTCGATTTGCCGACGATCTGGAGGCGGAAGTGAAGGTTTGGGTTGCGCCCGATGCGGAGAGCAAGGCATTGATCGACGCCGCGGCCAAGGCGAAAACCGCCGAGCCGCCCCCGCCGACCAATTACGAAAACGTGCGCAAGTAAATGTTTCCCACCGCGTCAATGTGAATACCCGGTGCAAAACTTGCCGGGTGCGGAGGCGGATGCGCCTCGCCCACGATTTTTCTTTTATTCTACCCGCCCCCGAAGCCCCGCATGTACATGCGGGGCTACGGGCGATACGATAATGCTTCAAGAAAAAGTAAACACAGGAAAGGAATCCTGCGATGAGCCAGTTGATTGATCCCTCGGTAGCGCGTCAGTTCGATCGTCTTCCGCCGCATTCCATCGAAGCCGAAATGTGCTTCCTGGCCTCGATGATGCTCGATCGCGAGATCATCGGGCAGTCCATTCAACTCATCGACCGCGAGTCGTTCTATCAAGCGGATCACCAGATCATTTTCGACGTTCTGCTGAAGCTCTACGAACTGAACCGCCCGATCGATTCGGTGATCTTGTTCGAGGAACTGGTCAAGCGGCAGTTGCTGGAGGAGGTCGGGGGCACCGAGTACATCGCGCAAATCCTGAATTGCGTCCCGTCGGCGGCGCATGGATTGCACTACGCCGGAATCGTGCGCGAGAAGGCGATGCTGCGGCAACTGATCGGGGCCAGCAACGACATCCTCCGCGACGCGTACGCCCCCTACGAGCATGCCGACGTCGTGCTGGACAAGGCCGAGCGCCGGATTTTCGAGATCGCGGATAAAAAGACCACCGGCTCGATCAGCAGCCTCGGCGAAGTGGCGCACGAGGTCTACGAAATGCTCGAGGAAAAGGGCCGCCGCGGCCTGGAGAGCGGGTTTTACGAACTGGACGACATGCTGAACGGCATGCAGAACGGCGAAATGCTCATCGTCGCCGCCCGCCCCTCCATGGGAAAAACCGCCTTCGCGATGAACATCATCGAGCACCTCGCCGCGGACTTGCAGCTCCCCTGCGGCATCTTCTCCCTGGAAATGAGCAAACAGCAGCTTGCCCAGCGATTGATGTGCTCCCGCGCCAACATCGATGCCCAGAAAGTCCGCCGCGGAATGCTCAACGCCTCGGAGTTCCAGCAACTCGCCCAGACCGTCACCGGGCTTTCCAAGGCGCCGATCTGGGTGGACGATTCGGCCGGCATGACGCCGCTGGAACTGCGCGCCAAGGCCCGCCGCCTGAAGCTCAAGCATGACGTGAAATGTCTGATGGTCGATTACATGCAACTGATGTACAACCCCGGCTCCGAAAGCCGGCAGCAGGAAATCAGCGAGATTTCCCGGGTGGTGAAATCCGTGGCCCGCGAACTGAACATCCCGGTGATATGCCTGTCGCAGTTAAACCGTGCCACCGAAGGCCGCGACGGACATCGGCCGAGGATGAGCGATCTTCGCGAATCCGGCAGCATCGAACAGGACGCCGACGTGGTGATGCTCTTGCATCGCGAGGATTACTACCGCATGAGCGAGCCGGATTTTCAGCCGGACAACATTGCCGAAGTGATCGTCGCCAAGCAGCGCAACGGCCCGACCGGCACGATCAAGCTGACGTTTTCGAACAAGACGACGCGCTTCGAGAACCTCAGCACGGCGGTGGATCCGTTTCAGTAATCAGATCGCTCTTCGGCCAATGGTGATGGGGATTCCGGCAGGTTGGGCGGCGGGAGAATAATTGGGTTCGATGGCCAATTGCAGCGGGCGGCGTTTGCCGGCGGGGGGGAAACCGTCTTCGTCGATCATGCGCTGAATGGCCATGATGCCTTCGATGAGCGTTTCCGGCCGGGGAGGGCAGCCGGGGACGTACACGTCAACGGGCATGAACTGGTCGATCCCCTGGATGGTGGCGTAGGCGTCGAACACGCCGCCGGTGCTGGCGCATGCGCCCATGCTGATGACCCATTTCGGTTCGGTCATCTGCTGATAGATGTGCTGCAAGACCGGCATCATTTTGATCGAGACGCGCCCGGCGACGATGAGCAGATCGCTTTGCCGCGGGCTGAACCGCATCGCCTCGGCCCCGAAGCGGGCGAGGTCGAATCGGCTGGACGCCGTGGCCATCAATTCGATGCCGCAGCACGCCGTCGCGAACGGCATCGGCCAGAGCGAACTGCGGCGAGCCCAATTCACGAGCTTCTTGAGCTGGGTGGTCAGGACGTTGTCGGGAAGGGTCTGGGTGTCCATGATCGGATTATAGTACGGGATCAGGCCGATTTGCGGAAATCCGAAATCCGAATGACGAATCAAATCCGAATGACCAAATGACGAATTAATTCGGATTTCGCACTTTCGGATTTTATCTCAGTCCCACCTGAACACCCCTTTGCCCCAGGCGTAAAAATAGGCCACCAGAAGGATCGCCACGAAAGTGATCATTTCCATGAGCAGGATAAGTCCGTCTTCGTTGGTACCGTCATGGACGTGCTTGGCGAAAATGGTCGCCCAGGGGTAAAAGAAAACGATTTCAACGTCGAAGACCAGGAAGACCATTGCGACGACGTAAAAGCGGACGTTGAACCGTTTGCGGGCGTCGCCGATGGGGACCATTCCGCTTTCGTAGGCGGTTTCCTTGCCCGGGCCGGTTCGTCTGGGACCGATCCACAGGGACAGGGCGATATTGGCAAAGGCGAAGCCGATGCCGATCACCACCAGCAGAACCACCGGCGCCCAGGAACTGACGGGCGAATCGGGCGTTTGTTGGGCGAGAAAATGCAAGGCCATTGAACTCCCGCAAAAATCCGGAGTTTAATCTATGCGCCGGCGGCGGATTTGCAACCGCCGAGCGATTATCTGCCCGGGGCGATCTTCGCCTCGGGGATTTCTTTTTCCGCCCCGTTGCCGTCGCCGTTGACGACGCCGACCTCATGGCCCATGACCTTCACGTCCTCGGCTTTGACGTGCCGCACGGAATGGAAGAAGCTGGTCCGATCCAGCACCCGCTCCTGGAATTGTTCCAGATAGAGGTAGATCACCGGCGTGATATAGAGGGTGATGAACTGCGAGACGATCAGTCCGCCGACGATGACCAACCCCAGCGGCCGGCGCGAGGCCCCATCCGCGCCGAAGCCGAGCGCGATCGGCAACGCCCCCATCAGCGAGGCCAGCGTGGTCATGATGATCGGGCGGAAACGGTTCATGCTGGCGTCGTGAATGGCATCGACGCTCTTCTGGCCCTGGGCCATCCGCTGCAACGCGAAGTCGATCAGCATGATGCCGTTCTTCTTGACGATCCCCATCAGCAGGAACAGGCCGATGAAGGCGTAGAGCGAGGCATCGGCGCCGAAGATGTACAGCGTGAGCAAGCCGCCGACCAGGGCCACGGGCAGCGAGGAGAGCACGGTAATGGGGTGCACGTAGCTTTCGTAGAGGATGCCGAGGATGACGTACATGACGAAGACCGCCAGCAGAATGAGGAAGCTGAGAACGCGGATGGTTTCGGTGAAATCCTTGGCCTCGCCCTGGAGGTCGCCGCGCACGCCGGGCGGGACCACGTTGGCCGCGGCGTCCTCGATGAACTGCGTCGCGTTGCCCACGGGAACCCCGGGGTTCAGATTGAAGTAGATCGTCGCCGACGTGAACTGGTTGATGTGGTTGACGTTCTGCGGGCCGATGGCTTCCTGCCAACTGGCGACCGCCGGCAAGGGTATCAACCGCCGTCCGTCATCCGACCGGACGTACAACCGCGAGAGATCCGACGGAATGGCCCGGTCCTTGTCCTCGGCTTCGAGGATGACCTGAAACTGGTCCTCCGGCTTCTTGATGAGATAGACGTAATTCTGCGAATACGCCTGTCGGATGGCGTTTTCGATCGCGGCGGCCGAGACGCCGTAGCTGGACGCCGCGTCGCGCATCATGTTGATCTGAAGGTTCGGCGTGTGCGTGAACAAATCCGAGGAAACGGTCGCGAAAAGATCGCGGCGCGAATGCATCGACGCCGCCAGCTTGTTGGCCGCCGTGTAAACCTGGTCGATATTGATGCCCGATATGGCGTAGGCATATTTGCCCTGGTTGCTCTGGGTGGCGCCGGTGCTGATCTGCAACACCGGCGAAGGCTGTAGGATCACCAGCGCGTTGACGATCTGGAACATTTTCGCCATCAACTGTCCGGTGACCGCCACGATGGGCGGCCGCGTGCCGGCATCCCCCAGGAACGCCAGCATGAATCCCTGGTTCGACGGCAAAAACTGCGAATTGCCCGTCATCGTGAACGTCGTCTCCACCGCCGGATTGGCCCGCATGATCTTGTCGGCCTGGTCTTGGTAGACGCGCATCTGTTGGTAGGACGCCCCCTCCTGGCCGATCATGACGCCGCGGATGAATCCGCTGTCGCCGATCGGCAGGAAGCTCTTGGGCACCTCGTAGAACAGCCACAGCGTCCCGGCCAGCGTGACCAGCCAGATCGCCAGCGAAATCCACCGGTAGCGCAGGAACCACCACAGTGATTTCCCGTAAACGAACAGCACGCGGTCGATGACCTTCGTGCCGATGCGCTCCATGCGGGTGCGGCGAAGCGTTTTGCCCCGGCGGGCCAACATGCGCGAGCACATCATCGGCGTCAGCGTCAGCGACACGATCCCCGACGCGAAAATCACCACGATGATGGTGATCGCGAACTCGCGGAAAATCCGCCCCACCAATCCCGGCATGAATACCAGCGGCACGAACACCGCCGCCAGCGAAATCGTCATCGCCAGGATCGTGAAGCTGATCTGCTTGGCGCTGTGAATCGACGCCTCCAGGGCGCCTTCGCCGTGCTCCATCCGGCTGACGGTGTTCTCCAGGAAAACGATCGCGTCATCCACCAGGAACCCGACCGCCAGCGTCAGCGCCATCAGCGACAGGTTGTCCAAGCTGTACCCCAGAATTTGCATGACGATCAAGGTCAGCAGCAGCGATAGCGGCAGGGCGACGATGGGAATCAGCGTGTCGTTGGCCCGGCCGAGAAATGCGTAAATCACCAGCACCACCAGCACGAAGGCGGTGAGCAGGGTCTTTTGCACGTCGTTGGCGGAACGAACGATGGATTGGGACCGGTCATAGACCAGGTACAAGTTGATGGACGCCGGCAATTGCCGCTGAATTGGGGGCATGAGATCGCGGACGGACTGGGCGACGGCGACGGCGTTGGTTCCCGCCTGGCGAAAAACGGCCAGGACCACCGTTGCCGACGGCACCGACCACGTGCGGTTCCAGAAATGCAACGCAACCCGCTCGTCCTGGATGGTATCTTCCGCCTTGGCAACGTCGCGCAGGTGAACCGGCGAACCGTTGACGTTGGCGATGATCAAATTGGAATACTGCGCCGCGTCGGTTAGCTGGCCCTGGGGCTGCAACAGAAACGTGCGATGCTCGCTGTCGAACTGCCCCGCGCCGACGGAGGTGGTGCCGGTCTGGATCGCCGCCGCCAGGTCGTTGATCGTCAATCCTCGAATGGCCAGGGCCGACGGGTTGGCCTTGATCCGCACCGCCGATTTCGTGCCGTAGGTATCGACTCGTGAAACGCCGGGCAGGATGGTGATGCGCTGGGCCACCTCCGTGCTGGCGTAGTTGTACAACTCGCCCGCGGTGACCGTGTCGCTCACCATCACCAGGTACATGATCGCCTGGTCGTTGGGATTGGTCTTGGAAAAGGTCGGCGGCGAGGGTAAATCGATCGGCAGGCTTCCCGCCGCCTGCGTAATCGCCGCCTGAACGTCCGTCGCCGCCGCGTCCAGGCTCTTGCTCAGGTCGAATTGCAGCGTGAAACTGGTGTGCCCCTGACCGCTTGAACTGGTCACCAACTGCAACCCGGAAATCTGCATGAACTGCTTTTCCAGCGGCGTGGCGACGTTGGCGGCCATCGTCTCGGGGCTTGCCCCCGGATAACTCACCTGCGCCGTGATCACCGGGTAATCCACCGCCGGAAGATCGTTCACCGGCAGCGCGCGATACGCCATCACCCCAAATAGGATGCACGTCACCGTCAACAACGTGGTCATCGCCGGGCGGCGAATGAACGGCTCCGACAAATTCATTTCGCCGCTCCCTGCGCCGCCTGCGGTGCCGAGGCCAGCACGGTCACCGGCCCGCCCGAAATCACCATGAGTTGTCCGGTGTGCACGATGGTTTCCCCCTCTTTCAAGCCGTCCAGCGCCACGATCTCGTCGCCCTGGCGCTGCCCGGTCGTTACGTTTCGCTGCTCCGCCGTATTATCGGCATGAATCACGAACACGTACGACCCCGCCTGCCCCACCTGCACCGCATTGGCGGGAATCAACTTGGCATCGCGCATGGTGTACAAGACCAGCCGCACGTGGACAAACTGCCCCGGCCAAAGTTGGCGATTCTTGTTGGGGACCGTGGCGCGAAGCCGGATCGTGCCCGTGCCGTCCTGAACGGAGTTGTCCAGGAACGTCACCTCGCCCTCGATGTTCCGCCCCGGATCGTCCGGCGACTCCACCAGTACCTTCAGCGGGCCCTTCGCCAGATTTTCCCTGACCTGGCCGAGGTCGTTTTCCGCGACGGTGAAATCGACATAAATCGGCACGAGCTTCTGAATGCTCAGCAGGCTGGTCGAATTGGCGTTGACGATGTTTCCCGCGTCCACCAGCCGCTGGCCCGCCCGGCCGTCGATCGGCGACTTGATCGTGCAGTACTCCAGATTCAAGCTCGCCGTCTCTATCGCCGCCTGCGCCGCCTTCACGTTGGCATCCGCCACGTCCACCGCGCTCTTGCCATTGTCGTAGTCCTGTTGCGATACGGCCTTGCTCGGCAATTCGCTGGCGATGCGCGTGAAATTGGCCTTGGCATTGACGAGCTGCGCCTGGTTTTGCTCCAACAACGCCTGGGCCTGATCCAGCGCCGCCTGGTACGGTCGCGGATCGATCGCAAACAGCTCCTGGCCCGTGTGCAGATCGGTGCCGTCCTCAAAATCTCTCCCGACGATCTTGCCCGAAACCTGCGGAACGATGTTGACGACCTCCGTCGCGGTTGTCTTGCCGATCTCGTCGAGATAGGCCGGCACGTCCTGGGTTACCACCGGAGCGGTTGTCACGACCGGCGGCGGCATGGTGAACCCGCCTCCCGCGCTGGCGCGGTTGCACCCGCTTTCCACCGCCAACCCCATCGCCGCGGCGGCGATCAGCAAAACAGAAATTCGACGAAGCATCATCCTTCCTTTGCCTTGATAAAGCCGGGGGGAAGATTCTAAGGTACGTCCCTTGGGGATTTCCACTGGCCTATTTCACCCATATTGTCTTGATATTCACGAACTCGTAAATGCCGAATTGGGACAATTCGCGTCCCCAGCCGCTGTTCTTGACGCCGCCGAAGGGCAGACGCGCGTCGGATTTGACGATACCGTTGACGAAAACGGCGCCGGATTCCATGTCGCCCGCGAGAATCTGGGCGCGGTCGATGTCCCGGGTCCAGATGCTGGCGCCCAGGCCATAGCGAGAGCAATTGGCCAGCCGCACCGCGTCGGCGGCATCGTTGGCGCGCACCACCGCCGCCACCGGGCCGAACGTCTCCTCGTCAAATGCCGCCATTCCCGCACGAACGTCGGCCAGAACGGTCGGCTCATAAAAGAACCCCTTGCCGGCTCGCCGCCTGCCGCCGAGCCGCAGCCTGGCGCCTTGCTCGACGCTGCGCCGAACCTGGCGGTCCAACGTTTCCAACAGATCCAGGCGGGCCAGCGGTCCAACCTGCGTCGCGCGATCGAGCGGGTCCCCCACCTTCATCGCGGCCATCGCGGCGATCATCGCCGCTTCAAACTCGTCGGCGATGGCGCGCTCGACGATGAACCGCTTGGCGGCGATGCAGCTTTGGCCGCTGTTGATGCAGCGCGCCTCCGCCGCACGGGCGGCGACGGATGGGACGTCAGCGTCGGCCAAGACGATGAACGGATCGGACCCGCCCAATTCCATGACGGTTTTTTTGAGCGCCCGTCCCGCCGCCGCCGACACCGCCCTGCCGGCGCGTTCGCTGCCGGTCAGCGTCACCGCGCGGATCGCGGGATGACCGATCAACTTTTCCGCCGCCAGGTTGTCTTCGATCAACAAGGTCGAAAACACTCCCGGCGGAAATTTGGCATCGGTGAAAGTCCGCTCGATGGCCAGCGCGCATCCCGGCACGTTGGGAGCGTGTTTGAGCAGCGCGACGTTCCCGGCCATCAGCGC
This sequence comes from Tepidisphaeraceae bacterium, assembly GCA_050010915.1. GTDB lineage: Bacteria > Planctomycetota > Phycisphaerae > Tepidisphaerales > Tepidisphaeraceae > PALSA-1353. The sequence continues at coordinate 2,790 of JBEKKC010000005.1, read as the reverse complement.
CGGCGCCGCGAAGCGGATGACCTGCCAGATCGGGAAATTCCACGGCATGATCGCCAGCACCGGCCCCAGCGGATCGAACCGGACGTAGCTCCGCGACGCATCCGATTGGATTTGGCGCTGGGCCAGGAACGACGCCGCATTTTCGGCGAAGAAATCGCAGGCCCCGGCGCACTTTTCCACTTCGGCTTCCCCCGCCGCGATCGGCTTGCCCATTTCCATGGCCATCAGCCGCGACAACTCATCGCGCTTTCGCCGAAACCCCGCCCCGGCTTCCTTCAGCAGCGAGCCGCGATCTTGGATGGACACCGACCGCCATTGCCCGAAGGCCTTCTCGGCCGATTGCAGCCTTTGCTCAATTTGCACCGCGGTATGCTCGGCATACTCGGCAATCACTTGTGCGTTTGCGGGATTGATGGATTTCATGGAATACCTCTCTGCAAGGATTCTAGCTGCGATCATGGCTTGGCCGCCGTTCGAAGAATTGAATTTGAACCGCCAAGACCCCGAGACGCCAAGGTGGGGAATGCGACATTCGTTCCTAATCTTGGCGTCTCGGTGTCTTGGCGGTTCAATTCTTGGTCGGTTCAATTTTTGTTGCATTTTGTTGGGCCGTCATGCAAACTCCGCCCATGGCCTCCGAATACCTGGTCACGCAAATCGACAAAGCCACGGTAATCGAGTTCCGCGTCCCGTCGCTGATGGAGCCGGCCCAATTGGAATCGATTCAAGAGCAGCTTTTCAAGCTGGTGGACGAGCAGGACAAGCGCGTGCTCGTATTGGACTTTTCAAGGGTCGAGTTTCTCTCCAGCCAGGCGATCGGGATCGTGATTGGCCTCAATCGCCGGCTTTCGGCGTTGCCCCAAAGCAAGCTGCTGCTTTGCGGCGTGAAGGGCAAGCTGACGGAACTGCTCCGCATCACCCGCCTCGACCGCGTGCTGAAAGTCATGCCGACGCAAAAAGAAGCGGTCAATTCATTGGCGGGAATGATTTAACACTCTGGCAGACCCCTCGTCGCAGAGATCGGTGTATTCACGGCGCGACAGGGGTCAAACGTAATGCCTTATCCAACTGCCGCCGGGAATCCGAAGTCAGGAAGGATTCACCGCAATTCCCGCATTTCCATTGACGAAGGTTGAGCGCCACCCGCCGGCCGTTGGAAGTTGTGACGGTCACCTTCTCGTCTCTGAGACGTATATCGAGACTTTGGCAAAGGGGACATCGCTCGTATCGCGTCTCAATCCGACCCGACTGACCTCTTGCCCGAGATGATGATGTAGAACTCTGACTCATGTTCCGACAATTTGCTGACATCAGCAGCATATTTCGAGGCTTGTTTGATGACAATCCATTTGGGCGCCGAATTCTTTTGTGCCGGCCTTCGTTGAGGGATAGAATCGTATGATCTGTTAGTGGAGAAGGAACACGATGGCCAACATTCGCACGTCCGTGCAGTTCAGCGTTTTTCTGGTGAACAAACCCGGAGTCCTGGCGCAGGTGACGCGGGCGCTGGCGGATGAGAAGATCAACATCGTCGCCATGACGCTGGTGGATTCGCAGGAACACGGAGTCCTGCGCCTGGTGGCGGAAAATTCCAAGGCCACCGCCGCCGTCCTGTCGAATCTGAATCTGCCGATGACCGAGACGGAAGTGTTGTGCGTCGATCTGCCTAATCAGACCGGCGCGCTGGCCGACGTTGCATCGGTCCTGGGGCAGAACCACATCAACATCAATTACGCCTATTGCACCAGCGGAGCGCCCGGCGGGCGAACGACCGGCGTGTTCAAGACCGGCGACCAGGCCAAGGCCATTCGCCTGTTGCAAACCACCGGCAAAGCGCACAGGGAGCCGGACCTGCATCGATCGCGCGGGCGGCGATGACATTGAATCTCACGGCAGCGCCGTGCAGATGACGGTTCGCCGGCGGGGGCGGGTGTCGAATTCCATCAGGACGAGCTGCTGATATTCGCCGGTCAGCAGCCGGCCATCGGCAAACGGAACCGTCACGCTCGGCCCGACCAGGGCAGCGCGCACGTGGCTGTGGCCATTGTCGTCGTTCCAGGTGGCTTCGTGCAGGTAGTGGGCATCATCCGGGACCAGCCGTTGCATCACCTCCGCCACGTCGTGCTTCACCAGGCCGGATTCATATTCCAATGTGGTCAGCGCGGCCGTGCTGCCAACGATGAACAGGTGCAGCACCCCTTCGCCTTTCAGATCCTTCAGGCGGGATTTGAGCGGGACATTCAAATTGATGATGTCGTTGCTGCCGTCGGTTTCGATTTCGAGCGTAAAGCGCGTCATGTCGGTTTCCGCAATGGCCTACTATAGCATGCAAGCGAGTTCCACATAGCCCTGCGGCGCGCGGCGGGCATTTGGCGAAAAGATAGCGATTATTACTCCGCGGCCCATATTTACCGGACGTGGCAACGAAGTGGCGAAGATTATTTGACCCTCTGCCGAACCGGTGCTATATTCAATGGGAGCGCCTTCAGGCGGCGTCTTCTTACGCTAGTTGCGCGAAGGGTTTAGGGGTTTTAAGCGGAGCGGATTCTGACTTGCTTCGCTTCAGGGTGACCGTGAAATGCGCGCCGAAGCGTATACCACTTTTGACGATGCCAAGAGTCGTATTTTACAGGCCACGGATATCGTTGCTCTCATCGGGCAGACGGTTCGGCTGAAGCGGCGAGGACGAGATTTTGTTGGGCTTTGCCCATTTCATCAGGAAAAGACGCCATCCTTTTCGGTAAGTCCTTCCAAGCAGCGGTTTTACTGCTTTGGATGTGAAAAAGGCGG
>JBEKKC010000004.1:0-75850 GCA_050010915.1 Tepidisphaeraceae bacterium | reverse complement strand
CCGTTTTCAAAAAGCGAATGCTTCCGTCATACTTGTAAAACACGCGGGCCTTATTTGCTTCATTATAAAATACGATTATGTGGTGAATCGCATCAGGATATTTCGTGGCCTCCATCTGATTGGTACCGATGAAGCCCTTCGTACGCGTGATGGTCCCCGGCTTTGTCGCCGTCGGTCAGTATTGTCACCAGCCCGCCCGGCACGACGAGCCGGACGATAAGATCAGCTTGTTGAGAACTGCAACTTGCCCCCATCAAGCCGACGACGTTATGAAATCCATTTTGCCGAAGCCACCAACAGGCGGTGAAGCTTTCGACAACCTGAATCTCCCGGAATCTGCCGTCGCGGGCGAGGACAAAGCCGTTGTAGAGAAACAGGGATTTCTGAAAGTCGTAGTAAACCCCGTTTCTCTCACGGCCGGACGGAAAGCGATACCGGGGGTTGGCCTCTGTGATACGTCTGTCGTCAGCCACCGGAGCAGACCGAAAGCACCCAAATACAAGCCGTTCATGTATCGCGGAGTGTTCCGGTGCGGGGAGTGCGGCTGCTTCATTACCACCGAAACGCAGAAAGGCAACAACTACCTTCGTTGCACCAAGCGGGTGAAGAAGGATTGCTCGCAGCCCTATGTGCGGGAGGAGAGCATTTCGGCTCAGGTGGTCGATTACCTTCGCCTCATCGCCCTACCGCCCGAATGGACGGACTGGATGATTCAGGAGATCGAGACCGAGCAGAATGAGGATAAGGACTCCCGCCAGGATTGCCTGCAATCCTTCCGGTCGCAGATTGCGGAGAACGACCAAAAGCTGGACCGCTTGATGCAGGCGTACCTCGACAAGGTGCTTTCCCTCGATGAATACCGGCAGGCCAAAGGTGAACTTATCGAGCGAAAGCAAGAATTGAAGGAGAAACTAACTGCCGCAGAGGCCAACCGAGCCAACTGGTTCGAACCGGCCATCCGTTTCGTAAAGGCCAGCAAACAAGCCCTTTTATTGACGGAAAATGGACAGGAGAGCGAACGACGCGATTTTTTGAGAAAAATCGGTTCGAACTTAACGATTTCGGATCGACACCTCTCCGTCAAGCCACGGGAACCGTGGCAACTTGTTGTAGATAAAGGCCCTTTTGCCCAACACAACGCCGCGCCGTCCTGCGACGACGCGGCGTTTCTTGGTGAAAAAACCCATTCTCTAAACAAAGCGGAGAGGGGGAGATTCGAACTCCCGCTACCCTTTCGGGCAGACCGGTTTTCGAAACCGGCGCATTCAACCACTCTGCCACCTCTCCAAGAAACCTCGTTAACGCCTGCAAAACCTTGGTTTCCCTCGGTTTTTCCGGGCGCCGTGCGCGATGGTACAGCATCCCATTTCACTTCGCCAGACTTCGCCGAGCCTTGGAGGGGAATGCGGCAACAGTAGCGAACTCAACCATTCTGACGCTGAAAGGCTCACTAAATCTTAATTGGCGCGAAAACTGATTTTTCTTGCTTAATCCATTCTGATTTGTATTTTTAGCCAGCCCGCGCTGGGGACTATAAGCGCGCTATGCCAACCGTTGGGTGCGTTCGTTTTTGGGTGAATTTGTTGTTGACTGACAGTCAGGATTGAACATACCGCCGAATGCAGGCTTTTGCATTCTTTGCTTGAGGTTCCTTATGGGTCTGATGAACTATCAGAATTACGGAAGGCTATGGCGCGTCTATGGTCTGTCGCTGCTGAGATATAGCAGCGTACGGAAAATCGTGAACGCAATACGCACGGAATATGCCTATCGCCGAAGGATCACCGACGTGCGTTCGGCGCCGTTTATCCTGTTTCTTGAGCCGCTGTATTATTGCAACCTCGATTGCCCACTATGCGATCGGCAGGTATTTCCGCTGGCGCGCCGGGGCGATGCAGGCAAATTGTCGATTGAGCTGTATGACAGGATTCTGGACGAGGTGGGGGACTATTTATTTCAATGCCAGATCTTCGGACAGGGTGAGCCGCTGCTCGATTGGCCGCTGACGCGTAAGATCATCGAACATTCGCACCGCCGAAGAATCTTCACTTTGATGAGCACGAACTGCACGCTGATCCGCCCCGCCAATGCCGCGGAAATGGTCAGTTGCGGTCTGGACCATCTGGTCTGCGCGATCGACGGGATATCGCAGAGCAGCTACGAGGTTTACCGCACGGGCGGCAGGTACGAGGACGCGATGGGGGGATTGGAGATGGTTCTGGCCGAGCGGCGAAAGCAGCGGTCGCGCACCTACGTCGAATGGCAGTTTCTGGTGCATGCGCACAACGTGCATGAAGTCGATGCGGCACAGAAGTTGGCGGATAAGCTGGGCGTTTATATTCGTTTTTCGCCGCTTCGTGGAATGGAGTGGAACGCGGACTTGGAAAGCTATTGGCTGCCGAATACGGGTCGGTTGGATAGCGATATTCGGTTGGATAGCGATATGACGTCCAAAATCGAGCCGCGCTACAATTGGCCATGCTATTTCCTGTGGCGTTCGTTGGTGCTGAATTCAAACGGGAAAGCGGCGCGCTGCCTCATCTATCAGAACGTTTCGCAATACGCCAACCTCCATGAACAATCCGTTATGGAGGCATTTAACGATCCCAGCGTGCAGCGCGCGCGGCAGTTGTTTACGCGCGGCCCCGTGCCGGATGGGGAATTTCCTTCTCCGTGCAACAATTGTGCGCATTACGCGCGTCATCATGGAGGCGAATACCTCGGCAAGCGCGACGCGGTCCGCAGGCCGTTGCCAATATTGCAATCCGCTTGAGGTTGCCTGGCGGGTGGCACAAAGGTTACAGGTGTTACAGGTGTTAAATGGAGCGCACTCTTCCAAAATCTTCTAATATGACGGGAAATGGGGGAAAACCCCAACGGGTAGGCTTCCCGGCGCCGGCCCAATGGCGTCATTGCGTCGGCATGGGAATTGCTGCGTTGGGCGCCTTTTTAGGAATAACGCCAATAGCCCCTTTTTTCAACTCCGATTGAAGCGCTGCAAAAGGCGGCGCGATTTAAGGTTAGACAAAGTGGGGACAAGTATGAAGTTTTGAAAAAAAACGGAAACTTATTGACATTGAAGCGCCGCGGGTGCATTCTACCTGCAACATATTTTTTGGGCTCCCGTCGAAATTATTTTAAGCTCATGTGCGTGGGTTCGAGACGGGGACATATAACGCGTTTCACGTGAAGGGGCACAAATTGCCTGTTGGTGACGGTCAGTTCGAGCGACGAAAACGCAGAGACGCGCCAGCTGCCTGTTGATCCGCCCTGAAGGCGGTGACGGCCCAAACCCTGAATTTGTTTTGCCCTGACGAGGGTCGAGTTTGCTGGCAATTGTTAAGTGACCGTGGGTGACAATTGATGGAACCAGACGCTTGGAGGCTGCGAATGCCACTTCAATGCCGCTGGAGATGGGTGCATAGCGATGATCGAACGCCAGAGATCAGTTAATCGGACAATGACGGAAAATTCCAGGGTGGAGCGATTGACCATTTCTGGAATCAACGGCTCGGAGCGCCCCTCGGTGGGAGTGCTGCTGATGCTGTGGCGCAGCCGTTGGATCGTGTTGGCGTGTCTGGCGGCGGCCGTGGGAGCGGGGGCTTTTTATCTGTCGCGGGCGACTCCCGTCTACAGCAGTAGTTCGATCCTCTATATTCAGCAGGCGGTCCCCAACATCATCAGCGATGCGCTTTCGACGCCGGGAGATTACTCCGGGTATTTGTTCACCCAGTGCGAGGTGATTCACTCCACCGCGATTCTGAGCCGGGCCGTCCAGCAACCCGAGGTTGCCTCCGCCAAGTGTCTCCAGGGAATCGATAATCCCGTGGCGTTCCTGAAGAGCACGGTTGGCGCGGCGCCGCAGAAACAAGGCGATCTCATCACGGTTTCAATGGAGTCCAGCGAACCGCGGGACGCGGCGACGATCGTCAACGGCGTGGTGCAGGCCTACATCGGCTATCAATCGGAGCAGCATCGGTCGACGGCCGTCGAGGTCTTGAGGATTTTGCAGGGCGAATGGCAAAAGCGCGAGGATGAACTGCGCGCCAATCAGCAGCGAATTCTGGATTTCAAGAAGGCGAATCCCTCGTTGGCGCTGGGATACGACATTGGCAAGCTATTGCCGGCTCGGTTTACCGCCCTGACGGAGTCGCTGACCGCGGCGCAAATGCACACGTTGGACATGACGGTCGCGGTCCAGCAGGCCGAGGCCTTCAAAAATGATGCATCCCAATTGAGGAGGCTGCTGAACAGCGTCGATCCGCAATACGCAGCCGCCAACCCGGGGTCCGGAGTCGATCCGGTTCTGGTCAGCGCCTACGACGAACAGCGGCAGAGGTTCCTGGAGCAGAGCGCCGAATTGGGACCGAAGAATCCGGAACTCATCGCAACCTGGCAATGCCTGGAATTGATCGAGCAGCAGATCGAACAGGAGAATCAAGCGGCGGCGGCGACGTATCTGTCGATATTAAGGGCGGATTTCGACGCGGCTTCGCGGCGCGAGACGGCGCTCAAACTGGCCGTCGATGCCGAACGCCCCAACGCGATCGACTTGAACGCCAAGGAGGCCGAATACGACCAGCTCCTCCAGCAATCGCAAGGCTCGCAGCGGGAGCTGGAGATGCTTGACAGCCGCATCAAAGCGGTAAATTTGACCGAGGACGTGGGACATCTGACCGCGTCCGTGCTGGAGACCGCCAAACCCGAGTTCAATCCCATTCGTCCCAGAAGTTTCCAGGTGATGGGAATGGCGATGGTCATCGGATTGATGGTCGGTCTGGGCAGCGCGCTGCTGCGCGAGATGATGGAGCAGCCGCTGCGATCGGTCGAAGAGACCGCCAATTTCCTGGGTCTTCCGATTCTGGGCGCGGTGCCTCACATCTCGGCAAAGAACCTGGTCGCCACGCGGTTCACTCATTTCGGCCCGTCATGGCGGACCTATGTGGAATTCGCCAGCCATATTCGGCGTCTGGGAAAAATGCGGCCGGCCATGGCGATGGTGCATCGCGGGCAGGAAATGCATCTGCACCCCGCGTCGAACGTCGCCGAGGCGTATCGCGCGATCCGGACCGCCATCTACTTCGGCCTTGGGGACCAACCGGCGAAGACCATTCTTATCACCTCTCCGCTGGCCACCGACGGAAAGACGACGCTGGCGGCCAATCTGGCGATCAGCATCGCGCAGGTGGGCCGGCGCGTGCTGCTGATCGACGCGGATTTCCGCAACCCGATGCAACACAAAATTTTCTCGCTGAATGATGAACGTGGACTCTCGGAGGTTTTGGCGGGAATGGCCAAACTGTCCGATGTCGTGAAGAAAACCAGCATCGACAAACTGGAGATTCTTCCCTGCGGCAATCTGCCCACGAATCCGGCCGAGCTTCTGAACAGCCGCGCGCTGCTGGACCTCTTGAAAGTGGCGTCGCAGAGCTATGACCAGGTGTTCGTGGATTCGCCGCCCGTCATTCCCGTGTCGGATGCGCGAGTCCTGGCGGCGTCGTGCGACGGCACGATATTGACCCTGCGCGCCGGCAAATCCACGCGGCGATTGGCGGATCAGGCCCTGGACGCCTTGGCGTCCGTGGGCGCCCACGTGCTCGGCGTGGTGGTCAACGACGTGGCGTTCAAACGGAACGGGCAGTATTACCAATATTATGCCTATCGCACGAACCGCCGTGGCAATGGACGCAACGGCAACGGCGATGTTGAAAATCCAACCACTTCCATCGTGGTGCGTAACACCCGCGAGGAAGAAGCGCAAATGTGAAGGGGCGGAGAGATCGCATGAGACCAAATCTTGTGGGATTCGCAGGATCGGCGCGAAGGATGCGAGGCTGTCAAGGCATCGTTCGTTGCCGGACATGTCCAGGGATGGCGTGATTTGCTGTAACGGTGTGGGTTGAAGCGCCTTCGGGTTAGAACACCTCGGAAAGGGTCGCGATCCTACCCGTCTGGATTTTTTTGAAAGCGCTCCGTGCGCCGACGGGGACGAAGTGCGCCCGGGCCTCGGTTGCGCCGGACTTTATTCGAGTTTGTCGATGCTCAAATTGGTTGAAAACCCGCCCATGCTGCCCGACGGGGTCGACAGCCTGGTTGACCTGAAGGGAAACTGGTGGGTCGCGCACACCAAGTCGCGCTTTGAGAAGGCGCTGGCATGGGAGCTTCTGGCCTGCGAAATCCCGTTCTTTTTGCCGATGATCGAGCGAACCGCCCTGTGGGGGGGCCGCCGGCGAAAGGTCCTCAGCCCGCTGTTTCCATCGTACGTATTTTTCTGCGGCGACGCGGAGGACCGCCAGCGCGTTTTCCGCACCAACAGGATTTGTCAGACCCTTCCGGTCCTTCAGCGCGAGCGATTCGTGTCGGAACTGGACGCGATTCGCCGGACGTTGGCGTGCAAGCACCAACTGACGCTATATCCGTTCGCGGCCGTGGGAAAACATTGCCGGGTGGCGCACGGACCGATGCGGGGAATTGAAGGGATCATCGTTCGGCAAAACGGCACGATCCGGGTTGTCCTTCAGGTCAGCATTCTTGGCCAGGGCGCCGCTTTGGAAATCGACGCGAACATGCTCGAGCCTGCCGATTAGCATCGCGCTTCAAACTTTCTTGACGCTTCTGTGAATCGAAATGTTGGGTGACTATTGGTCGTTGGGTGACTATTGGAACGGGAGGTGAAATTGTGAGCACCTTTGAAATGTGCCTTTTTTGCGGCGGCTTTGCGCTGCTGCTGGTCCTGTGCTCCACGCCGCTGCTGATCACGTGTGCCGCGACGCTGGGGCTTCTGGACGTGCCGGGGTTTCGCAAGATCCATCGGAAGCCCATACCGCGGCTTGGCGGGTTGGCCATCGCGCTGTCGGCGTTGGCGCCCTTCGCCGCCATTCTCATCACCATGCGCAACGAATTGTCCATGTCCCACGAACAGACGGGGATGGTTCTTACGCTTCTGTTCGCCTCCACGTGCGTGTTGGGGCTGGGACTCATCGACGATCTGGGTCACATCGGCGCGAAATTCAAGTTCCTGGTGCTTATGGGCGCCGCCGCGACCTTCTGCGGCTCCGGGGGATTGATCCACGGCGTGACCTTCGAGGGAAGGTCTTTGTTCAGCCTGGGCGTGTTTTCCTGGCCCATCACGCTGCTGTGGCTCGTCGGCGTCACCGTCAGCGTCAATTTCATCGACGGGCTGGACGGCCTGGCCTCGGGGATCGTCGTGTGCGCATTCGGCGTGCTCGCGATGGGCGCGGCCATGGCGGGGCAAGTCACCGTTCTCCTTATTTGCATTTCGATGATCGGGGCACTGCTGGGCTTCCTGGTTTTCAATTTTAATCCGGCCACGGTCTTCATGGGCGATTCCGGCAGCCTGTTCATCGGGTTCACGCTCGCGGGTTGTTGCGTGCTGGCCAGCCAGAGCATCGGAACGACGCGCGGGATCATTCTCCCCACCCTGACGTTGTCGATTCCACTGCTGGATTGCGTGCTGACGATGGTGCGGCGCGGCGTGATTCAACGGCAGTCCCTCTTCGCCGCCGAACGCGGACACATTCACCATCGCCTGCTGGACATCGGGCTGATTCATTACCACGTCGTGCTGCTGCTGTACGGGGTGACGCTGACGGCGGCGGCGGTCGCGCTGGTCGAATTCCTCGGCAGCGTGTGGGCAACGGTGGCGACGGCCTTCGGGTTCTGCATCGCACTGGCGCTGCTGTTTCGCACCGCCGGCTCGGTCCGGGCCCGCGAGACGCTCACGGCGATTCGCCGAAACCGCGCCATCAGCCGTGAAACGCGGCGATATCAGGCGCTTTTCGACGAGCTGCGGCTGGGATTCCAAGAGGCGACGTCGTTCGAGGCCTGGTGGCGGCAGATCTGCTCCTGCGGCGAGAAGTTCAATTTTGCCAGGATCAACCTCCCCCTGACACGCCGCGACGGCACCGTCGATGTCCGGCGATGGCGCCGCGTCGATACCGAGTTGGCCGAGCCGGATTCAATCGCCGTGGAAGTTCCCGTTCCCCAGCGCAGAAGCGGGGAATCGCTGCGCATGGAGGTCGAAGTGACCGCATCGATGTTCCTGGAACATTCCGGCCAGCGCGTCGCCTTGTTTTCCAGGCTCATGGGCGAATTCTCGTTGGCGCAATTGCCGAGCAACGGCGTGCACGTGCCAGGCGCCGAGCACGTTCCAAGCGCCGACGGCGACTACGTGAATTCGACCCAGCTCGATGCCTCCACCGAGGAAATCACCAAACTCTTCACGAATTCGAAGGTGGCGATCGTTCACGATTTTCTTTACACCTACGGCGGCGCCGAACGGGTGTTGGAACAGTTGATCGCGTTGTTCCCCAAGGCGGACCTGTTCAGCCTGTTCGATTTTCTCCCCGAGAACTTGCGCGGCTTCATGCGCCGAAAGACGGTGCGCACGACGTTCCTCCAGCGCATGCCGCTGGCGCGCAGCCACCACCGCGCCTATCTGCCCCTGATGCCGCTGGCGATCGAGCAACTGGACCTGTCCTCTTACGACCTGGTGCTGAGCAGCTCCTACATGGTGGCCAAGGGCGTGCTGACGAGGCCCGACCAACTGCACATCTGCTATTGCCACACGCCCGTGCGATATGCCTGGGACGTGAAGAAACAGCAGTTGAAGCAGGGCGGCCCCATCTCGGCCGTCAAATCGATTCTGGCGCGTCTGACCCTTCACTACATCCGCAATTGGGACGTGCGTTCGGCCAACAACGTTGACGTCTTCGTGGCCAATTCCGACTTCGTGGGGCGGCGGATTCACAAGTATTACCGGCGTTCCGCCAAGACCGTCTATCCGCCGGTGAACATGGATTGGTTCTCGCTGGGAGAAACCAAGGAGGACTTCTACCTGACGGTTTCGCGGCTCGTGCCCTACAAGCGAGTGGACCTGATCGTGGACGCATTCAATGCGATGCCGGGGCGCAGGCTCTTTGTGATTGGCGAGGGCCCGGAACTGGCCTCGCTGACCGCCAAGGCCGGTCCCAACGTGCACCTCATCGGGTTCCAAACCCCCGAGCGGCTGCGGCACTACCTCCAGCGGGCCAAAGCGTTTGTCTTTGCGGCCGAAGAAGATTTCGGCATCGCGCCCGTGGAGTCGCTGGCGTGCGGCACTCCGGTGATCGCCTTTGGCCGGGGCGGCGTCACCGAAAGCGTCGTTCACCTGAAAACGGGGATCCTCTTTCCGGAACAGTCCGTTGAGTCGCTCAAACACGCCGTCAAAACCTTTGAGGAATACGAATGGGACCCGGCGGCGATCCGCCAGAACGCGGAGAAATTCTCCATCAAGGGGTTCCACGGAAACTTCATGCAGATCGTCAAGTCGGAGTGGACCACCTTCCTGGCGAATCGCATCGAGGCCAACGGTTCGGGCCTGATGCAACAGGCACTTGGCGATTTGCAATTGCCACGCTCGGGCAAGGTTCCGGAGGCCGCCTCGGCGAAAGACCGCCTGGTGCGCGCGGCGGAAAGCGCCTAAATCCTACGGGGTGTACCGACTAGGCCGCCACCTGCCCAGCAGGGGGCGCTGGCAGTATGCGCATCGCGATCGTCGCACATAACCTGATTTACGGCGATGGCCAGGGCCGGATCAACCTGGAAATCGCCCGTCAAGCGCTGCGCGCGGGCGCCCAGGTTGTGTTGGTCAGCGTAACGGTGGACCCGGAGCTCATCCGCGCCGGCGCCGTTTGGGAAAAGGTGCGCGTCATCAAGCGCCCGGTGTTACTTCGGGTGGTGCAGTTCGCCGCCGCCGCCAACCGGATCGTCGACCGCCTGCGCGCCTCGGGCCGGGTGGACCACGTCATCGCCAACGGCTACACACTCACCAGGCCCCACGATCTCAATTTGTGCCAGTTCGTTCACTCGGCCTGGCTGACTTCGGAGATTCACGACACGGCGTCCGCGGGGGCGATTAACCGCGTCTATCAAGCCATCTACACGCGCTACAACGCTCGCCATGAACGGCGGTCCTTTCGCGCGGCGCGCAAGGTGATCGCGCCGTCCCGGCAAACGGCCGACGAGCTGCGCCAGCTCGGCGTCGCCAGCGCAAAGGTGTGCGTGGTCCCCAACGGCGTCGCGTGCAGCGAATTTTTCCCCGGTCCCGAAAGCCGCTCCGAACTGGGACTTCCCGAGGGCGTGCCCATCGCCTTGTTCGTCGGCAACGTGCGAACAAACCGCAAGGGGCTTGGATCGGTTTTGCAGGCCCTGGCGGATCTGCCCGAAGTTCACCTGGCGGTCGTGGGCCAGACGAGCGGCAGTCCATTTTTGGCCATGGCGGCCCAACTCGGCGTCGAGCGGCGCACTCATTTTCTGGGGTTTCGCAAGGACGTGGCGCAAATCATGCGCGCGTGCGATCTGTTCGTGTTCCCCTCGTGGTACGACCCGTTCGGCCTGGTGATCACCGAAGCCATGGCCAGTGGGCTGCCGGTTATTACCACCGGGCGCACGGGAGCCGGCGAGTTGCTGAACGACAAGTGCGGGACGCTCGTGAGCGATCCGGCGGATGTCGGCGCGCTGGCGGCGGCATTGCGGCATTGGCTGTCCGATTCGGCGCGTCGATCCGAGGCGGGGTTGGCTTGCCGCGCGATCGCCGAATCAAACGGATGGGTCGCCATGGCGAATCGTTACCTGGAGTTGTTGGTCGAGCCGCCGTCGCCGCAATCCGAGCGGGATTTTAGACCGGAGCAGGCTTCCCTGGCGTACTAGGAGGGGAATTCCATGAGCGCAAGATCGCCGCGGATTTTGGCCTTCGCCACCAAAGGCGTTGGCACCAACGAGGAAATGCGGCTTCGCGTGCTGCTCTCGAGAATGGGAGCGAAGTTCCTGCCGTTCGACAGGAATGGCAAGGGGCGTACTTTCCTTCGCTTGCTCAGCGCTATTTTTCACGAGCGGCCGGACCTAGTCGTGGTGGAGGGAACAAGCTGGGCCGGCGGGCTGGCGTGTATGTTGGCACGGCTGGCCGGACGCAGCCGATACGTCATCAGCAGCGGAGACGCGGTCGGGCCGTACGTATTCGCGCATTCGCTCTTGGCGGGTCCGCTTTTCGCGGCGTATGAACGGCTATTGTGCCGGCTCAGTGATGGGTTCATCGGCTGGACCCCGTATCTCACGGGACGCGCCTTGACGTTTGGCGCGCCGCGGGCGGTGACGGCCGCCGGTTGGGCGCCGGCGCCCTTGAGCGACGCCGAGGCCGCCGAATCCCGTCAATCCATTCGCCAGCGCCTTGGCATTCCACCCGGCGCGATAGTATTCGGTCTTGCCGGAGCGCTGGTCTGGAATCCTCGCCGGCATTACTGCTACGGATTGGAACTGGTCGAGGCGGCGCAGGGCTGCGGCCGCGACGACGTTTGCGTGCTGATCGTGGGCGACGGCACGGGATTGAGCAAGCTGCGCGAACTCGCCGGCCAACGGCTGGGGAAAACGGTGTTTTTGCCCGGAGGGGTCCGGTTCCAGGACGTTTCAACCTATCTCTCGGCCATGGACATTGCCAGCTTGCCGCAAAGCCTCGACGGCGTCGGCAGTTTTCGGTACACCACAAAGATAAGCGAATACGCGGCGGCGGGTTTGCCCATCATCACGGGCCGGCTGCCGCTGGCCTACGATCTGGATGATGGGTCGATCTGGCGGCTGCCTGGGAAAACGCCGTGGTCGGCGACCTACGTCGCGGCACTGGCGAAACTGATGAATCAGATTAGCTTACCCATTCTCACGTCGGCCCGGGCCAAAGTGGAGCGGCATCGCGCCGAATTCGATTCCACCAAACAGGTCGAGCGGATAACCTGTTTCCTGAGCGAGCTTTTGGAGGATAGAATCGAACGCAGACAAGTCACGGATTCGGCGTCATCGGGGCTGTCGCCGAAGCGATTCCCGTCAGATTTTACCCAACCCGCGGAGGGCAAATTGTCTCATGACGGTAGCAGCCCACATTGATTTGCCCCCCACCGCCCAGGCCCCATTGCCGGACCGCCCGGATACCATCCGCGCGTTGCAGCTTGGCCTGTCCTGGTTTTTTGAGCAGCCCGGCGGGCTGCAACGGTATTACCAGGAACTGCTGAAGCATCTTCCGTCGGCGCGGGTGAGTGTGCGGGGCCTGGTATGTGGCACCGCCGCCGTGGAACGGCAATCCTGCGGGACGGTTCGGGCGCCGGTTCGTTCCGACGCTTCGCTGGCGCGCCGGCTGACGGCGTTCCGACGCGCGATCCGGCGCGAAATGCGCGAATTCCGCCCCGACGTCGTGGTCAGCCATTTTGCCTTGTACGCCTGGCCGGCATTGCGATATCTCAAAGATTTGCCGCTGGTCGTGCATTTCCACGGACCGTGGTACGCCGAATCCCGGATCGAAGGTTCAATCCCCTTGAAGACTTGGGCCAAGTACCGGATCGAGCGCGCCGTCTACCGCCGCGCCGACTGCATCATCACGCTTTCAAACGCGTTCAAGGACGTGCTGATCAACGATTTCGGCGTGATGGAATCGCGCATCCGCGTCGTTCCGGGCGGGGTGGATGCGCGGCGATTCGACGTCCCGCAAACCCGTGCCGAGGCGAGGGCTCACTTCGGCTGGCCGCAGGATCGTCGGATCGTATTGAGCGTTCGCCGGCTGACCCGAAGGATGGGCCTGGAGCAACTGATCGACGCGGCGGGGGTGGTCCGCGCCAAAATCCCCGACGCGCTTTTTCTGCTCGCGGGGGAGGGACGGCGGCGAAGCGAACTTCGCGCCGCCATCGACTCCGCCGGTCTGTCCGACCACGTTCGTCTGCTGGGATATTTATCGGATGAAGAGCTTCCGCTGGCCTATCGCGCCGCCGACCTGAGCGTCGTTCCCAGCATCGCATTGGAAGGCTTTGGATTGAGCGTCGCCGAATCCCTGGCGGCCGGGACCCCCGTCGTCGTCACGCCCGTCGGCGGATTGCCGGAGATCATCCGGCCCTTGCGAAACAGCTTGGTCTCAAGCGACTCCAGTAGTGGTGAGTTGGCCCGGACGGTAACGGCGGCTTTTGCGTCTCCGGAAGGGTTGCCCAGCAGCGAGGAATGCCGCCGTTATGCTCGCCGGTTCGATTGGTCTTCCATTGTGTTTGCCATCCGCGATGCGCTGTGCACGCGGCCAACGAAGGGATGGACCGGCTGATGTCGACGACGCTGATGGAACAGAGCGCCGCGCCGACCGCGACGCCCGAGGCGCCCGACGCGGGGCCGCAGCCGCTGCTGAAGATCCGCCCGCCGCACGGCTGGGCGGCGCTGGACTTATTGAGCGTCTGGCGCTTCCGCAACCTGCTCCTGGCGCTGGCGGGCCGCGACGTCAAACTGCGTTACAAACAAACGGCGCTTGGAATCGCCTGGGTGCTGCTCCAACCGCTGCTGGCGGCGGGAATATTCACCTTCGTCTTCGGCAAGGTCGCCAAGCTTTCCAGCGATGGCCGCAGCTACTTCCTCTTTTCCTATGCCGGACTGTTGGGCTGGAATCTTTTCAGCACCACGGTGACCAAATCCAGCGTCTGCCTGGTGGGCAACTCACAACTGATCAGCAAGATTTTCTTTCCCCGGCTGGTGCTGCCGTTTTCGACCGTTCCTTCGGCCCTGATCGATTTCTGCGTCGCACTGGTCATGATGTTCGCACTGATGGGGCTTTACCACGCGCCGGTGAGCCCGGCCATCCTGCTCCTGCCCATGTGGATGGCGCTGATTTTGATGCTCTCGGTGGGGATCGGGCTTTGGGCGGCGGCTCTGACGGTCAGCTACCGCGACGTGCAATACATCCTTCCGGTCGTGACGAGTTTATGGCTTTACATCAGCCCCGTGGCGTACTCGGTTTCATCCGTCCCGCAAGGCCTGCGGTGGGCCTACAGACTCAACCCCCTGGCGCCTGTTCTGGAAGGATTCCGCTGGTGCCTGCTCAACACCAATCCGCCTAACTTCATGAGCGTGCTTTATTCGGCGGCCGTCTCGATCACGTTCCTGGTCGTCGGCGCCCACGTCTTCAAACGAATGGAGAGAAAGTTCGCGGATGTCATCTAGCGATCTGGCCATTTCCGTGCGCGGGCTCTCCAAGGCCTACCTGATCGCCCGCGAGCAACAGCGGCACGTCACGCTGGCCGAGGCCATCCTCGCCCGGTTGACCAATCCGCTGTTCCGCCCCAGGACCGAAACGTTCTGGGCATTGAAGGACGTCTCGTTCGACGTCCGCCGGGGCGACGTGATCGGAATCGTCGGCCGCAACGGCGCGGGCAAGAGCACGCTGCTGAAAATCCTCAGCCGAATCACGGAACCCACCAGGGGCGAGATCGATCTTTATGGTCACGTCGGCAGCCTTCTGGAGGTGGGGACGGGGTTTCATCCCGAGTTGAGCGGCAAGGAGAATATCTTTCTCAACGGCGCCGTCCTCGGAATGACCCGTGCCGAAATCCGCCGGCAGTTCGATGCGATCGTGGAGTTCGCCGGGGTCGAAAAATTCCTCGAAACGCCCGTCAAGCGATACAGCAGCGGGATGTACGTGCGGCTGGCCTTCGCGGTGGCGGCGCACCTGAATCCGGACATACTCCTGATCGACGAGGTCCTGGCCGTCGGGGACGCCGAATTTCAGAAAAAATGTCTCGGAAAAATGAGCGATGTCGCCAAGCAGGGACGGACGGTTTTGTTCGTCAGCCATAATATGAACGCCGTGCAATCCCTCTGTTCCAGGTGCATCTGGCTCCAATCAGGCGCCGTCGCCGGCGACGGGGAGGCGCGCAGCGTGATTCCCGAGTATCTGGCACATGGACAAGAGCAAACAATCTGGGTTGCCGACGAGGCCTACGCCAATTTGAAAAATGAATATTTCAATCCGACTCGATTCGAGCTGGTCGATTCGGAGTTGAAGACGCTGGCCAGGCCGGTCGGGGCCGACGAAAAAATCGGCGTCCTCCTCGAGGGAAACATCGAAACGATGCACTCGGCCCTGGTCGTTGGATTCGCGATTTATTCGCTGGACGGCCAGGTCTTGTTCTGGTCCCAGCAGACCGACGAGCATCCCGATCAATGGCCGGTGCTACAGAAGGGGCAAAACAGGCTGCTGGCATGGCTTCCCTGCCACTTTCTGAACGAGGGTGATTATCGAGTCGAGTTGAACATCAGCCTGCACTGGTTGCAGTGGCTGTGCCAGCCGGGAGTGAACGCGCCGGCGCTGAAGCTGTCGATCCGCGGAGGGCTGAGCGAATCCCCGCATTGGATTGCCGCGCGGCCCGGCCTGAATGCGCCGGTGCTGCCTTTCACCCGTCTGGCAAGCTGATTCGGAACAATCCCATGGCTGAGTTGCGATGCGTCATCCGAATGGTCGGGGGTCTGGGAAACCAATTGTTCCAGTACGCGCTGGGGCGGGCCTTGGAAGCGGAGTTGTCGGCCGGCGTTTGCTACGACGTATCCCAGTACAGCCTGCCCGGCGAACGATCGCTGAGCATATCGAAGCTCCGCGCGCGGTTGGCGACGCCTTCAACGGCGGATCGGGCGTCGATGCGGCTCTGCTTCGGCCGCACGCTGCGGAAGCTGCGCCCCCTGCTCGGCCTGGTTTGCCCCCCGGCGGTCTGGCGGGTTTATTCCGATCCAAACCAGGGCTTTGACCCAACCGTTCGCCAACTGCGCGGACGATGGTATTTGCTGGGATGGTGGCAATGCCCGCAATATTTTGAACGGATTCGCCCCAAGCTGCTGGAAGAATTCCAGCCGGCCCAGGAATTGACCGGACAGAACCTGGATATCAAGCGGCAGATCGACGACGTGAATTCGGTCTGCGTTCACGTTCGCCGCGGCGACCTGGTGAACGCGCCGCCGAACAGCCGCGGAATATCCTCATCGGCCAACCTGGTGCAATCCTCGAGCTTTTATCATGCCGCCATGGCCGAGATATGCCGGCGGGTGGATGAGCCACATTTTTTCGTCTTCTCGGACGATGCCGGATGGGCCAGGCAAAATATCCGTTGCGACGCTCCGATGACTTACGTGGCCAGCAATGGCCGGCAAGAGGACTATCTGGATTTGCATCTGATGTCGTCCTGCCGGCATTTCATCACCGCCAACAGCACGTTTTCATGGTGGGGCGCGTGGCTGTGTAAAAATGCCGATAAGATTGTCATCGTCCCGCCGGTATGGGCCAAGGACGGTTCCGGGCCACCGGCAGGGCTGATTCCCGATGGGTGGCAAATAGGCCCGGCGATGGAAGAAGGCGCGGCCGCCACGGCCGCGATAGAGGCAGGATTATGAAGATCGCAGTCCTTCTGGCTGGACCGTGGATTCCCGGCTCGTCGGTGAACATGGCCGAGTACGTCCGCGTCCTGCGGAGCCTCGATCACGAGGCCATGCTGATTTGCCTGAACCGCTCCGAGGGCCGCGCCGATTTTCCCATCGAATGCGTCGATTACCCCACGCTCGAAGACCCGGCCTTTTACAGGCGGCTGCGGCTGGACGCGGCCATCGCCTTCACCTGGATCAACAGCCCCGGAGTCATCTGGGCCATGAAGGACGCCGGGATGCGCGTGCTGCTCCGGGGCGATTCCGACGGCATGATCAGCATCCGCTGTTTTCCAAGGCATTATTTTCGCGCGTGGATGTCGGGAACCAGTGGAATCATCCAGCGCGGCCGGGTGATCAAACACTGGCTCGAACATTACTTTCTGACCCACGGCATCGAGGACGGCCATCGGCTGTCGTGCATCGCGGGGGCGGACGTGACCGTGCTGGAGACCGCCGAGGCCGCGCGACACATCGCCCGTTTCCTGGCGACGCAGCATCGCTCCGACCTGGCGCCGAGGCTGAAGGTGGCGCCTCACTTCATCTCCGGGGAGTTTCTCACCGGCGACGTGCCGAAAAACCGGCAGGAGTCGGTGACCTGCATCGGCCGGTGGGACGACTCGCAGAAAAACGCCCCGATGCTGGCTCGCGCCATCGAGCTTCATTTGTCGCGGCAGCCCCAGACCATTTTCAATCTCATCGGCAATGAAGGCCCGCAAGACGTGTTGGCTTCGCTGGCGCGGAAATATCCGCAGGTCAATTACATGGGAGCGCAGAAGCCGGCGGAGGTCCGGCGAATCCTGGCGTCGTCCCGGGTGCTGCTGTCGGCATCGCGATGGGAAGGCGCGCCGCTCGTCGCCAATGAAGCGCTGGCCATGGGCGCGACGGTCGTGGGAACGCCAATCCCCGCCATGGTCGACGTCGTTTCGCAAGGGGATTATGGAACGGTGGCTCGGCGGCATTCCGCCCCCGCGCTCGCCGCGGCGCTGCACAGCGAGCTGACGGCATGGAAAGACGGCCGGCGCAATCCCGTGGCCATCGCCGCGTACTGGCGACCCCAATTTTCCCCCGACACGGTCGTTTCCCGATTGATCGATCTCTTGGTTCCCAGCCAGCGGGCTTCGCGGGAATCAGATCTTCCATCCGTCGCGGCTCCGTTAAATCCGCCCGCGGATTCGCAATGTATCCTGACCTGACGATTTCCATCATCAACCATAGCAACCCGAAAATGCTGCGCGAGTGCCTTCGTTCCATTTACGACGCCGCGCACCAGATCACCTTCAACGTTTGCGTGATCGACAACGCCACCGATCGGCGAATGGTTGACGAGATTCGCTCCGAGTTTCCCGACGTCAAATGGTCGTTCAACCCGTCGCCGATGGGGTTCTCCGCCAATCACAATCAAGTGCTCGCCGCCGCGGAGGGGCGCTACGTTTGCATCCTGAACGACGACACGGTGGTGCGTGACGGCGCGATGGACGAATTGGTGCGATTCATGGATGCCGATCCCCGGGTTGGATTGGCCGGTCCCCGCCTGCTCAACGCGGATGGATCGATCCAGAATTCCACGTTTCACGACAAGACGCTGCTGGGCGAGTTGATCAACATCGCCCTTCTGCCGGGGCCGGCCAATCGGTTGAAGATGCGCGGCATTGACGGGGCGCAGTTTCAGGATCGCCCGGCCCGCGTGGATTGGCTGCTGGGCGCGTGCATCGTGGCGCGGCGAGAAACCGTGTGGCAGATCGGCCTTCTCGACGATGCGCTCTCGCCGGTCGCCAATTGCGAGGAAGTCGATTGGTGCCGCCGAGCCAGGCAGGGAGGATGGGAAGTCGCGTTCGTTCCGTCGGCCCGGGTCCTGCATTACGGCGGCCAATCCATGAAAAGCCAAGGCCCGGGCGCGGATCGATTCCGCGTGGAACTGCACCGCTCGATCCTTTCATACTTTCAAAAACATTACGGCCTGTTGCGGACCCTGCTGCTTCGCGTGATTTACGTGGCGACGTTGCCGTGGAACGGTTTGATGCTGGCACAGTCCGTGCTCCGGGGTCGAACCGGCAAAACCGAGGCGGCTTCGATGTGGGCGACGTTCGTGCAAATCGGCGGCGTGGCTCTTTCGTCGCCGGGAAGAGTCAAATCGGCCGCGAAGAAGCCGTCTTCCCCATCCGCCCAGCGGCCGATCGCCGCGTGATTTATAATTCTGCGATATCGTGCCGAAAATGACCATTTTCGTTCACCGAGCCTCGGAATGCCTGACGGATCATCTCTCGCACGGCGAGGGGCTGATCTGCTTTTCCCTGCTGCGCGAGCTTTCGGCGCGCGGGAACCGGGTGTTTGCCTATACCAATCATGACGGCGTGCGGGAACCTCCCAAGGACATGACGATTCGAGTCCGCGAGCATCGGGTCCCGGCGAATTCGCTGTCGGCGTGGGAACACGGATGGCGGGCGGACCGGTGGCTTCACGAAATCGAACGCGAGCAGACGGTGGACCTTGTGTGGCGGATGTCGCCGTTTTGTGGCGGGTGTCCAACCACGCCTTACACCGGCGGCAGGCCGCTGGTGATCGGACCGATGTTTTACGACTGGCCAAAAGAGGCCCTGCGGACGGAAGACGGCCGGGCGCGGTTCGGGCTGGGGATTGGTCCGCTGGTTGCGCCGCTGGCGGCGCGCGGATGGGCGCGGACGTTGCGGGCGGCGTCGCTGGTATTGTGCGCGACCGAGGGCCTGGCGCGGCGGGTCAGGCCGCAAACCGACGGACACGTGTCCACCCTGCCGTGCATCGTCCAGCCGCCCCCGGAACTGGTGCGGACGCGGCGGTTCGATCCCGCCGGTCCGCTGAACCTTCTTTTCGTCGGCAATCTGCATCCGAACAAACGTCCGCGGGTTTTCTGCCAGACGATCCAGCGCCTGCGCCAAATGGGCATTGACGCCCGCGGCACGATCCTGGGCGACGGGCATGAGCGGGCCGCCCTGGAACAATGGTGCCGCGACAACCAATTGGACGATGCGGTGCGGCTTCTGGGCAGGATTTCCAACCACGAAGTGTACCGGCACTTGGCCAACGCCGACGGGTTGATCTCCACGAGCTTTGGCGAGCCCTACGGGCGGTGCATCGCCGAGGCGATGAGCGTCGGCGCCGTGCCCGTGTGTCACCGCAGCGGCGGGCCGGCGGATTTCATCTCGCATCAAATCGACGGCCTGCTGGTGGACGAGTTGGACTCCGCCGGCTATGCGGACGCGATTGCCAAAACATGGTCTCAGCCGGCGCAATGGGAAAGGATTTCGGCGGCGGCGTTGGACAAGGCGGGCCAGTGGACCGCGGAGGCCATCGTCGGCCAACTGGAAACTTCGCTCCACGAATTGCAGCGAGGAAGCGCTTCATGAGGGTCCTATTTTGCAGCCCCAGCCGTCTGGATCGCACTCTGGGAGCGCCCAAGGTCATCATGGAATTGGCTGAAGGACTGCGGACCCTCGGCGTCGAGTGCGACCTGATTGGCCCCGCCGAGATCGTGGAGGGCCTCATCGATGCCCGGCACGATCCGGTCCGCTATGCGGCGGCCCTGCGGGAGTATCTGCACAAGCACGCGGTTGACTATGACGTGGTGGATTACGACCACGACTATCTTCCCTATGATCGATCCGAATTCCCCGCACAGACGCTGATGGTGGCACGCTCGGTGCTGTTGCACTACCACTTTCAGGACATTCGGCTTCCGCAGCCGCGTAACCCGCGCGCGGTGGCCAGGCGGCTTGTCCGCCGCCTGCTCTCGGCAAAGTCGCGCGCCGAACAGCGCCGGCGCACCGACCGCACCGTTCAACAGGCGGACTTGTTCCTTACCCTCAACCACCACGACCGCCAGACCCTGGTCCGCTACGGCTTTGACGGACGCAAAATCGTCGTCGTGGGCGTGGGGCTTCATCCCCAGCGCCTGAAGGAATTGAGCGAAGTGAGCGTGGAACGCGAGGCGTTGCCGACCATCGCGTTTGTGGGAACGTTCGATTACCGCAAGGGCTGCCTGGATATGCCGCGCATCGCCCAAATCGTTATCGGCGCGATCCCGGACGCGAGGCTTCGCCTCATCGGGACGGCCGGCCTCTTCGAGACGGCCGAACAGGTTCGCGGGCATTTTCCACGGCGATTGAGATCGAGGATCGAGGTTTTCCCGCGATTTGATCCCGCCGAATTGCCGTCGCTGCTCGAGCCGTGTTCCGCGGGATTTTTCCCTTCCTATATCGAAGGGTTTGGGTTTGGCGTCCTGGAGATGCTGGCGGCGGGGCTTCCGGTCGTGGCGTATGATGCGCCGGGGCCGCCGGAAATGCTTTCGTCTCGCTGGCTCGTCAGGCGGGGCGATGCGGCGGGGATGGCGCGCCGGCTGATCGAACTGCTGCGGGATTCGCAAAACCTCGCCCAGCACCGAATCGACGCCCGGAATTTGGCGGGGACGTTTACCTGGGCGCGCTGTGCCGAACAAACTCTGGCCGCGTATCAAAACGCGCGAGCATCGAAAACCCCCGCCGCGCACACGGTCTTGAATCCCCATGACTCGCCGGGACCGTCCGAAGCCTGGCCGCAATCGTTGGCCGCCGAGCAACCTTCGCATGTCTGACCCAGTCATTATCGTTTGCGCCGCCGACGTACGGTTTGCGATGCCGCTGGCGGTGACGCTTCGCTCGGCGGCGGCGAACTGCTCGAGGCGGGTGCAGGCATACGTTTTGAACGACGATCTGCCGCTGGACGCCAAGCGCGACATCGAACGCGTTTGCATGCGGCAGCCGCGCCCGCCGACGATCAGTTGGCTCGATGCCGAGCGCGAATATCTCCGCGACCTGCCGGTGGGTATGTCGCATTTGAGCCGCGCGACGTATCTGCGCCTGGCGATCGGCCGGCTTCTTTCGGCCGACGTGAACCGGATCCTCTACCTCGATTCAGACGTGCTGGTGTTGGGCGACGTCGCGGATTTGTGGGATACGCCGCTGGAAAACAACGTCATCGGCGCGGTGCGGGACTTCGGGACTCAACGGTCGGGCCAGCAGGATGCGCTCGGCTATTGCATCGAGGCATGCGGCATGGACGGATCGCGGCCGCTTTTCAACGCGGGCGTGCTGCTGATGGACCTGGAGGCGTACCGCGAGCAGCGAATCGAAGAGCAGTGCATCGACTTTCTGCGGCGTTGGCAGGCCAACATTCGCTCGGCAGATCAGGACGCGCTCAACGCGGTGCTGCACGATCGCTGGAAGGCGCTCCATTTCCGCTGGAACACTCAGGTGGGCCCGCTGGCCGTGTTCTCCCGAGCCGGCAGCCTATCGCCCCAGGAAGAAGCGTCCCTGGCCGACCTGCACCCGGCGATTCTGCATTTCAGCGGGTCGTGCAAACCCTGGAACAGCGGGCTGAGATCGGCTCCATGCCGGCAGTACGTGCGGAGCGTGCGCGAAAGCGGCTGGTACGGCGCGGCGGGTTTCCGGCTCTGGCAGGCCAAGCGCATGGCCGTGTGCGTTCATTCCGCGGCGGTCAACCGATTCGCCGCCATGAGATTCAACCGAGTTCACAACCCCGGCGTTCAGGCGGCGGGCGCGTGAATTTCGCTCGCCCAAACCTTGCCGTGCCGACATCCGTGCGATAGAGCAAGCGAGAATCAGACTCATGCAAGACTTGACCGTCACCGTATGTATTCCAACGTATAAACGGCTGCCGTTATTAAGGGAAGCCATCGCATCGTGTTTCAACCAAACGCGAAAACCTGAGGTGATTCTCGTCGGCGACGACTCCCCTGACGACGAAACCGAGACGGCCCTCAAGGAGATGGACGTGCCGGACGGGGTGATGCTGAAGTACCACCACAACCGGCCCGGCTTAGGCCAGAACGACAACGTCAACATGCTGTTCAGCGCGACGAAGACGACCCATCTCGTTTTGTTGCATGATGACGATCTTCTGGTGCCAACGGCATTGCAAGACCTCGCGGGCTGCTGGGACATTCACAAGAACTTGACCGCCGCGTTTGGGAACCAGTACCTGATCTCCGCCGACGGATCAATTCTGGAGGCTGAATCCGCGGCGTTGAACCCCGTTTACTATCGCACGAGCGACCGTGAGGGATTGCAGCCGGATTGGTTTCCGGGATTGACCCACCAGTTTCCGAACGACGGGTTTATGGTCGAAACGTCCGCGGCTCAAGCAACGCTGTATCGAGCCAAGAGCGAGGTGGGGGACGCGGGGGATTTCGACTTCGGCTTTCGCTTGTGCAACACTCACAAGGGCTTTTATTTTCTCAATAAATACACCGCGAAGTATCGCCAGAGCCGCCAGGCCGTCTCGAATTCGTCCGAATACGACGGCACCGTGATCGTCTATCGCATCGTCGCCGGCGCGACGCTGTGCTCGGAAGCCAAGCCGTGGCAGGAAACAAGATTGCGGGGCGTGGCTCCCGCCGCAATCCTTCAGGCGGCGCATTTGGGCCTGGTGGACGAAGCGCTTCGAATCTATTGGGGACCCTATCATCCCTGGACCAAACGACTGTCTCTCGGCGGCGCCCGTCGACTGCTGGCAACTCTTGGCGCTCTTATGCGATCCGTCACGAAAAAGCGGAAAGCCGACATCCAGAATGCCGTTTCCCATGTCCACGCTTGATCTGACAACAACGATGAACCCGCCGGAGATTGCCGTGGAAGATCGTTCCTCGCGATCCGGCGGCAGGCCGAGTCTGGCGGTCGTGTGCTGCGCCCTGCCTCCGCAACTCGACGGCATCGGCGATCATTCCAGGGGATTGGCCGGCGCGTTGGCGGCACACGCGGATGTTTGCATCCTTACCGTTCGCGGATTTGTGCCGGATCCAATCCCGGGCGTCCAAGTGCTTCAGAGCTTCGGCATCGAACCGCGCCAATCGGTCAATGACCTGCTGGCGGCGGTCGAGGCCGCGCCGCCGGATTGGCTGATCCTGCAATACAACCCATTCTGTTTCGGACGACGGGGATTCAACCCCTATTTGGCCAAAACTGTACGGCGAATCAAGCGGAATTTCAGCCAAACCTCCCTGGCCGTGATGGTTCACGAGCAATACACGCCGGCCAACTCGTTTGGCAATGCCCTGATGTGGACGTTCCAGCGCCGGCAGTTCGCGGCGATCACCGCGCTGGCGGATTTGACGCTGTTTTCGACGGGGCCTTGGTGGCAAAAGTACCGGCAACGGCATTCACGTCGCCGATCGCTCCACATGCCCGTCGGTTCCAACGTGCGCGTCGTCCCCGCCGACCGCCGGCAGGTCCGCGAGGAATTGGGATTGACGCCCAAGACATTGGTCTTGGGATCTTTCGGCAGCGACCATGGTTCGAGGCTTTTGGGTTATTCCGTCGCGGCCGGCAGGGGACTCATGGCCGCGGGACATGACGTTTGCCTGCTCGTCGTCGGCTCGGCGGGGCCGGCGTTCCGCTCCATCGCGGGCGATCTTCCGATCATCGACCTGGGGCCGTTGCCGACCGATAAAGTATCCAGGAGCCTGCGCGCCATGGACATTTTCCTCAGCCCGTTCATCGACGGCGTCTCGACTCGTCGCGGCTCGTTTTTCGCCGCCTTGCAGCACGGCTTGCCCATCGTGACCACCCGGGCATACCACAGCGACCCCGATCTGCTGCGGCACGACGGCCGGGCGTTCCAGACGGTGGCGGCAAGCGATCTCGGGGGTTTTGTGGATGCGACGATCCGCCTCGCCGGCGATCCCGCGATGCGGCAAAGATTGGGCAGCGGGGCCAGGGAATGTTCCGAGGCCCAATACTCCTTGCCGGTCCTGACGGGCCGATGGCTGGATGCGCTCCAGATCGCGCCGTGCCGATCCGCGCCCGCAAAACGCGACGTTTCCGTGGAACCTATATGACCGCTCCCGTGGTGCTGATCGTGATGCCTTTGGCCGAACAGCGCGGCGGCGCCGAGTTGGCGCTGATGCAGTTGCTCCAAACGGACAGTTCGATTTGCTGGCACGTGGCTTTTTTGGAAGACGGTCCGATGGTCGGGCAAGCGCGGCAGGCGGGCGCGGGCGTGAGCATCATCAAGGCGGGCCGGGTTCGCCAGCCGCACAAATTCGCCGGCACGATCTTCGCCATCGCCCGGCTGGCCAAGCGCATCCAGGCGCGAGCGATCCTGGCGTGGATGGCCAAGGCGCATCTGTACTGCGGTCCGGCCGCCAAGCTCGCCGGAATCCCCGCCGTGTGGTTCCAACACGGGCTGCCCCGGCAGATCATCGACAGCCTGGCGGTGCGGATTCCCGCCGCGGGGTCGCTGGCCTGCTCCCGGTTTGTCGCCGAAGAGCAGCAGAAAATGATGCCCCACATTCCCGTGCGCGTGGTGCATCCCCCGACCGACCTGGCAACGTTCAACTCGGCGGCGCTTCCCTCCCCGCAACAATGCCGGCAGGAATTGGCCCTTCCGCCGGCCGGCCCGCTGATCGGCATCATCGGCCGGCTCCAGCGATGGAAGGGGTTTCACGTGTTGATCGCCGCCCTGCCGGCCATCATCGCCCGCTATCCATCGGCCACGGCCGCGATTGTCGGCGGCGCCTGGCATCTCGAACCGAAGTATCAATCGCAACTTCGGGAACAGGTCAACGAATTGAACATCGCCGGCCATGTGACGTTCGCCGGGCATCAGCAGGACGTCCCGCGTTGGATGCAAGCGTGCGACGTGCTGGTGCATGCTTCGGATTGCGAGCCATTCGGAATGACCGTCGTCGAGGCGATGTCGCTGGGCAAGCCGGTGGTGGCCGGCGCATCCGGCGGGCCCCGGGAGATCATTACCGATGGCGTTGACGGGTTGCTCGTGCAGTTCGGAGATTCCGGGGCGCTGGCGGCGGCGATCCTGCGATACCTGGATGACGGCGCCTTTGCCGCGGCGGTCGGAAACGCCGCCAGGCAGCGCGCCGAGTATTTTTCCGCCGCCCGCTTCGCGCGGAACGTGAGCGATGCCATGCGCCAGTGGATGTTGCCCTTGCCCGCATCCAAACAATGGGAAGTGCCTGATACGGAGGTCGGCTGATATAAAGAGCTCCTGATATGCAAGCCAACCCAGCCCCATTTTCCCGCGGCGCGGCAGTTTCCGACGTGCGCCTCAAACCATTGCACCGGCACAGGCTCGGGATGGACACGGTGCCCTGGCCGGTCTGGTTCGTCTGGTATGCCATCGGCTGCCAGATCGCGCTGTTGTTCGTGGGGGATACGCCGTTGCGGCTTCCGTTGCGAATCGCCGCTTTTGGCGGAAGTCTGTTATTGCTCTATCTTCTGCCCCCGCGATACCCCGCCCATCCGGCGCTGAAGCTGCTGAAATGGGTGCCGGTCGTCCTTGCCGTGGGACTGGTGCATCCCCAGCGCGACAATCTGTTGGCGTGCGTCGGGCAAATCCTGCTGTACGTTGCGATATTCGCGCCGGTGGCGTGGGTCGCCGGCGGCAAACCCGACACTGCGGTTCTCCAGCACGTGATTATGGCGCTGTGGCTCTTTTATCTCGCCAGCGCCGTCACGGGAGTTTTGCAGGTTTATTATCCCGGCCACTTTCAGGGAGCGATCTCGTCCATCATCAGCTCCAGGGCGACGTTCCAGGAAGGCGACGCCACCGTGGTTCTGGCCGACGGGACGCGCATCCTGCGCCCATTCGGGCTGAGCGACATTCCCGGCGGCGCCGCCACGGGCGGCCTCAATGCCATCATTCTCGGAGCGGGGATTCTCGTCACCACGCGGCGAGTCTTCATCCGAGCCGTTGCCGGCGCGGGGATGCTGGCCGGCCTGTTCGCCATTTTCCTTTCGCAGGTGCGCGTCGAACTGGTGATGGCGGGCGTGTGCGCCGTCGTTTTGTTCGCGATGCTCGTGCGAATGGCCGAGTGGAAACGCATCTTCGTGGTCGGCATCGTCGTGGGCTCGGCCGCGCTGGCGGGGGCAACCTGGGCCTTCGCCGTCGGCGGCGAGCAGACCATCAACCGTTTCAACAGCCTCACCGCCGAGAACCCCCTTGTCGTCTATTCCAACAATCGCGGATACTTTCTGGAAGGCATGATCACCCACGACCTGATGGCCTATCCCTTCGGCGGAGGACTCGGCCGCTGGGGCATGATGAACTACTACTTCGGGCACCCCGAGACCCAACTCTATTCGGAAATCATGTGGACGTCGTGGCTCTATGACGGCGGAATTCCGCTGGTCGTTATTTACATGCTGGCCTTTGGCACGGCCATCTGGCTTTCGTGGAGACTGGCGATCCATCGGCACGACGACCTGGGTCTGTGGAGCGGCGTCATCTTCGCCTACAACGTCGCCGCGCTTTCCGGCACGTTCGTGTTTCCCCTGTTCGCGCTTCAGTCCGGGCTGGAAACCTGGCTGATCAACGCCTGTCTGTTTTCCGCGGCGCTGGCCGTCGCTTCGGCGGCGCCGCAACAAGAGATTCTGAAACCAACTCATGTCTGAACCGAAGGTCCAGATTCCGCCCGAAATTGCGACGAGGCGGGACGCGCGGACACGGGTGGTGGCAATTCTCGATCACACCGCCAGCCTCGGCGGCGGTGAAATCGCCATCCTCAATCTCGTCCGTTCCCTGGACCCGCGCCGATACCGCCCGCTCGTTCTGCTCTTTTCCAATGGGTCTTTGGCCCGCAAGCTCGAAGAGGCCGGCGTCCCGATTTCGATAGTGCCGCTGGACCCGGGCATCGTCAATGCCTCCAAGGACGGGCTGGGACGCGGGACACTGCTGCGGCTACGCGAAATTCTGCTCGGCGCCGCATTTGTCTGGCGGCTTTCGGGCGAACTGAGACGCAGAAGGGTTGACCTCGTCCACACCAACTCGCTCAAGTCGGATATCCTCGGAGGAGCGGCCGCAAGATTGGCGGGAATTCCCCTCATCTGGCACGTCCGCGATCGCATCGAGAACGATTATCTACCCAGGCCGGTCGTGCACCTATTCCGTTGGCTGGCGCGGTGGGTTCCCCATCACGTGATCGCCAATTCCGCGGCGACCCTCAGCACGCTGCACGCGCCGGCCAAGCCGCGGTATCACGTTGTACACGACGGCGCGCGCCGCGCGGCGGACCAGGCCCCGGCGCCTGTCCAAGACGGCCAGCGACTGTTGGTCGGCATGGTCGGGCGGATCACGCCCTGGAAGGGGCAGCACGTTTTTCTACGCGCGGCCAGCCTGGTTCACCACCGATTCCCCAACGCCCGGTTCCAGATCGTCGGCTCGGCGCTTTTCAACGAGATTCATTACGAGCGCTACTTGCGCCGGCTGACCACGTCGCTGGGGCTAAACGACGTCGTCGAGTTCACGGGATTTCGCGAGGACGTGCCCAATCTGATCGCGAAGATGGACCTGATCGTTCACGCGTCGACGACGGGCGAGCCGTTTGGACAGGTCATCGTGGAAGGGATGGCGGCGGGAAAGCCGGTCGTTGCAACCAATGGCGGAGGCGTGCCCGAGATCGTCGTCGACGGCCAGACCGGGCTGCTGGTGCCGATGGGCAACGCTCCCGCGATGGCCAAGGCGATCAGCCGGTTCCTGGCGGACCCGGCGCGCAGGGCGGAGGCGGGCCGCCGCGGCCGCCAACGCGTCAACGAGCGATTCACAATTCAGTTCACCGCTGATAAAGTCCAGCGCCTTTACGACGAGGTGCTCGTCGGAGAAAGAAGGCGAAAACGTCCGTCACGGGCCCGCGATGCGCGCCCGCGCGAACCTCTTTCACTGATCGCGCAATAGTTTCCATTTTCGAGTGCCGGTGCATTGGCGGCCCAAGCCGCCGATGGTTGTGCCTGCTTGCAGGGTCGGTTTTTACCTGACTGCCCATGATCGTGGATATCAATGAACTCGGACCGGTGGACGCGCAGTCCGCGGACGTCTGCATCGTCGGCAGCGGCGCCGTCGGCATCACCATGGCCCGCGAATTCGTCGGCACGGCGCATTCCATCATTCTGCTGGAGGGAGGCGGACAGGCGTTTGAGTCCAGAAGCCAGGAGCCATATCGAAGCGAAATCGTCGGGCTCCATCACGACGGCGTTCATAACGGCCGGGTGCGCGTCGTGGGCGGCACGACAACGTTATGGGCCGGCCAGTCCCTGCCCCTGTGGGATATGGATTTCCAGCAGCGGGATTGGGTTCCCAACAGCGGCTGGCCCGTGGACAAGCGCACGCTGCGGCCCTTTTACCGCCGGGCCGAGGAAGTGCTTCAGATCCCCCACGCCACCTACGAGGCGGCGGACCTTCCGGACCGAGGCGATTCGCTTCCGGCGTACCAGGGCGACGCCATCGTCACCTACTTCTCGCAATTCGCGGCCATGCCGAATTTCGCGCAGAAGTACCGGGCAAACTTGAAAGCGGCGAAGAACGTCATGCTCCTGACCCACGCCAACGCCGTCGCCTTCGACGCCACGCCCGACGCCACGGCCATTCGCGAGTTGCTCGTGCGGTCCTTCCAAGGCAAGGAGCTGCGCATCCGGGCCAAGATGTTTGTCATCTGCTGCGGCGGCATCGAATCGGCGCGGCTGCTGCTCGCTTCGGATTCCGTCGAACCCCACGGCATCGGCAATCGCCACGACATGGTCGGCAGATTTTTCCAGGATCATCCGGGCGTCGCCATCCCGGTCCGGCCCCTGGATCACAAGCGGTTCAGCCAGTGGTACGGCTCGTTTCGCAAGGGCGACGTTCGGCATTGCATCAAATACGCCGCCAGCGAAACCCTCCAGCGTGAAAAAGGCATTCTGCACGTCGGGGGCGAAGTGTTCTATCCGATTTCTTTTGCCGTCACGGCGGCCAAGCTGTTTGCCGGCGCGTTTTCACAAATGTTCCGCAAAAAACGCGAAGCGACCGAAGCCCAGGACGATCCCAATGCCATCCAGCCCGTGAGCCAAACGCGGATGTTCAATGCGCTGGCAACGGTGGCCCAGCGCTTGGACCAGGTGGGAAAGACGGCATTTTTCCGCCGCTACGTGCTGGGCAAGGTCGTCTCGATGGCGGCCTTGCAGCCGCACGTCGGCTTTTCCGTCGAGCAGGAGCCCAATCCTTTCAGCCGGGTTACGCTGAGCCGCCAGACCGATAGCCTCGGCATGCGGCGCACCGTGCTGGATTGGCGATTGACCAAATCCGAAGGCAGATCGATCGCCGTCTTCGCGCAGGCCCTGTCCGATGAATGGCGTAAACTTGGCCTGGCCGAGTTCAACCCCGACGACCTGGAGATTGGCGGAAGGGAGCAGGGCGAGCACGGTGGCTTCATCGACGCCAGCCATCACATGGGAACCACCCGCATGGGCGCCGATCCAACCACCAGCGTGGTGGACCCCTCCTGCCGCGTACACGGCTACGCCAACCTGTACGTCGGAAGCAGCTCGGTGTTTCCGACCAGCGGGTTCTCCAACCCCACGCTGACCACCCTGGCGCTTTGCCTGCGAATTTGTGACGAAATCAAGACAAAATTGTCCAATTCCATCATGGCCGTGGCCTGATGAGTTGAAGCTTTCGGGCCGGCATCGACGATGACAGCAATTGAGCGATTGCGATGAACGTTAAGACCGCATTCCAATGGACGTTGATTGACCTTCGCGATGCCGCCTGGCATCTCCTGGTCAACCGGATCGCCGGGTCGTATTTCACGCCCCGAGTCCTCCGGTACGGCCTCTACCGCCTGGCGCGGATCGACGTCCGTTCTCCGTCGCTGGCGGCGGGAATCTACCTCCAATCCCGCCGGGTGACCATCGGCCGCGGAGTTTTTGTCAACCAGGGATGCAGGTTTTACTCCAGCAAGGCCCGAATCGTCGTTGGCGAGAAGGTTCAACTCGGCATGAACGTGACGCTGGTGACCGACTCCCACGAGCCCGGACCGGCCGAACACCGCGCCGGCCCGGTGACGTCTTCGTCCATCCGAATCGGCGACGGATGTTGGATCGGGGCCGGCGCGATGATCATGCCCGGCGTGGAGGTGGGCCCGGGATGCGTCGTCGCCGCCGGGGCCGTGGTGATCAAGGATTGCGAGCCCAACGGACTTTACGCCGGGGTTCCGGCCAAGCGCGTGCGCGATCTCGACGATTCATCCGACGAAGATCGTCGCCGCCAGGTAAACGAGTTTTCCGCCAACTGCCCATAGACCCGCGAACACCGCAATGATTGTCCACTGCACCACTCTTCCAGGCTGGGACACTTCAGGCCATCATGTCAAGGACATGAACAGGGCCCTGGGCGTGCTTTCGCAAAGCCGCGAGCACGTGGTCACCAACGACCCGGACGAGGCCGATGTGATTCTCCTGTTTGAGCGGAACGCGAACAAGACGCCCCAGGACTTGCGATTGATGTTAGAATCGCCGGTCCTTCGCCGCCATTCGGCAAAATGTTTTTGCGTGAACTTCGACGATCAACCGCTGGGGCTGTTGCCCGGCGGGTACGTCTCGCTGCCGCGATCGCGGTTCGATTGGCGGCGGCATCGTGCCATCACCTACATGGGACAATACAACGAAGTCGTCGCGCGATTGGCCGAGCATCGGGACCAATACGAGCAAAACCTGCTCTTTTCCTTCCGCGGGGCCAGGTCCTGGCCGACGCGGGCCAGGATGTTCGCCGATCTCCAGGGCCGCAATTCCGGAGGCCGCGTCACGGAAACCTTCCGATGGTTCGACCATTCGGAAGAGGAAAAGATCGCCTTTGTCGAGGAGATGCTCCATAGCAAATTCGTCCTGTGTCCGCGCGGCGGGGCCTCGTCTTCCATCCGGATGTTTGAAACCATGGAACTGGGGCGGGCGCCCGTCGTCATCGCCGACGAATACGTCGAACCGGACGGCCCCGATTGGCTAAGCTTCGCCGTTTTCGTCAGTGAGGAACGGGTCCCGGAAATTCCCCGGTTGCTCACCGAACTGGAACCGTTGGCGACGCAGATGGGCCAACTCGCCCGAGCGGCGTGGGAAAAATGGTTCTCTCCCGCCACCCGCGTCCCGCACCTGCTCCGAGCAATCCGGGACATCGGGCTTCGACGGCCTCCGGAACCCGACGAACAGCGCAATCCACCCCAATGGATGTCCTGGCGGCTTTGGGCGCAGGACGGCTATACCATGCCGCAGCGCATCAGGCGAAAAATCAACTCCATCGTGCAACACTCCTACAAACGCGTCCGCCGGCCGGCGTTGACCGATGAACCCGCCCCCAAATAACCCCGGCCGGCATCTCAACCGGCTCGATGCGGTCCGCGCGCTGGCCGTCCTCAGCGTTTTTTTCTTCCACGTCTTCGACGCCACGTTCAATGCGAATCACCTGCCTTGGCACGGCCACTGGCGCGACTGGCACTCCGTTCCAAACCCCCTCTTCCTCTTCTGCTATCCGCTCACTTTCGGATGGGCCGGCGTCGCACTGTTTTTCGTTGTGAGCGGTTTCGTCATCCATTATTCGTTCTTGACCGCAAATCGCCCCTTCAGCGTCGGAGGATTCTACCGGGGACGCTTCTGGCGAATTTATCCGGCCTACCTGCTCGCCCTGGTGGCCTTCGGTCTGCTGACGTACCGGCACATGAACGCCGCAGGAAATCTCGATTTCACGCTCCATTTGCTGCTCGTTCACAACCTCGCCGACAAGACCTTTTTCGGCCAGATCAACAGTTCCTTCTGGAGCATGGCCACCGAGGTCCAGTTTTATCTCGCCTATCCGGCGATGTTGTGGCTTCGCCGGAAGGTGGGCATGGCCAACGTGCTGGGAATCTCGCTGGTGCTGGCGGCGGCGGGACTGCTGATCTCGGCGGCGCCCGGCAATATTCCGGCCGGGCCGATAAGCTTTCTAGGAGCGATGCCCACGACCACCTGGTTCGGTTGGGTCCTGGGCGCTTTTGTCGCCGAGCGCTTTTTCCAGGCAAAACGCTGCATTCCAAACCCCAAGCCCGTCCTGTTGGGTTTGGCCGTCCTGTTCGTCGCGTCGACGCTTTGCCGCGAAACGTCGATGTTGTCGTTCACCGTCGCTTCCATCCTCTGCGCCGTTGCGCTGGAACGGTGGGTTTGGTGCGCCAAGCCCCTGAACGCCCTGGAAAAACTCCTCGTGCCGCTCGGACTGTGCAGCTATTCCTTCTATCTCTGGCACCAGCCGATATTGAAGTCGGCGATCTTTCACGCCCGCGAGCTTCGCTTTCATTCCACGCCCATGTTGCTTCTCGTCGGGTTGGCGGCGTTCGTCCCGATTTATGCGCTGAGTTGGGTCCTCTACCAAACCGTGGAAAGGCGGTCCAACTCGTTCGGAAAGGGATCGGGCGGAAAATCACCGGCAAACGCTCCGCGGGAGTATTCGTTGGCGCAGGGCGGGCGAAGGATTGCGGCGGGGTGAAGCCGCTTTTCGGAGGACAGTATCGATTGGGGGCGGTCGCAGATGGTCAATGCGCTCTCGCCTACGCCCGCCACTTCCCCAATGCTTGCATCTCTGCGTGAGATCCTTCTTCAATTGGATTTCGAATCGAGCCGGACCTCAGATAAGCGTTGCGCCCACCGTCATTCATCGGCGGCTTTTTTCTTCGTTGAGGATGGGTTAAATTTTGACAATGATATTTTCCCGATCCTTCGAAACCGTGCTGACCCTTCTGGGCCGCCGGTTTCCGACCACCCGGCTGGTGACATCGCCGTGTTTCCGGTACGGCTCGATGCTCGCCGAGCGCGGGGGCGAGTTGGATCGCTGGGCGAAGCTTCGCGACGGCAGCGATCTGCACGTTTCGCTGGACGAGGCGATCCTCCGTCACCTCTACTTTTTCGGGCACTACGAGGAGCGCGTGACCGATTTGATGCTTCGCGTCGTTCGGCCGGGCCAGGTTTGGCTGGACATCGGAGCCAACGTGGGCGTGTTCAGCGTGTTGCTGGGCCGGCAGGTTGGACCCAACGGAGCCGTACACGCCTTCGAGCCCAACCCCGCCATGGCCACGCATCTGAAGTTGAGCCTCGAGCGCAACGGTCTGGCGAACGTGCGGCTACACCCGTGCGCGCTGGCCGAAAAGGCCGGCCAGGCGGAGTTTCACCTGCCGCGCCGCGCCGACGACGCCGACGGCGGCAGCGGACGCGGGTCCCTCTTGCCGCAGCACGACATTCGCGACGGAAGAACCATTATCGTTCCGGTGAGCAGCCTCGACTGCGAATTGGCCGATGAACGGCGGCCGATCTTCGGCATGAAAATCGACGTCGAGGGATTCGAATCGGCTGTGCTCGATGGGGCCAGGCAATTGTTCACCGAACGGCCCCCACAAGTGATTTTCGGCGAGGTCACTCACCGGCCCGATGCGCTGCTGCCGCCCGCCGAACTCATCGCCAAATTCATCTCTCTCGGCTACGAGGCATACCGTAGCGAGCCGTTCAAGCTCTATCACGCCGGCGAACCGCTCGATCCATTTCGTGATTCCAACATGGTCTTTGTGCATTCATCCGCGCCGCAATTGAGCGCGATGATCTCGGATTGAGGGCTGGCGATTTACCGGCAGGATTTCGGCGGCGGCGGCGGGCACGGTGGACATGGCGCGCACGGGCTTCGCGGTTTCGGCTGGCAGGGCGTCTTGGTGCAAATGCAGTCCACTTGCACGCACGAGTCCTTGCCCCCCGGCTCTGAAACGCACACACATTGGAATGGATCCAAAGTGCAATTTGCCTGTTTATTCGGTGGACTGGCCGACTTATTGGATGTTTCACCGCCGGCCAATGCAAAAGGACCGCAGAGCATTGCCCCGGCGATCGCGATGATGGCCAATCTCAACTGTTTCATTTCTGACGCCTAATCAAACAATTCTGGCGGTTTTTGCCGGAATTGTCAAGGTTTTTTTTCGGTGCTCACGCAATTTCACGAAGTCAAACGCGCCGACCGCATCGATGACCTCGTCGAGTGGCTCATGGGGGCGCTATTGGTGTTCACTCCCCTGGCATTCGGGACGACGGAGGCGTGGAGCCGGGAAATCTTTCTGATCATTG
Source organism: Tepidisphaeraceae bacterium (assembly GCA_050010915.1). Classification (GTDB taxonomy): domain Bacteria; phylum Planctomycetota; class Phycisphaerae; order Tepidisphaerales; family Tepidisphaeraceae; genus PALSA-1353. The sequence continues at coordinate 41,672 of JBEKKC010000004.1, read as the reverse complement.
CCGCGGGAACCGTTTTTTGCCTGGCGATCAAATTAGTCGCCGTTCCCACGGCAAGGTTTTTCTGGTCCTGGTTCTACGTGCCGATCGGATTGTTTCTGCTCCTGGCGGCCGGGCAGCTTCTGCCGCTGCCACGGTCCGTGCTGAAGGTGATCGCTCCCGGCACGGCCGATCTGCGGGCGCAGCTATTGAGCGACGTTCCCAATGCGGCTTCGGTCCTCGGCCGCCAGACGATTTCTCTCTATCCGGCGGCGACGCGCTGGCAGCTTTGGCTGGTTTTGGGGGTCGCCGCCATTTTCGTGGTCGTCGTCAACGTCTATCGCGATCGTCTTCGCATCCAGCGTCTGCTGACGACGATCGTCGCCGCGGGAGCTCTCGTCGCGGCCTTGGCGCTCTATCAGAACCTCACCGGCGCGACCACCGTCTACGGGATCGTTCCGGCGATTCATCGCAATTCCGGCCCCTTCATGAACTACAGCCACTTCTCGCAGTTTATGAACCTTTCCGTCGGCGCGGCCCTGGGGCTTGTCTTGATGCGCCGGTCGCAATCGTGGTTCGGCTTCTTCCTGGCGATCTTCTGCGTGCTGGGGCCGATCACGGTCTTCCTGTCGATGAGCCGAATGGGAGTGATCTCGTTGCTCGCCGCCAGCGCGTTCACGGCCGGAATGCTGGCGCGCCAAAAGCGCGTCGGCGGGAAACGGTCGCTGATCCTGTGGCTTGGGGTCGCGGTGCTGGCGATCCTTCTGGTGACGGGTTTCGACGCTGTCTATTCGCGCCTGGCGACCCTGCGGCACGTCGAGCTGGCCGAGGGGGGCCGATTGCAGATGCTCAAGGACATGACCCGCGAGTTCCGCCAGTTCCCGATCCTGGGGACGGGGCTTGGCACACACGAGTTTGTCTTTCCCATGTTCGACCACTCCACCATCGCTCAGATTGCCACCCATGCGGAAGACGAGTACGCCCAGTTGATGGAGGAATGCGGCTCGGTCGGGCTTGGATTGGCGGCGCTGTTCCTCGTCATGGGCATGGCCGCATACTTTCGGGCGGCTTCCAACTCTGGCGACCCGGTGCAATACGCGGTGTTTGGCTTGGGATTTGGTCTGATCGCCATTCTGGTTCACAGTGCCACGGACTTTGGACAACACGTCCCGGCAAACGCCGTGTTGACGGCCGTCTTCTTCGCGCTGCTGGTGAATCTATCGCGGATTTCGGCGGATGAGCCGATTGGAAGACCGACGCGCGCGTCCGCGGGGCTGCGATTGGCCGGTCGTTATGCCGCATTGGCCGTCGTGGCTTCTCTGGCCGTGTGGATGGTGAAGTCGGCCGATCTTGCCCGGCGGGCGGAGGCGCAATGGGGGAAAGCGGCCGATGCCCGCGTCGCAATCGAGGCGAGCGACTGGCAAGGCTCGCCCGACGATTACATCGCACTTCTCACCCCCGCCGCAGCCGCCGCGAGTCTGGAGCCGGACGATGTCACGTATCAGTATTGGCTGAACGTCTATCGGTGGCATGCGATCAGTACCGCGACCGATCCCGCGACGCACCAGACGCTGTTGACGCCATTGTCGCTTTCATTCGCGTCCAAAATAGCCGGCCAATTGGAATCGCTACGCGCGCTATGCCCGACTTACGGCCCCCCGCTATGCGTGGCAGGGCAGATTGAGTTTTTCGCTCTGCACCGACCGGAGGGCGCTGGCCACATTGAAACGGCATATCGGCTGACCCCCTACGACCCGACGGTTTGCTTCGTTGCCGGAACATTGGCGATCCAGCAAGGTGACTGGCCAAAGTCTCTGGTCGCGCTGCGGCGGTGCCAGGCCCTGGGCGGATTTGAGCATGACATCCTGGACTTATACGTCCATTCCGGAAGACCCGATCTTGCCTACGAACTGAGCCGGGGCAACCGGCAGGACCTTCAGTATCTCGCCACTGTCTTGGGCAACGATCCGGCGAGCGTGGCGATTGCGGCCCACTGCCGCGACGAAGCGATGGCGTTGCTGGAATCCGAGGCACGGCGACCGGATGCCGTCGCCGGAACCCTCGCGGAACTGGCGGATGCCTACCGGCGCACCGGTCACGGGGCACAGGCGATCGCCTGGTATCGCAAAGCGCTGGACCTCGATTACGGCCGGGTGGATTGGCGGCTGCAATTGGCCAACGCCCTTGCGAGCCAGGGGCAGACCTCCGATGCGATCCGCGAAGCCCGGATTTGTCTCAACCTTCATCCCGAATCCAAAGACGCTCAAGACCTGCTCTCCGAGTTAAGCAGCAGTCCGTAACAAAAATCCCGGTCAATCATCTTTCCGCGGGCGTCCACGGCCGCCCGTAAAAGTGGCGGTTTGCCATGACGTTGGCTCCAGTCTTGCAAAGGGCGGCGCTGGTCGATATTGGGTCCGAGTTCAGTCTCGGGCCGCGATGTTCGATAAAGACGGAGTGTATGAGACGCCTGCTCCGTCGAATCCGGTATACCGCCAAATTAACGTGGAAGAATTGCGGAGATTATCGGCAATTCCGCAAGGAGTTTCAGCAGTTTCAGGCATTGTCCGCCGGCAACGGGTGCCTTCCGGTCCTTTGGGAAGACCGATATCCGATCATGAACGAACGGACCAAGACCACGCCCATCGACAGCCAATACATCTACCACACCGCCTGGGCATCCCGATTGCTCGCCCGCACCCGGCCACAGCGCCACGTTGACATCTCCTCCTACGTCTATTTTCCAACCATCGTCTCCGCGTTCATGCCCGTTGACTTCTATGACTATCGTCCTCTGCCAGTGCAATTATCCGGCCTCACAACCGGTGCCCAAGACCTGACGGCCCTGACCTTTTCCGATAACAGCATCCCGTCGTTGTCATGCATGCACGTTATCGAGCACGTCGGGCTGGGACGCTACGGCGGCACTCTGGACCCGCAAGGAGACCTGAAAGCCGCTCGCGAGCTAAAACGAGTGCTTGCCCCGGGTGGCACGCTGCTGATTGTCGTCCCCGTCGGCACGCCGCGCGTTTGCTTCAATGCCCATCGGATCTATGGTTATTCCCAAGTGCTTTCCATGTTTGAAGGATTGACGTTGGATGAGTTCGCTGCCCTGCTCGACGATCCCAGCCAAGGACTTGTGTCCAATGCTTCGCCTGAGCTAGTGGCTCGTCAATATCTCGGCTGCGGATGCTTTTCATTTAAGAAGCCGCAATGAGATTCGCAAGGGGTTAGGGTCACTTCGGTTCGGCTAGCGCGCATAAGAACCTACTTTTCTTGCATCACAAGCCACAACGCGGCTATAGTTGTGTGGTCTGGTCCTTTTATTTAGGGGAAGGTCAGCGTGCAATCGAACCCTTCGACTAGCGACAACGCCTGCCTCATCTGCGGTTGCCCGCAGGGGTTGGTTCACACGGCGGCTGAACGAATGTTCGGCATGGGCGGGTCGTTCACGTATTTCGAGTGCGCGCGATGCGGCTGTCTCCAACAAGCCAATCCCCCGGACGATCTGAGCCGCTACTATCCAACCGATCGATATTACTCATTGCAATCAGCCGAACACACGGGTCATGAAGGGTTCCTGGGCTGGTTGAATCATCGTCGGCACGAGGCGGCGATCTTCGGCCGGCCACGCTTTTTCCAGCCGTTGGTTTGGTTTAAGCCCTACCCCACCGCCCACGTGCTCCAGCATTTTTTGGACGGTGTTCCGGAGCAATCTTTCAATTGCAGAATACTTGACGTCGGCTGTGGAAACGGTGGCTTTCTGAACGGTCTGCGCGACGTTGGGTTTCGCCGCCTCCATGGCGTCGATCCGTTTTTGCCCGATTCTCCAGCCCCCTCCGGCATCACGCTCCATCGATGCAAATTGGAGGACCTGGACGAGACGGCGTTTGACCTCATTCTGCTCACCCACAGCATTGAACACATGCACGATCAGGTCGGTGTTTTGAAAGCCGTGCGAAAGAGACTCCATCCCGGCGGCATTTGCCAAATTGAAACCCCCGTTGCCAGTTCGGACGCGTGGCATCAATATCGAACCGATTGGGTTGAACTGGATGCGCCGCGGCACCTCTTTCTGCACACGCCTCAAAGTCTCGAGATTGCCGCCAACGCCGCGGGTCTGGAGATTTGCAACACGGAGCCGGCCGGCACTCCGTTTGAATTTCAAGGCTCCGAAATATATCGGCGCGGCAAGTCGCTCTATGATTCAGTTCACCGCTGCATGCGCAATGCCGACAGCGAATTCACGCTTCAGGAGAACGAGGAATTCAAACGGCGCTCGGCCGCCGCGAATGAGAACGGATTGGCAGGCCGATTGGTCTTCCGGTTACGGCACCGGCAATTAGGCTATAATTGACGCTCCAGCCGCCGCCTCTCCAACGCAGCGTGAACGCCAGTCGATTATCCCGCCGAATTCCACCATTTGTCCCAAATGTTTGGATTCCGTTTGGGTTGCATTATTGAAATTGCCTCGCCCAGCGGATACCCTGTGGCTTCCTGCCTGAACCAACATCGTTATGAGCGACTCCCCGACTTTCGGCAAACCCCCAGACTCTCAGCCAGACGGGCAGCCGGTCAACGGCGCACCGCGTGGCGGTCTTCGGCACGTGCTGGAATTCGAGAAGCCGCTGGCCCAGATCGAGCAGCAAATCCAGGAGTTGGAGGGCCTTCAGCAGCAGAAGTCGGCGGACTATGCCAAGGAATTGCGGCAACTTCGGACCAATTACACCTCGCTGCTGCGCAAGACCTACGACAATCTCACCGCATGGGAAACGGTGCAGGTTGCGCGGCATCCGCAGCGCCCGCAGTTCCGCGATTACCTGGAAATGATCTGCCCCGAATTCCGCGAGTTGCACGGCGACAGGCGATTCGGCGACGACCCGGCGATCGTTTGCGGGCTGGCTCGACTGGGCGGGCAGAAGGTGGTGTTGATCGGCCATCACAAGGGCCGGGACACCAAGGAGAAGATCAAGTGCTTTTTCGGGCTGGCCCATCCCGAGGGTTATCGAAAGGCGCTTCGCTGCATGAAGCTGGCGGAGAAATTCGGCCTACCGGTGGTTTCGCTGATCGACACGCCGGGGGCATATCCCGGCATCGGCGCCGAGGAACGCGGCCAGGCCGAGAGCATCGCCCGCAACCTGTTGGAAATGAGCCGGCTTAAAACGCCGATCGTTTCGGTCATTATCGGCGAGGGGGGCAGCGGCGGAGCGTTGGGCATCGGCGTGGCCGATCGCGTGGCGATGATGGAGTTCGCCTGGTATTCGGTGATCAGCCCGGAGGCGTGTTCGGCGATTTTGTTCAAGGGGAATGACGGCGCGGCGCAGTTGGCCGACAGCCTTCGCCTGACCAGCGGGCATCTGAAACAGTTTGGGGTCATCGACACGATCATCCATGAGCCGCTGGGGGGCTCTCATCGCGATCCGCGCACCGCCGCCCACAGCCTGGAACAATACCTGGCCAAGACGCTTCGCGAGTTGAAGCGCCAAAAGGTGGAGAACCTGCTGGAGCGCCGCTACGAAAAGTTCCGCGAGATGGGAATCGTGCTGGAAAAGGCCCGCCGCCAATCCGCCAAGGCCGCGGGGTAACGGGTGTCCACCTACACGCAAAGCATTCAGACGCTGATGAACGAGCTGGCACGCCTTCCCGGGATCGGGATCCGCTCGGCCGAGCGCATCGCGTTTCATCTTCTGAAGCAAAGCCCCGAGGAGGCGCTGAAGCTGGCGGATGCCATCCGCGACGTCAAGACGCGCATTCGATATTGCAGCATCTGCTTCAACCTGACCGAACAGGACCCGTGTGCCATTTGCGCCAGCCCCACGCGCGACCCGTCTCTCCTATGCGTCGTCGAGCAGCCGAAGGATTTGCTGGCGCTGGAATCGACGGGGCTGTACAGTGGGGTTTATCACGTTCTGCTCGGGCGGATCGCGCCGCTCGAGGAATCCCATCCGGACGATCTGACGATCGATGCGCTGGCCAAGCGACTGGAGGCGGGGCAAATCCGCGAGGTCATCATGGGCACCAACCCGACGGTCGACGGCGATGGAACGGCTCTTTACGTCCAGAACCTGATCGCCTCGCGATTCCCGCAGATCCAGGTGACGCGGCTTGCCCGCGGGCTGCCGGCCGGGAGCAACATCGAATACGCCAACAAGAACATCCTCGCCGACGCCATCTCCGGCCGGCAGAAGATGTGAATCGCGTTTGAACACGTCTCGAAATATAGATTAGTGTCCGCTAATCTAAACTTCCGCCCTCCTCGCAGCAATTCCGCCACATCCGCCGGTACGCCGCTTCGACGTTGCGGGCGAAACGCGGGGCATCCATCAGCGGCGACGCCTCCATCCGCGCTCGCAGCGTCCGGCGAAGCTCACCCAGCCGCGGCAAATCATTGGCCAGGTCCGCAGCGATCTGAACGTACTGCTGCGGCGTCCGGGCAATCAGTTCCGGCAGACCCAGATTGGTCAATTGCGACACGCCGGCTCGTCCAACCACCGTTCCTCCGGCCAGCGCTATGACGGGAACTCCCATCCAAAATGAGTCCAGGCTCGTAGTGTGGCCGTTGTACGGAACGGTATCCAAGCCGATGTCGATGCGATGATAGGTGCGCAGATATTCCGGCCGAAATTGTCTTGCCACAAACTCCACCCGCTCGGGGCCGATGCCTTCCCGGCCCAGCCAATCCAGTACGCGCTGACGCGCGCTTCCCTCGGGCGCCAGCAGCAACAGACGCGAATTGGAGACGGCCTTGAGGACCCCCGCCCATAGCGCAAACGCTGAATCGTTCACTTTGAAAAAATTATTCAGGCAGCCGAAGGTGACCCATCCCTTCTCCTGGCACGGCGGCGCATTGACCTTGGGTTCATTGGTGAGAGGATCGTAACACCAAAACGTATCCGGCAGACGGATCGACCGCTCCGAATAATAAGCGTCGTCAATCGCCGGAGGGTCCAGGTATGGATCGGTAAGCCGATAGTCCATCGTGTCCAGGCCGGTCGTGCCTGGGTAGCCCAGCCAGGTCGCCTGTACGGGCGCGGGCTTGTGGGCGAAGATCAGGAGACGGTTTCCGCCCGTATGGAGTTTCAGGTCGACCAGAACGTCGATCTGGTCCTGGCGGATTTGGGCCGCGACCTTCGCATCGGGCTGCCCGACGATGGTGCGCCAGTGCTGAACGTGATCCTTCATCTGTTGCGTCACCTGATCGGAACGAGCTTGTAAGGAGTAACAGAACACTTCAACTTGCCGCCGATCATGGTGACGGAACAGGGGCAACAGAAAGAAGGCGGAAGCGTGATCGTAAAAGTCGGCCGAGACGTACCCAATGCGCAAGCAGCGATCGGGATCGCGATTGTTGTGGTGCGGCTGGATGAATTTCTCGAGCGGCTCGGCGTGCTGTTGGTTCCAGCCGCGAAGTTCCTTATGGATCATCCTCGCGTCGTAGGCGGCATGATGATGGAGGCTGAAGACCAGATTGCTGTGCGCTTCGGTGTAATCAGGGTTGAGCCGAATCGCCTGCCGATAGGCGGCGATGGCCTCGTCAAGTTGTCCCACGCCGTTTAACGCGTTGCCGAGATTGTTGTGCGCTGCGGCAAAATCAGGCTTGAGCCGTATGGCATCGTGATAGGAAGCAATCGCCTCGTCAAGCTGCCCCTGGTCCGTCAGCGCATTGCCGAGGTTACTGTGATAAGACGCATTGGTCGGATTAATCGCGATCGCCCGCCGGATCAGCCTTGGCGGCGCATCCCATTGGCCCATCAGTCCCAACAGCACGCCCAATAGATTCAATGCGTCCGCATGATTCGGATTCTGCACCAGGACTTGGCGGCATAACTTCTCCGCCTCCGCCAAACGGCCCGCCTGATGGTGCGACAAAGCGGATTCGTACTGTTCCTGAACGGTCATCGGGCCTGACATTGTAATCCTCAGACCCCACCCCGCTCGCACCAATTCCGCCACATCCGCCGGTACGCCGACTCGATGTTGCGGGCGAAGCGCGGAGCATCCATCAGCGGCGACGCCTGCATCCGCGCTCGCAACGTCCGGCGCAGTTCGGCTAGCCGTGGCAAATTACCCGCCAAGTCTGCGACAATCCGCACATACTGCTGCGGCGTTCGGGCGATCAGTTCCGGCAGACCCAGATTGCTCAATTGCGACAAGCCGGCTCGTCCCACAACCATCCGGCCCACCAATGTCACCACGGGAACTCCCATCCAATATGAATCGAGGCTCGTGGTGTGGCCGTTATATGGAAAAGTATCTAGCCCCACGTCGATACGATGGTAGAGTTCCAGATATTGCAAACGCGGACGGCGGGCGATCAACTCGATGCGATCGGGACTGATTCCGTCCCGTTGCAGCATTTCCAGCAGCGGTTGACGATGGCTCCCCTCGGGACAGTACAGCATGAATCGCGACCCGGGGATGGTCTTGAGGACCTGTGCCCAGAGCCGCAGGACCGGCTCGTTGACTTTGCAGAAATTATTCAGGCATCCGAAGGTGACGTGGCCATTTGTTTGCGCGGGCAGTGGGTTGACGAGCAGTTCCGTAACCAGGGGATCGTAGCACCAGAAGCTGTCGGGCAGACGGATTGAGGTTTCGGAGTAGAACTGATCGTTCAATCCAGGCGGATCGAGGTACGGGTCGGTCAATCGGTAATCCATGGCCGACAGCCCCGTGGTTCCCGGGTACGCCAGCCATGCCGCCTGCACCGGCGCCGGCTTGCGGGCAAAGACCAGCGGCCGGCCGCGGGCCATGTGCATGGTCAAATCCACCAGGAGATCGATCCGATCCTCGCGGATTGTCCGGGCCACCTCCGCATCCGTCGTCCCCAAGATCGACCGCCAGACCTGGGCGTACCCGCGAATCCGCTCGGTTATCGCGTCCGGCCGGCGGAGGTCGGCATAACAGAAAACTTCGAACGCTTCGCGATTATGATTCGAGAGAAGCGGAATCGTGAAGAACGATTGGCAATGCTCGCGGAAATCCGGCGACACGTAGCCAATCCGCAGGCGCCGGTCGGGCTCGCGGTTGTTGGTGTGCGGCTGGATGAACTTCTTAAGCGGTTCGGCGTACTGTTGATTCCAGCGGAGGTTTTCCTCGTAAATCATCTTCGCGTCATAGCCGGGATGAAATTGAGCTATGTAGATTAGATTGCTCGCGGCCGAGGCGTAGTCAGGCTCAATCCGCAGGGCCTGCCGATAGGCAGCAATGGCCTCGTCCAGTTGCCCCACGCACGCCAGCGCGCTGCCGAGATTGCTGTGCGCGATCGGGTAGTCAGACTTGAGTCGAATGGCCTGCCGATAGGAAGCGATGGCCTGATCGAGTTGCCCCTGGTCCTTTAGGAATTTGCCGAGGTCGTTGTAATAAGACGCATTGGTTGAACAAATCGCGATCGCCCGCCGAATCAAATTCACCGCCTGGTCCAACCAGCCCGTCTGTCCCGCCAACTCGCCCAACCCATGCAATGCGTCCGCATGATTGGGCCGTTGGGCCAGGACTTGGCGGTAAATCGCCTCCGCCTCCGCCAAACGGCCCGCCTGATGGTGCGACAAAGCGGATTCGTACTGTTCCTGAACGGTCATGGGGCCTGACATTGTAATCCTAAGACCCCGCCCCGCTCACACCAATTCCGCCACATCTGCCGATATGCCGCCTCGATATTCCTGGCGAAGCGCTCGGCGTCCATCAGCGGCGACGCCTGCATCCGCGCTCGTAGCGTCCGCCGAAGCTCACCCAGCCGCGGCAGGTCCCCGGCAAGGTCCGTCGCGATCTGAACGTACTGCTGCGGCGTCTCGGCGATCAGTTCCGGCATTCCCACGTTGCGCAGCACGCTCACCCCGCCTCGGCCCACCGCCGTCCGGCCCGCCAGCGTCACCACCGGTACTCCCATCCACAGCGCATCGCACGTCGTCGTCCCACCGTTGCACGGAAACGGGTCCAGCCCAACGTCGATTTGCTCGTACCTCTTGAAATACTCCGGCAACGGAACCCAACCCACAAACTTCACTCGCCCCGCATCCATCCCTTGACGTTCCAGCAAATCCCGTACGCGCTGCCGATGGCTCCCCTCCCCGGCCTGGAGAATCAGACGCGATTTCGGCAACCCTCGCAGCAACTGAATCCACAGGTCCAACGCTTCCGGCGATGCCTTGCAGAAGTTGTTCAGGCACCCGAACGTCACCTCCCCGCCGCTGCCCAGCGCCGGCGGCGGCCCCACCTGCGGGCTCTGTTCGTGCATCGGATAACACCAATACGTTTCCGGCAGGCGGATCGTTTCCTCGCTGTAATACTCATCGTTCATTCCCGGCGGATCGAGATGGGGATCGCTCAGACGGTAGTCCATCGTCTCCAATCCCGTGGTCGAGCAGTACGCCAGATAGGTCACCTGCACCGGCGCCGGCTTGCGGGCGAACAATAGCAAGCGGTTCCTGGCCATGTGCATGGTCAGGTCCACCAGCACGTCGATCTGGTCTTCCCGGACCAGTTGCGCCATCCGCTGGTCCGTCAGTCCCACCGTGTTTCGCCATTGCCTGGCGTGCCCGCGAAGAAGCCCGGTGAACCGATCGGCTCGCCGAACGTCCGAATAGCAGAATATCTCGAAACGATCCGGGTCATGCGCCGCCAGCAGCGAAACCATAAACCGCCCCACCGGGTGGTCGCGGAAATCCGGCGACACGTAACCGATCCGCAGCGGGCGATCCGGATCACGGCTGTTGCCGTGCGGCTCGATGAACTTCTTCAGCGGCTCGGCAAATTGATCGCTCCAACGCCGGTGTTCCTCGTAGATCATCCGCGCGTCGTAGCCGGGATGAAAATGCAAGGCATAGAGCAAATTGCTGTGCGCCGACGCGTAACCAGGCTTGAGCCGAATGGCCTGGCGAAAGCAAGCGATGGCCTCGTCAAGTTGCCCCATGTCCTTCAGGGCGCCGGCAAGATTGTTGTGCGCTTCGGTGTAATCAGGTTTGAGCCAGATGGCCTGGCGATAGGCCGCGATCGCCTCGTCCAGTTGCCCCTTATACATCAGTACGATGCCGAGATTACTGTGCGCTTCGGCGTAATCAGGCTTGATCTGAATGGCCTGCCGATAGGAAGCGATGGCCTCGTCAAATTGCCCCATGTCCTTCAAGGCGTTGCCGAGATTGTTGTGCGCTTCGGCAAGATCGGGCTTCAGCCGAATGGCGTACCGGCACGATGCGATCGCCTCATCAAGTTCCCCCTTGGCCCCCAAGGCGATGCCGAGATTATTGTGCGCTTCGGTGTAATCGGGCTTGAGACGAATGGCCTGCCGATAGGACGCGATCGCCTCGTCCAGTTGCCCAACTTCCTCCAACGCGTTGCCAAGACCGACGTGCGCCTCGGCAAGATCGGGCTTGAGCCGGATGGCCTGCCGATAGGCGGCGATAGCCTCCTCCAGTTGCCCCTTATTCATCAATGCGAAGCCGAGATTGCTGTGCACGTCGGCGCCATCAGGCTTGAGCCGAATGGCCAGCCGATAGGACGCGATGGCCTCGTCCGGTTGCCCCTTATGCATTAGTACGATGCCGAGATTGCTGTGCGCATCGGCGTAATCAGGTTTGATCCGAATGGCCTGCCGATAGGACGCGATCGCCTCGTCAAGTTGTCCCTTGCTTTGTAAGGCGATGCCCAGATCGTTATGTGCCACGGCATAATCAGGGTTGAACCGAACGGCCCGACGGATCAATTCCACAGCCGCGTCCAGCCGGCCTCCTTGTCCCGCGAGCACCCCCAACAGATGTAATGCCCCCGCATGATCGGGCTGCTTCGCCAGGACTTGGCGGAAAATTCTCTCCGCCTCCGCCAAGCGGCCCGCCCGGTGGTGGCCGACCGCTAACCGCATCGCCCGATCTGTCGTGTCCTCGGCCATTGGCGATTCTCCGAACCTCGGGAAATTCTATCGGGTCCGGAGGCGGGGACAAACATGATCGGGGATGGTTCTTCCTGGGGAGGACGAATTGCCGATTGCCATTTGCCAATTGCCCATTGCCGATTGGACGAGGGAACCGTGCGGGCTGAAACGTCTGTTCGGTCGGGCGAATTCCACCCGGGGCGTGGCCGCGAATCAATCCAGGCAGAAAAAAGCCGGCTGGACGCGATGTCCAGCCGGCGACTGCTAAGCATTCCTAATTTGCGATCGAATCAGGCTTTCCGGCGATTGCGGCGGGCCATGAGACCCACGCCGCCGAGCGCCAGGAGACCTAAGCTCATCGGCTCAGGCACCACGGCCACAGCCGTGATCGTGTATCCGGGCAAGAGGAGGTTGCTGCTGCTCAAATCCCAGCCGATAAACTTGTCAGTATAGGGGCTGGCCGGGTAATCGAGGAACAGATTATAACCACCGCCGGAGGCATTGAGGCCCGTGAACGGATTGGCAACGCCGCCCAGCACCGTCGCTATTGTGGTGGTGTCATACAGGGCAAATGCACTCCCGATGCCGCCGCCAACGGTGCTGGCATCGGCAATAAGCAGGTCCACCTCAGCTTGGGTAGCCAGGATGCCGTTCACATCGACTTGGAAGCCGTCGAGTTCCTCTTCGCCGGCCGTGAAGCCGTTAGCTTCAACATAGTTCGTGGCATCGCCCACAAAGCCACCAACAGCGCTGCTGTTGATGTTCGTTGCTTGGGCGAGTGTGTACTTGCCCACACCGGAACGGACGACAGTAAGGGCGTTGGAGCTAGCGCCTGGGCCGGTGAAGACGCCCACGTTAGCACCCGTCGGGGTCGCACCGTTGAGGAGCTGCGCTCCGTAAAGGGTCGGCGGGGTAGTCTCGGAACTGGTGATCGAAAAGAGCGGATGCCCAGTCGACACAGTCGAGCTAATATCGATGACCAACACCGGAAGAGCCGCGATGTTAGAAGCTGCGGCCGTGACTGGCGCATAAGTCGACTGGCTGTGCGTCGAGTTGCCTGGAACGCTAAGGCTCCAATATCCCGAAGCCGACGGCACGATATTAGGCTGCAAGGTCACCGTACCCGCGGCCAAGCCTTGGTAGGCGAGTTCATTAAAGGCTTCTGTCGCGCTGAGGTAAGAGGCGGTCCCGGCGGCCCCGCCGGCGAACGGTACAAGCGAGGGGGTGCCCGTGGTGGTGGCGAAGGCAGACGCGTAGGTAGAACCGCCGCCTATGCCGGCGTTCCTTCCGACACTAGCGCTGCCTGGATCGGCGTCACCCGAAGACGCCACGCCGGTCGACCAACTCGGAGCAAAGCCGCCGCCAGAGTTATTGCCGACGGTGTAACCAGTATTGCTGTCTGGATTGTTGGAATTGTTAAGGTCGTTAACGTTGGCGGTCGTGTAATAACTCGTAACACCGCCATAGGTCCCGACTACAATACCAGTGTTCAATGGGTTAAGCATCGAGCCGTTTGTATCGCTCGATATCACGTTGAAGTTTAGCGATGACAGCCCGAGGAACGACGGCTGAACGGCCTTTTTCGTGGCACTACTTCCGGTGGTCTTGGTGCCATCGGGATTCGAGTCGCCCGTTACCACGGCATCGCATGCCAGGAACAGATAATCGCCAACCGGCATGCTGATCGTGGTGGGGGTGCCACTGCTATTGACGGACTCGTAGATCGCGCCAGCGCCGGTCGAACTGGAGGAGATGAACACACCGTTGGGGTCGGGGCTAATACCCTGGCCATAATACGGTGTGATAAGTATCTGCCCGGATGCCTTAGCCGCAACTGTTGCGGCGGCGGCCATGGAAATGGCTGACAAAACCTTCGTGAGATTCTTCTTGGCTGGTTGCATAATCCTACCTCGCAAATTAGGCGTGCCTTGGGAGTCTTGCGCTCCCGGTTTTTCTCCGCCTCCCGACATGGCCTTAGGCTGGAATATGCCCTTCCATCCGCCTCCGGCCTTTAAGGGGGCCGCACCACTACATAGTGGCACGAGAAGAAGTTTACAGCGGGTATTCAGAAACGCAACAAAAAAATCGTGGAATCGCGACGGTTGGAAGTAATTTTTGCGCTAATACCTCAGGCCGCAATAACGACGCTGGTCAATCAATCCGTAAACGCATTTGGCAATTGTAATTAATGCAAATAACCCATCTTCACAGTGGGTATTTGCGGCGGCAGACTTTTATTGAGAAAGTTGTCAATAACTCGTGTAGTTAGGAAACGACCCTGGCGATATTGGCTGTCGGAAAACATTCCAGGCGCATGCCGAATTTTGCGAAGATGCGTAGGGCGGAAGGGACTTAACCCCGATTATTCACCACCGATGACACGGATATCACGGGTACTCAATGCTGGAAATCACCTAGTGCTCGATTCTAAATACGCTTTTCCGCGGCGCGCACACTGCGCGCATCTCGATTTCGGAAGGGCCTATTTTCCTTCGTTACGCAACTTTCGTTCCCCGCCGTGTCAACTCTATAATGCCGTCGATGAAGGTCCGGTTCCTCAACCGGTGATCTTTGCGTCGTTCGTCGAAGTTGCGTAACCGTCGTTGCCGCTGGCCGCCGCGCGTCCCGAGGGCGGCAGTGGGACGGCAGACGTTATAAGCTGTCTTCGGCGGCCGGATGCGGGAACAGACCTGAAGCCGAAAGGGCGTGCCAGGCCACCCGCCGTCTTCAATGGCGCACGACCTAAAGCGTGGGAGAACCGTTCATGGCGATCACCGTGGCTGAGTACACCTTGTGGCGGGCATTGGCCGAGAAAAAATCGCTCCCCGCCAAACCCGATGTCCTGGAGCTCGGCGAAGCCAACTGGTACGGGGACGTGCCGCTCAACCGGCTGATCGAAGACATTCCTCGTTTCACTTCTCCCGAGGTTGCGGCGCAGCTCACGGCAGCGCTGAATGAGTTTCGGCGCATGGATCCACGCCTGCACTTGTTCGACGTCGCCAAAATCTTTTACAAGACCTTCCTTGATTACCAGAGCATTACGGCCATCGATCTCCATGGCACGTCTTCCGCCCTGAAATACAACCTCAACGACGTGGTTCCCATCGAGAAACGCTTCCACGTCACCATCAACACCGGGACCGCCGAGCACGTCTTCAACCAATATCAGATGTTTAAGACGATACATGACCTCACTGTGCCGGGTGGAGTGATGTTTCACACCTTCCCGTTCGTGGGCTGGCTGGACCACGGCTTTTACAATTATAACCCCACCCTCATCATGGATCTGGCGGTGACCAATGATTACGCCATCATCGCATGGATTTACGCGAAATTGTCCCCGGCGCGCATTGTCGAGATCGAGCGCATAGAGCAGGTGCATGACATGGCCAAGCGGGGAGAGTTGGCTCCCAACTCCGTGCAGCTTGTGGCATTCACCAAGCCTAAAGAAGCGCGCCCCTTCGCGGCGCCGATGCAAGGGTACTATTCCGAGAAGTTGTCGGCCAAGGCGCGCGAGGACTGGTACAAGATGAGACCCAGCGGATAGGGCGACGCTGGGAAGCGAAGATACAGATAATGGGACGTAGTTCAGCCAACCGCCGATTTCAAGAATTCACTCAACTGATTAACCCCGGCCATGTTTTCAAATAACGGGGCATTGCCGGCGAGGATGGACTGTCGCGCGGCCCGCCGCCGCTCCTTGTCCGAGCCCAACTGCACGGCCAGGCACACGTAATCCTGGGGAGTATTTGCCACGTAATCCATCAACCCGATCGTCTCGTACATTTTATATGCCAGCCGCCCGCGTAACATTCCCGAGGGCAAGGTGACCACGGGGGTTCCCAGGGCGAGCGCTTCGTAAGTTGTGTTGCCGCCGCCGAAGTGAAGCGGATCCAGAAGCACGTCACAGATGTCGTTGAGTTGCAGGAACCCCTGGCGGTCCTGGCGGGGAACGAAGGTGACTCGATGGCAGACGTCGGGCATGGATCGGGCAAATCGTTGAGACAGGGCGAGTTCCCATTCCTTGTGGGGGGCGGCCAGAAGCACAAGAATTCCCTTGGGATCGGCGCGTAGAATCCCGGCGAGGATTTCGTCGAAATCCGGATGGAACTTGTAGAGGCTCTGCGGACAACCGTAGAGGTTGGCGCCCGCGGGTAATCCGAATTGGTCCGGAGCGGCGGGCGGGGCGGCGAGGGCGGGGCGATAATAGTAAACGGCCAAGTCTTTGAGCGTCGCGAGCCGTTCGGTGTATTGGTCCTGCGATTCGGGGGGTTCCAGTCCCCGGGCGGAAATGAAATAGTCAACCGTGGGCATGCCGGAAGTGACGGGATGTCCCCAGGTGGCGCACTGGACGGGGGCGAGGCGGGAAAGCGCCAGGGTATAGGTGACGGGGTCCATCCCCAGGTCGGTGTAGTAGAGGACGTCCAACTGGAGATCGGCAATCATCCGCCGGGCCTGCGGCATCGAGGCGGGCACGGTGAGGAACTGGTCGCAATTGCGGCGGAAAAATTCGGCGAGGTCGTCCCGGCGCGGATCGACGCTGAGCAGGGTAAGCTGAAAATCCTCGCGGGGCAGTTTGGCGGCCAAGCCTTGGCTAAGCCGGCCGATCGTGTGGTCCCGGAAATACTTGGAGACCATTCCGACGCGGATTTTGTCGGCGGCGGCGCGCGGGCGCTTCCTGCCCCAATCACGATTTTGCGGCGCCGCGTACAACTTCACCCGCGATTCCTGGAGGAGCCGGTCGTTGAGGCCGTGATATTGGGCAAGGAATTCCGGGACCGCCAGGTTGTCGGTAACATCGTGGCGCACCCCCTGGCTCACCAGGGCCTGGACGTTGGTTTCCAGCCGCTTGCGCCAGCGGTGCAAGTCCTCCATCGACGAATAGATGGCGGGCAAAAGACTGGCCAGCAGGATGCGGGCGGTGGGATTGGGACTCAGTTTTATCAGTTGGCGGTATTGTTCTTCGGCTTCTTTGACTCGCCCGGCCTGGGCATGGGAAATCGCCTGCAATGCGAGCTGCGACAGATTCGCCATGAACGACGCCTTTGTGCCAGGGTGCTCGATCCTCACCCGACCCGTTTCAACTCGCCGGCCAGAGTAATCCCGTTGCCGGCTTGCGGCAAATGCGTGTCAGCCCAGCCTGTTTTTTTTCGCCGGTCTATTCTTGTACCACACCCGAGGTCATTGGTGATAGAATCTGTTTGTAGGCCTTTGGTAACGGTCGATTGCGGGTCAGGCACATGAACGGCGATGGGGCAATCTCGGGAAATGGGAGGGGAACGGCATCTGTATTGGGTGATGCCCCATCCCGCAAAATTGCCGGCGATCTGCTATGCGAAAAGGGCCAAATTAATGAAGCCATCGACGCCTATTTGAGCGCACTCGAGGCGGACCCCGACTACCTTCCCGTCTACCGGGGGCTTGGCCGCGCCTTCCGTATGGCCGAGCGATTCGAAGAGGCCTTGGCCGTCTACCGCGAGGGACTTGATCTCGATCCGAACGACATCGAAATCCACGCCGCCATGGCTCATCTCCTGGTCGGTTTACATCGTATTGACGAAAGCAAAGCCGCGTACGCGCGGGCGGCTTCCATCAATCCCAACGCGGCTCTTACCCATCAGATTCTGGGCGAGATCATGCTACAGAGTCGAGACCCGAAGGCCGCGGTCGAAAGCCTGCGGCGCGCCGTGGCCATCGATCCCGGCTTCGACGGCGCTTGGTTTTACCTGGGCATAGCATTGGGTCAGCTCGGCAGATTCGAGGAAGCGGCCGATTGCTTTCGCCGGCTTTTGGCCCTGCGCCCGGATTCGGCGGCCGGTTATTACGAACTGGTCAATACCGGCAAAGCTATCGGGGGTGCCGAGATGCAACGCCTCGCCGAACTCCTGAACAACCCGGATTTGCCAATCTACGATCGCATCGTCGCCGGGTTCGCCCTTGGCAAACTCTTGGACGACGCCAACCGCTATGATGAGGCGTTTGCGTGTTATTCCGAGGCCAACTTATTGGCCAAATGCCGGCGATTGGCGGCGGGCGAACGTATTGATCCCCAAGCCTTTGACGCTGAGGTCAAGCAGATAGTCGAGACCTTCACGCCCGAATTTTTTGAGCAGCGGCGCGATTGGGGCGAGCCTTCGGAAATTCCGGTTTTCATCGTTGGAATGCCGCGCTCCGGCACCACGCTCGTCCAGCAGATCGCCGCAAGCCATCCCCAGGTCCACGGCGCCGGAGAACTCCTGGACATGCAGGATATTGCGAAAAGCTTGGGAGGAACCGACGTGTTGAGCATCCCGCTGAGATGGAAGCGCGGCCCGGTCAAAGAAGCGGCCAAGCGGCATCTCCAACGCCTGCAATCGATGAACGGCGAGGCTTGCCGAATTATCGACAAGATGCCGAGCAACGTCTATCGCATCGGGATGATTGCCCTGCTCTTTCCCGCGGCACGAATCATCCAGTGCCGCCGCGATGCTCGCGACACCTGCCTTTCCTATTACTTCCAGTGGTTTTCTGAAGGCAATCTCGCCTCCTACGATCTGGCCCATTGCGCTCACGAATACCTCGCGACCGAACGGATGCTCGCCTATTGGCGCAACGTGGCGCCGCTGCGCATCCTTGACGTTAAATACGAAGAATTGGTGGCGGATTTGGAGGGCCAGAGCCGGCGGCTCATCAGCTTTCTCGGACTGCCCTGGGACCCCGCCTGCCTCGAGTTCCACCGCACCCGTTCCACGGTCTTCACCGCCAGCGTCTGGCAAGTGCGACAACCCCTCTATCAGCGTTCCGTCGGCCGCTGGAGACATTACCAGAAGCGTCTGAATCCGATGTTCGAAGTGCTCGGCCGTTGAAGCGGCAGTTCAAAGCCGGGGTCCTATTTCTTGCGGGCGATTCCGGCCAACAACTGCTGCAAATCGCGGGCGATTGAAGCGGCATCCATGATGGGCGAGGCCTCCATCGCCGGTCGCAGAGAGGCTCGAATCTCGCGGAGTTTTGGCAGATCGGCCGCCAGGGCGGCGGCCGCGGCGACGTATTGCGCCGGGGTCTGGGCGGCCCATTCGGAGCGGCCGAGGCTGAAGAGCATGCTGTAGCACATCCGGCCCATGGGCGCAGTGCCGATGAGGGTGACAATCGGCACGCCCATCCATAGCGCGTCGCAGGCGCTCATCCCCCCGCCGTAGGGAAAAGTATCCAGAGCAACGTCGATGCGGTTGAACGTTTCGATGTACGCCGGCCATGGCCGCTTGGGAAGCAATTCCAGGCGGTTGGAGTCGACGCCCAGTTGGGTGAATCGGTCGAGCAACCATGGGCGGCGCGAGCCTGGGGGAACGTAGAGGATCATTCGTGATTCCGGAACGGCGGAAAGGACCTGGCTCCACAATTTGATGACGCCGGCCGAAACCTTGGCCGGATTGTGCAGGCAGCCGAAGGTTATGTGCCCGTTCTGGAGGGCCGGGAGGGCGGCCACGTCCGGGGTGGGGCCTTCGGGGCGATAGCACAAATAGCTGCCGGAGAGCAGGATGGTTTTCTCGGAGTAGACGGACATATCGGAGCCGGGAGGATCGAGGTGCGGATGGGAAATGCGATAGTCCATCGCGTCCAGGCCGGTGGTGCCGCAATATCCGAGATAACACGCCTGAACCGGCGCCGGCTTGAGGGCAAACAGCAGCAGGCGATTCTTGCCCGTGTGAAGGGCCAGATCGACCAGGACGTCGATTCCATCGGCGCGGATCAGTTCGGCGGCCTGCTCGTCGTCCAGGGGAAAAATATCGCGCCAATGATCGACCGAAGCGCGAATGGCGCGGGTCATTTCGTCCGGTTCCTCAACCTCGGCATAGCAGAAATTCTCGAACCGGGCCCGGTCAAATGCGTGGAACACGGGAAGCATGCACCGTGCAACCACGTGCAGGCGGAAATCCGGCGAGACCCACCCGATCCGCAGCTTGCGGTCGGGCGAAGAATCAACTCGATGCGGCTTGATCAGATGCTTCAGCGGCAGCGCGTGGAGCCGGTTGAAGTTTCTGGACTCGGCGTAAATGGCCTTCTGGTCATAAGCCTCGTGCTGTTGCATGGCATAGAGCAGGCTGGAATGAGTTGAGGGCCACTGGGGATTGCGTTGCAAGCCCTTGCGATAGGCGGTGATAGCCGCCTCGCGGTCCCCCATCAGCGCCAGCACGACGCCGAGATTCCCGTAGGCCTCGAAGAAGTCTGGCTCGAGATCGATGGCGGTTTGGTAGGCTTTGGCGGCGGCGTCCAATTCGCCGGATTTCCAAAGCGCCTGGCCGAGGTTTCGGTATGCGCCCGGGTTCTTAGGGGCCAGACGAATCACGGCCCGCGACGCCTCGGCCGACAGCGCGTATCGCCGCAACGCCAGCCAAACCACCGCCAGATTGCCGAAATAATCCGGGTTATTGGAATTGATGCCGATCGCATGCTGGATCAAGCCGATGGCCTTGTGATTCTCCCCGCGCTGATGGGCGACGACGCCGAGGAGGTGAAGGGCATCGGGCTGATTCGGGAATTCCTCGAGGATGGATTGATAGACGGCTTCAGCGGCGTCGAGGTTCCCCTGCTGATGAAGGGGAACCGCGGATTCAAACAGTTGCCTGACTCTCTCGCGCGACATTTAGGGGCCGGATTGTAACGGCCGGTTCGCCGACGGGCGAATCCCGTCCTGCTGGCACCAATTCCGCCACATCTGCCGGTACGCCGCTTCGATATTGCGTGCGAAGCGCGGGGCGTCCATCAGCGGCGATGCCTGCATCCGCGCACGCAGCGTCCGGCGCAGCTCGGCCAGCCGCGGCAGATCTCCGGCCAATTCGGCGGCGATTTGAACGTACTGCTGCGGCGTTCGGGCGACGAGTTCCGGCACGCCGACGTTGGCCAAAATGCTGGCCCCGCCACGGCCGACGGCCGTCCGGCCGGCAAGACTCACGACCGGTACCCCCATCCACAACGCATCGCATGTCGTGATTCCCCCGCCCCAGGGGAACGGATCCAGGGCAATGTCGATCCGGCCGTAGGTTTGCAGATATTTCGGCCAGTTGCCCCGCTCCAAATAAAACTCCAGACGATCCGGCGAAACGCCCTTGCCGGCAAATCGTTCTCGCAAGGCATCCAGGTGCGCTCCCGGATTGGAATGAAGGATCAGCCGCGATCGCGGCACGCCTTGCAGAATCTGCGCCCACAAATCCAGCGCCGGCGGCGAAACCTTGGCGAAATTATTCAAGCAGCCGAAGGTGACGTATCCCGCCGCCGCGACCGGCGACGGCGATGGCTCGGGGGTTGGGCCCGTGCTCCTGTAGCACCAATAGGTTTCCGGCAGCCGGATCGTCCGCTCGCTGTAAACAGATGAATCCGAATCCGAGGGATCCAAATAGGGATCGGACAGTCGGTAGTCCATCGTCTCCATGCCCGTGCTGGTGCAACTGCCCAGGTAGGCGACTTGCACCGGGGCCGGCTTGCGAGCGAATACCCCAAGGCGGTTCTCCGCCGTGTGCAGCGTCAAATCCACCAGAATGTCGATTCCGTCTTGCCGAATAAGCTCCGCAGCCTGGGAATCGGACATCCCCGCGATGCTGCGCCAGACATCCGCGTGGCGCCGGAGTTCGTCGGTTCGCGCGTCAGGCCGAAGAACGTTGGCATAACAGAAAATCTCCACTTGCCCATGATCGTGCTGGCGCAACATCGGCAGCAGATTCTGGCCCACCACGTGTTCGCGGAAATCCGGCGACAGATAGCCGATGCGCAGGCGGCGGTCGGGATCGCGGTTGTTGGTGTGCGGCTGAATGAATTTCTTGAGCGGCTCGGCGTGCTGTTGGTTCCAGCGGCGAAGTTCCTCATGGATCATCCTGGCGTCGTAACCGGGATGAAAATGGAGGGTGTAGATCAGATTGCTGTGCGCCACCGCATAATCGGGCTTGAGTCGAATCGCCTGCCGTAAGAAAGTGATGGCCGCGTCACCGTGCCCTATGTCCGTCAGGGCTAGGCCGAGATTGTTGTGGGCATCGGCGAAATCGGGCTTGAGCCGAATCGCCTGCCGAAGGGCGGCTATCGCCTCGTCAAGCTGCCCCACCTCCTTCAATGCGTTGCCGAGATTGTTGTGCGCTTCGGCCAGATCGGGCTTAAGCCCAATGGCCTGCCGGAAGGAAGCGATCGCCGCATTAAATTGCCGCCTGTCTTTGAAGGCGATGCCCAGGTTGTTGAATGCCTCAAAACTGCCGGGATTCAACCGGATGATCGTTTGAAACGCCGCGATGGCCTCGTCGATTTTCTCCAACGATTGCAGGCACTGGCCGATCTTCTCCAGGCCTTCGATGAAGTCGGGCTTGAGCGCCACGGCCTGCTGAAACGCTTCCAGCGCCTCAGCGGTTTGTCCCTTGGCCGATAGCGCGTTGCCCCATTCGAAACAGGCCGCCGCCAGGTTCGATTTCGCCACGGGAAAATCGCCCTTGAGCTTGATCGCCGTCTTGAACGCCGCGACGGCCTCCGCCAATCGGCCGTTGCGTTGCAGGCATCCACCGAGGTTGTTGTGCGCTTCGGGTAGGTCCGGCTTCAGCGCCGCGATCCTTTGGTAGACTTCAATCGCTTCCTTCAGGTTTCCGGCCAGATAGAAGCATGCGCCAAGCAAATTGAGCGCGTCCACGTTCTCCGGCTGAAGCGACAGGACCCGCCGGCATAGCTTTTCCGCGGCCAGTGGATTTCCCGCCCGATACTGCGCCAGTGCGGCTTGGAGGTTTTGCTGAACGGCATGATCCGGCATAGATCTTCGGAGGGATGATACCGCATTTACGTCTTGCGTTTCGACATTTCCAGGTGCTGGGCAACGCGTCGGACTACGTCAAGCCAATCGCCAGGTGTGGTCTGGCGGAACAATCGCATCGTGGGATACCACGGGCTGTCCGCCCTGTCACGCAGCCATTGGAACCCGGGATTGAAGGGAATCAGCGTCCAGACCGGGCGTCCCATTCCACCGGTCAGGTGCGCGACGCTCGTGTCCACCGAAATCACCAAATCCAGGTTCGATACCAGCGCCGCGGTATCGGCAAAGTCGTGAAGCTCATCCCCCATCTGAATCAGCCGCAGTCCTGGTGGAACGGGCTGGTTCGCTTCGGGACCTTTTTGCAGGCCGTAGAACGTGACGCCCGGAACCGCCGCTAGCGGTGCGAACGTCTCCAGCGGGCACGAGCGCGCATCCCGCCGGGCGCTTCCCGCCCAAGCCAAACCCACCTTGAACGATGAATCCCCCGCCAGCCGTTTGGCCCATTGCTCGATCCGATCCGGCGGGGCCGACAGGTAGGGCACGTCGGCGGGAATCGTCTTCATCGTCGTGCCAAAAACCAGCGGCAGGCTAAGCAGCGGCGTCTGCCAATGGAACTCCGGCAACTGCTCTCCGCGCACAAACACCGCCGAGATCCCCTGCACCCGATTCAGCAACGGCGCCAATTCGGTTTGACATTCCAACAGCACCGTGGCCCCCCGCTCGGCCACCAGCGGCGCGTAACGGATGAAATGCATCGCATCGCCGAACCGGCCGTCGGAAACGAGAAGGATCGTTTTGCCCGGCGCGTCCTGCCCGGTCCAGCGCGGCTGGGGGAGGTCCCGTCCCAGTCGCAGCCGCCGCACCCGCAGCCCCCATTCGAATTCCTTCCAACCCTCCTCGAATACGCCCAGCATCAGCAGCAGCAAGGCGTAGTTCCAATGCGCCTGAGCAAAGTCGGACTTCAATTCGATCGCCCGGCGGTAGGCGGCGATCGCTTCATGCAGTTGCCCGAGCTCCGTCAATGCGACGCCCAAATTGCTGTGTGCATCGGCGAAAGCCGGCTTGAGCCGAACCGCCTCCCGAAGGGCGACGATCGCCCCGTCAACCTGCCCCTTGGCCCTCAATGCGTTGCCGAGATTGTTGTGCGCTTCGGCAAGATCGGGCTTAAGCCGAACGGCCTGCCGGAAGCAGGCGATGGCTTCATCAAGTTGCGCTCTGCCTTGCAAGGCGATGCCCAGGTTGTTGAATGCCTCAAACGTATCGGGCTTCAACCGGATGATCGTTTGAAACGCCGCGATGGCGCCGTCGAGGTTCTCCAACAATTGCAGGCACTGGCCGATCTTGTCCAGGGCTTCGATGAAATCGGGCTTGAGCGCCACCGCTTGCTGAAACGCCTCCAGCGCCTCGGCGGTTTGTCCCTTGGCCGATAGCGCGTTGCCCCATTCCAAATACGCCGCCACCAGGTTTGAAATCGCCACCGGAAAGTCTGGCTTCAGCTTGATCGCGGTCTTGAACGCCGCGATGGCGTCCACCAATCGGCCGCTGCGTTGCAGGCATCCACCGAGGTTGTTGTGGACTTCGGGGAGATCGGGCTTCAGCGCCGCGATCCTTTGGTAAACCTCAATCGCTTCATTCAGATTTCCGATCTGAAAGAGGCATCCGCCAAGCAGATTGAGCGCATCCACGTTGTTCGGCTCAAGCGAGAGAACCTGCCGGCAGAGCTTTTCCGCGGCGAGGGAATTCCCCGCCCGATATTGCGCCAGTGCGGCATGGAGGAATTGCTGAACGGCATCATCCGGGCATTGCAAACTCGAATTCCCGCCCCGCTCACACCAATTCCGCCACATCTGCCGATACGCCGCTTCAATGTTGCGCGCGAAGCGCGGGGCGTCCATCAAGGGCGATGCCTGCATCCGCCCGCGCAGCGTTCGGCGCAGCTCGCCCAGCCGCGGCAAATCCCCGGCCAGCGCGGCGGCGATCTGAACGTACTGCTGCGGCGTTCGGGCGACGAGTTCCGGCACGCCGACGTTGGCCAGGATGCTTGCGCCGCCGCGTCCCACGGCCGTTCGGCCGGCTAGACTCACCACCGGCACGCCCATCCACAACGCTTCGCAGGTCGTGATCCCCCCGCCCCAGGGGAACGGATCCACAGCAATGTCGATCCGGCCGTAGGTTCGCATGTATTCCGGCCACGGCTGCTGGCTCGGGAACTCGAGGCGATCCGGCGAAATGCCCTTGCCGGCAAAACGCTTTCGCACCCCATCCAAGTGCGCTCCCGGATGGGAATGAACGATCAGCCGCGACCGCGGCACCTCTTGCAGAATCTGCGCCCACAAATCCAGCGCCGGCGGCGAAACCTTGGCGAAATTATTCAAGCAGCCGAAGGTGACGTGTCCCATTGTCGCGGCGGGCGGCGGCGACGGATCGGGAGCCGGACCGGCCACGCCGTAACACCAATAGGTTTCCGGCAGACGGATGGTTTGTTCGCTGTAGACAGATTCATCCGCGCCCGCCGGGTCCAAATATGGATCGCTCAGGCGGTAATCCATCGTGGTCAATCCCGAACTGCCGGCATAAGCCAGGTAAGTGACCTGCACCGGGGCCGGCTTGCGAGCGAACACCGCAAGACGGTTCCTCGCCATGTGCAGCGTCAAATCCACCAGAATGTCGATCCGGTCCTGCCGAATCAGATCGACGCTCTGCGAATCCGACAACCCCGCGATGCCGCGCCAGACATCCGCGTAACGCCGGAATTGCCCGGTGCGCGCATCGGCGCGGACCAGGTTGGCGTAACAGAAGATCTCCATTTGCCCATGATCGTGCTCGCGCAGCAGCGGCAGCAAATTCTGACCCACAACGTGCTCGCGGAAATCCGGCGACACGTACCCGATCCGCAGGCGGCGGTCGGGGTCGCGATCGTTGGCGTGCGGCTGAATCAACTTCTTGAGCGGCTCGGCATGCTGTCGGTTCCAGCGCCGAAGTTCCTCATGGATCATTCCGCCGTCGTAGCCGGGATGAAAATGGAGGATATAGATCAGATTGCTGTGCAATCCCGCGTCATCAGGCTTGAGCCGAACCGCCTGCCGTTGCGAAGCGATCGCCTCGTCAAGTTGCCCCGTCTCCACCAGTGCGCCGAGATTGCTGTGCGCTTCGGCGAAATCGGGCTTGAGCCGAACCGCCTGCCGATAGGCCGCGATCGCCTCATCCAGTTGCTCCTTGTCCTTTAGGGCGTTGCCCAGATTATTGTGCGCATCGGCGAAATCCGGCTTGAGCCAAATGGCGTGGCGAAGGGCGGCGATCGCCTCCTCAAGCTGCCCCGCGTCCTTCAATGCGATGCCGAGATTGTTGTGCCCTTCGGCAAGATCAGGCTTAAGCCGAATCGCCTGCCGAAACGAAGCGATGGCTTCATCAAGTTGTCCTTTGCCTTGCAAGGCGATGCCCAGATCGTTGTACGCTTCGATGAAATCGGGCTTCAGCGCCACGGCCTGCTGAAACGCTTCCAGCGCCTCGGCGGTTTGTCCCTTGGCCGATAGCGCGTTGCCCCATTCGAAACAGGCCGCCGCCAGGTTCGATTTCGCCACTGGAAATTCGGGCTTTAGCCGGATCGCCGTCTTGAACGCCGCGATGGCGTCCTCGATTCGTCCGCTGCGTTGCAGGCATCCACCGAGATTGTTGTGCGCTTCGGGCAGGTTCGGCTTCAGCGCCGCGATCCTTTGGTAGACTTCAATCGCTTCATCCAGGTTTCCGGTCTGATAAAGACATCCGCCGAGCAGATTGAGCGCATCCACGTTGTTCGGCGCACGGGAGAGAACCTGCCGGCAGAGCTTTTCCGCGGCGAGGGGATTTCCCGCCCGATATTGCGCCAGTGCGGCTTGGAGGGACTGCTGAACGCCATGATCCGGCATAGATCGTTCGAGAGATGATACCGCATTTACGTCTTGCGTATCGCCATTTCCAGGTGCTTTGCCACGCGTTGGACCACGTCAGGCCAATCGCCCGGGGCAGTCTGGCGGAACAATCGCATCGTCGGATACCACGGGCTGTCGTCACGATCCAAAAACCATCGCCAATCGGACATGAATCGCAACATCACCCACACGGGCCGCCCCAGGGCGCCGGCCAGATGCGCCACGCTGGTGTCGGTGGTGATCACCAGGTCCATCAGGCACATCGCCGCGGCCGTGTCCGCGAAATCGTGCAGCTCCGAGTCGAGATTGACCAAGTTCAAGCCCGCCGGCGGTTGATCCGCCTGTCGTGCGGCAGCGCCTTTCTGAAGGCTGTAAAAAGTCGCGCCGCGCGCCTCCGACAGGGGGGCCAGCCGATCCAGCGACATCGACCGCGTTTGATCGCCTTTGACGATTGGGTTTCCCGCCCAGGCCAGAGCGACCTTCATCCCGGCTCCGCAATCGCCCAGTCTTTTCCGCCAGGACTCCAGCAGTTCCGGGTCTGGAAATAGATACGGAACTTCCGCGGGAATCGACTCCAGCGTGGTCTTGAAGGCGAGCGGCAAACTGAGGATCGGGCAATGAAGATCGAACGGAGGCAGCCGCTGGCCTCGGGTCACGATCTGGCATCTCCCGGCGATTGTCTGAAACAGCCGTTGGAGTTCGGCTGGACATTCAATAACAATTCTCCCGCCCCTTTGTTCCACCATCGGCAAGTAGCGGATGAATTGAATGGCATCCCCAAAACCCTGCTCGGCGTGGAGCAGAAGCGTGCGGCCTTCCAACGGGCTGCCGTCCCACTGCGGCTGGGCGAAGTTTCGCCGGGGAGACGGAAAATCCTTGCATTTCCATCGCCATTCATACTCGCCCAAACCTCGCTGAAGATCCCCCCGCGCCAGCAGCGCTAAAGCAAGACCGAGGTGGGATTCGGGTGAGTTGGGATTGAGGGCAAGCGCCTGCCGATAGGAAGCGATCGCCTCGTCAACTTGCCCCATCTCCGTCAAGGCGTTGCCAAGATTGTAGTGCCCTTCGGCGAAGTCGGGCTCGAGCCGGACGGCCTGCCGTTGGGAAGCGATCGCCTCGTCCAGTTGCCCGATGTCCCCCAGCGCGTTGCCCAGATTGCTGTGCGCTCCGGCGTAATCAGGCTTGAGCCGAATCGCCTGCCGATAGGCCGCGATCGCCTCGTCAAGTTGTCCCTTGGCCCCCAGTGCGTTGCCGAGATTATTGTACGCTTCGGCGTAATCGGGCTTAAGCCGAATTGCCTGCCGATGGGCCGCGATCGCCTCATCCATCTGCCCCTTGTCGTTTAGGGCGTTGCCCAGATTATTGTGCGCATCGGCAAGATCGGGCTTGAGCCGAATGGCCTGGCGAAGGGCGGCAACCGCCTCGTCAACCAGCCCCGCGTCCTTCAATGCGGCGCCGAGATTATTGTGCGCTTCGGCAAGATCGGGCTTAAGCCGGATGGTCGCTTGAAACGCCTCGACGGCCTCGGCGGTTTGTCCCTTGGCCGATAGCGCATTGCCCCATTCGAAACAGGCCGCCGCCAGGTTCGATTTCGCCACGGGAAAATCAGGCTTGAGCTTGATCGCCGTCTTGAACGCCGCAATGGCCTCCGCCAATCGGCCGTTGCGTTGCAGGCATCCACCGAGATTGTTGTGCGCTTCGGGCAGGTCCGGCTTCAGCGCCGCGATCCTTTGGTAGACTTCAATCGCTTCATTCAGGTTTCCGGTCTGATAGAGGCATCCGCCAAGCAGATTAAGCGCATCCACGTTGTTCGGCTCACGGGAGAGAACCTGCCGGCAGAGCTTTTCCGCGGCGAGGGGATTTCCCGCCCGATATTGCGCCAGTGCGGCCTGGAGGGTTTGGTGAACGGCATCATCCGGCATAAATCGTTGGACGGATGATACCGCATTTACGTCTTGCGTTTCGGCCGCTTCAACAGAATTGGAATCGCCGCCAAGGCGACGGCGAAGCTGGCCGGCTCGGGAAGCGCGATGTTTCCGGCGAGATATTGAACCAGGACGTTGGCCTGGGGCGATCCCAGGCCGGTGGTTTCATCGTAACCGGAACCGGCCGAATACTCCCCGTTGGTGCCGGTGGTGATGTCGTGAAAGGCCTGGCTGTATAGGGGAGTTCCGACCAGGGCGTACAACATGGGCAGAGTCTGACTGGGGCCGTCGAGGCTGTCCAGGCCATTGAGCGCGCGGCCCTGATCCGCGATGGCGAACAGAGCGGCCCATTGGGGCGCGCCGGCGCTGGTGCCGCCGATGGACCCCTTTTCGCTTACCCCGTTGACCGTCACGTAGATTTCAAAGCCCGTTAACGGATCGGCGTCGTAGGCCACGTCGGGCGTCGTGCGGAATCCGGTGTTTTGCACGGCCGATTGATAGTCCGGCTCGGGCTCATATTGGCTGGTGCCCCCGCCGGTGGTGCCGTATTGATTGTTCCAGACGGTTTCGCTCTGGTAGGCGTTGTTGGCTCCAAGCGTCAGGGACGTGCCGCCGACGCCGACGACGTTCACTGAGTTGGCGGGATGATTCGGCCCCGCGGAGTCGCCCGCGGCGGCGACGAAAGTTACTCCCGAATGGCCCGTGGGCGTGGTGTAGTAGCCCTCCTCATCAGGATCGAGACCGAGTTCGACACGCGTATAACTCATCGAGACAACCGACACGCCGCTGGTGCTGGCGGCTTCAAGGGCGGCGGGGTACAGGTCGCCGTCCCGGCCGGAATTGGCCTCGACGACCAGGATGTTGGCGGCCGGAGCGATGGCGTGAGCCCATTCCACGTCGAGGGCGGTTTCGATGGTTTCCGAGCCGGTCGTGGCGGTCGCAGGCGGCGCTCCGCCGGTTTCTCCAACCACCGAAAGCGACCAGCCTGACCCCGGATTGGGCAGTCCATAGGCGGCGTCGAAATTGCCCAGGTCGGTGTTGAGCGTGAGATCGTTATCGACCTCGACGAGGGCGATGGTCTGCCCCGCGCCGTTTCCCGCAACGGCGCCGCCGTCGAAGGTGATTTGATTGAACCCGTATGCGGTCTCAATCTGCGCGGGCGTGAATCCCGAAAGCAACCGTCGGCCCTCCAGGGCCTCAAACAAAGCAAGCGTCCCCGACATACAGATGATTATTGTTCACGTCCGCGCTTCGGGCCAATGCAAATCCCCGCAAAAGCTCCCCCGCCGCATCCATCCGGCGCGGCGGGCCGATTCAGTATCGGACCTTCAGGGTAAAGTTTGGCAGAGTTGGGGGTTTGGGCTATCCCACCCTGCCGGCGACCGGGACTTGCAAGTTCTTGGCTTCGCGCTGGAGCCGCCATTTCAGCAGCGGGCGAAGGACCGTGAGCGCCGCCAGGTAGATGCACGCGATTCCCAGGGCCATGACCAGGCCGAGGCTCTTGAGGCCCCGGTGTTGCGCCAGGAGCCAGAAAAACCCGAAGCTCGTCGAGGTGATGTACGCGCACAAAAGCAGGGCGCGGTCGCTGACGTCCCAGCGTCGCCAGGCCCGGCGGGGATGATTCTTCGCTTCCAGGTATCGGTGGACCAGGAAAACGCCGTATTCATGGCCGGCGCCGATGAGGATCGGCAATCCGAAGAAATTGGCGAAATTCCAACTCGCGCCGAACAACCCCATCAGGGCGACCAACATCGGCAATCCCATCGCCAGGACGCTGATCGCCGCCAGAGTCGGCGCCAGCCGGCGGAAATCCAGCAGCACCAACGCGAAGATCAGCACCAGGGCGTAGATCGTGGATTGGAAGAACGCCCGATGAACCGCATCGACGGTGTGATAAACGTCGGTTGCGATGCCCGTGACGTGGGGAGCCCCGGAAGTCTTGGCAACGGCGGTCTCGACCGTATTGACGAATTCGTGGAGGTTGGCGTCGTTCCAAAGGTCCTTGGCGGGATAGATGTACAGGGCATACTCGCCATCGTCGCTGACGTAATGGTTCCGCATTTGCCGGGGCACGGCCGCCAGGTCCGGCGATCCGGGCTGAAACCCGTCGATCAGCTCGCGGACCTCGGCGACGAAGATTCGCTGCCAGTCCGACAATTGTGCAGCTGCCAACTTGGCGCCATCGCCGGACAGATGATCCAGATCATCGGCGAATTGACCGAGCGTGCGTGCGGCGCCGGAATTCGATCGCTCGAAAACTCTCGCCAGATCCCGTGACTTTTGAGAGATCGCGGATAAATCGGTTGCCTGGACCGGCGTGGGGGCTGTCCAGTCGATGGATGGAACTTCCGCGGCGTGTTGCCTCAGCCAGGCCGCGTTGTCCTGGGCATTCAGAAGGCTGTCGGTCGAGGCGACGACCGGCAAACCGGCGACGGCGGCGCGGACCCGCCGAAGTTGATCGATATCTTTCGACAACGCCACCGAGAACCAGGTTTGCAGGGTGCGGACGAGTTTAACCGACGGCAGGTTGGGGACCTGGAGCTTGATCAGATCGGGATCAAAATCAACCAGGGGCATGTAGCGAGTGCCGGCCAGCAGCAGGGCGCCCCAGACCGCCGGCAGCGCCAGCCAACGGGCCCCCGTCTTTCGCATCGGCTTGTAGCGCTTGGAGACGTCCAACGGCCTCAACTTCGGCGGGAAGAGGGTCAACAGGGCGGGAAGCACGACGTATCCGGCCAGGAGGCACAGCAGCAATCCACCGCCGGCGATGATGCCCAGTTCGGCCGCGCCCTGGAAATCCGTGAAGACGGCGACGAAGAACGCCCCGGCGGCGCCGAGGCAGGCGGTGTTGATCGGGGGGCCGACGTGCTTGAACACCCGGACCCAAACCGCGTCGGCCCGCTCGTATCGCCGCGCTTCCAGCCGGTACCGCGACAGAATCTGCACCAGATAATCCATCCCGATGCCGATGAGCGCGATGAGAAAGACCAGCGACAGGAGATTGAGTTGTCCGATGGTTGCCGTCGCCCAGCCGAAGGTCCAGGCGATGCCGACGCCCAGCGCGATTTCCGCCGCCAGCGCCAGCCAGATCGAACGCCACATCACGACCATGCCGATGAACACCGCGATCAGGGCGATGATTTCCGCATGGTGCGTATCCCGGTTGGTGGTGCGCATCTCCTCCGCTTCCAGCGCGGGCCGGCCGGTGATCCCGATCTGAAACTCCGGAAAATCCTTCCCGGCGTCGATGGCGGCGTCGCGGATGGCGTCAATGGTGCGGGTCACGCTGGTGAGCGACGCAAATTCGCGCTGCGGGAAAACCTGCACCAGGATTCGATGCCGTGAGCGGTCGGTTACATCGGGGACGTAGAAATAACCCAGCTCCGACGGATTGGCCGCGCTGATGGCGCGGAAATCGGCGACGCCGTCGCCGACGCTCAGTTTTTTCCCCGGCTGATGGATCGCCTGATCCCATGAATCGGCAAGGTGGGCGATGAAGTTTGCGGTCTGTTCATCCGGTTTCAAGGCCGCGCCGGCCAGGGAGCGATCGATGGGGTTTCGGCCCAGGGCGGAAGTGATCGGAGTCGGCTTGGCTCCCCAGATCGCCGCCAGTTGTCCCAACCCTTGCGCCGCGGCAAACCGTTGGGGCAGTTTCCCGGGATCTTCAAACAGGATCGCCTGCTTTCCAAGCTGATCCAGGGGAATCCGGCAATAGGCGTCGATGACCTGCGGCAGTCCCCGAAGCCGCTCGGTGACGCGATCGGCGGCGGCGGTCCAGCGCGCGATCGGCGGCGTGGAGGCAAAATCGCGCGGCTCGATCACGACGTAGACCGCTTCGTTCTCCCGGAAACGGCTGATGAACTGGAGATAATCGTGGAAAAACCAGGGCTTGGAAGAAAAAAGCTGGTTCTGGTCCGTCGAGACCGTCAACCACGCGATCGCCGCCCCGCCACACGCCGCTGCCGTCACCAAAACCACCGCCAACGTGGTCCAGGGATGAGAGACGATGGCGAGGACCGCGATGAGAATCCGGCGATAAAGGAATTCCATGTCAGGCGAGCATGGCGCGCTTGGCCAACCCGGAAACCGTGTCCCAGGCCGCGCCCGGGATTCGTTGAACGTCCAAAAGCACTTCCTCGATGGCCGTCAGGAACCAGTCCATGTCCTGCTTTGTGGCGATCATCGGCGGAAGAAATTTGATCACCTCCGTGTGATAACCCGCCACCTGGGTGAGGATGCGATGCCGATCCATCAGGGGGATGATAATCATCTGCCCGAAGACCCCGAAGTTCAGCTTGTGAAGCATGTCCCAAGCCATCTTCAGCTTCAGCGACGATTGCGGGCGGGCAAAATCCAGGCCGAACATCAGGCCCTTGCCGCGGACGTCCGAGACGAACGGGCAGGCCTCGGCGATGGGGCGCAGCTTTTTCATGACGTAGTCCCCCATCGCGGCGGCGTTCTCCACCAGGTGGTCCTCCTCGATGACGTGAAGGCTCGCCAGCGCCGCGGCCATCGCCATGTCGTTCTGCCCGAACGTGTTGGAATGCACCACGCACCGTTCCATGGAATTGAACACGCTATCCATGATCCTCGGCGTGGTGATGACCGCCCCCACCGGCACATAGCCGCCGGACAGGGCCTTGGCACAACAGATGATGTCCGGCTCGACGTCCGGCCAGTGCTGGAAGGCGAACCATTTGCCGGTGCGGCCCAGCCCGCATTGCACTTCGTCGGCGATCAGCAGGCTGCCGTATTTGTGGCACAGCCGCTGCGCCTCGATGAGGAAATCGTCGCTAACCACCTCGCAGCTCTTGCCCTGCACGGCCTCGACGATGAACGCGGCCGCCTCACGGGTGCTCAGCTCTTTTTCCAGCGCCGGCAAATCGTTGAACGGGACCTTCCGGCCGCCGGGGATCATGTCTCCGAACCGTTCGCGGAAAAATTGATCGCCGTTGACCGAGAGCGATCCGAGCGTCAGCCCGTGGAACGCATGATCGCAAAAGATGACGTTCTGGCGCCCGGTGGCGCAGCGGGCGAATTTCAGGGCCCCCTCGACCGTTTCCGTTCCGCTGTTGGTGAAGAAGACCCGCGACAGGCCGTCCGGAACGTGCCGAACCAACGCCTGCGCCGCCAGGCCCGACAGAATGCTGCAATCCATCCGGACCAGATTGGGGCGGTCCATATCGATCAGTTGCTTCAGCACCGATTTGATCTTGGGATGGTTTCGCCCAAGGGCGAAGACGCCCCAGCCGGTCAGAAGATCGAGATATTTATTGCCGTCTTCGTCCCACAGATAACACCCCTCGCCACGGACGTAGTGCTTATCGAAATTGATGGCCCGCAACATCTTCACAAACGAGGGATTGAGATGTTGTTGATGAAGCTCGAACGCTTGTCCGTCGAACTGCTCCAGCCATGCGGCAAAATCGTTGTCCATGATTCAGACGTATCCTTGATGAATCAGCCGATCATATCGGCAAAGCGGGCCGATAGCCATTGGCGTGGATTTAGGATATTGTGGTAATGGTGGTGGCAATCACCCACCGTGCTCGTACCAGGTTTCGATGAATGATAGACCCTTGTCCCCCGGCGGCGCGGCGAGTAATTTTCCCCCGCGTGAATGTGTCGCTGAATCTTTCAGCCCCGCCGCCGCCGCAGCCTCACGCCCAAACGTCCGACCGACTCGAAGTCGCGTGGCAAAACGCCAGGGATGCGCTGCTTCAATTGCAAAACCCCAAGGGATATTGGGTCGGTGAACTCCAGGGCGACAGCATACTGGAGTCGGAATACCTGCTGCTCAAGTTCATCCTCGGGCATGAAAGCGACCCGGACCTTCCGAAGATCGCCAATTACCTGCGCGGCCTGCAAAATCTCCAAGGGGGCTGGAGCCTGTTCCCCGGCGGTCCGTCCGATCTGTCCGCGACGGCCAAGGCGTATTACGCGCTGAAGCTCATGGGCGACGATCCCGCCGCCCCGCGCCTGGCAGCGGCCCGGCAGATCGTTTTGTCGATGGGGGGCGCGGAAAAATGCAACAGTTACAGCCGGTTTTTCTTCGCCGCCCTCGGCCAGATCAGTTACGACGCCTGCCCCAGCATTCCGCCGGAGATCGTCTTTTCCCCCAATTGGTTTTATTTCAGTCTGTATCACGTGGCGGCCTGGACGCGGACGATGATCCTGCCGCTGTCGCTGGTCACCACGTTGCGCTACACCCGGCCCATGCCCGAGTCGATGGGGATCGCCGAGTTGTACCTCAACCGCGCCGCCGCCAATCGCGTCGCCAAGCCGCGCCCGGGGTTCCCGCGAACCTGGCGCGATTGGTTTCTCCGCATCGATCAATTCCTCAAGATGTACGACCAATTCCCCATCGCCGGCCTGCGCCGCGTCGCCATCAAGTCGGCGGAAAAATGGCTGCTCGATCGCATGGAAAACTCCGACGGCCTGGGCGCGATTTTCCCCCCGATGGTTTACATGCTGGTTGTTTTCCGGGCCCTGGGATATCCGGATGACGATCCGCTCGTCGTCAAAGCCCATAAGGATTTGCGGGCCTTTTACATCGAGGAAGGCGACACCATCCGCCTTCAGCCGTGCGTCTCGCCGGTCTGGGACACGAGCCTGGCCATGCACGCGCTGGCCGAGGCGGGGCTAAGCCCCGAATCCGAGCCGGCCAAGCGGGGCATCGCCTGGCTTTTGGAAAAGGAATGCCGGGTCGTCGCCGATTGGCAGAAGAATTGCCCCCCCGTCGAGCCGTCCGGATGGTTTTTTGAATTCTCCAATCCCCATTACCCGGACGTCGACGACACGGCGATCGTGCTGGCGACGCTCAGCCAACTGGGCGGCGAAACGGCCCGCCACGCCAAGGCCCGCGGGCTCAAATGGCTGCTGAACATGCAAAACGCCGACGGCGGCTGGGCGGCGTTCGACCGCACCCGCGATCGCCGAATCCTCGAACAAATCCCCTTCTCCGATCACAACGCCATGCAGGACCCAAGCTGCCCGGACATTGCCGGCCGCGTTTTGGAAGGCCTGGGACATTGCGGAATCCGCCTGGATCACCCCGCCGTCGCCCCGGCCATCGCTTTCATCCGGAAACATCAAGACCCCTGCGGCGCCTGGTGGGGACGATGGGGAGTCAATTACGTCTACGGCACCTGGCAGGTATTGACCGGCCTTTGGGCCATCGGCGAGGACATGACCAAGCCCTACGTCCAACGCGCCGCCGACTGGTTGCGCAACGTGCAAAAGCCCGATGGCAGCTTCGGCGAATCCTGCCTCAGTTATCACGATACGTCGCTCAAGGGACAAGGCGAAAGCACCGCCTCGCAGACCGCCTGGGGCGCGATGGGCCTACTGGCCGCCGCCGGGCCAAACGACCCCGCCGCGCGAAAGGCCATCGACTGGCTCGTCGAGCATCAATCCCCCGACGGCAACTGGGAGGAAAATTTCTACACGGGAACGGGGTTCCCAAAAGTGTTTTACCTGAAGTACCATCTGTATCGGCTCTACTTTCCGTTGACCGCGCTGTCGCGCTATCGCCGCATGCTCGCCGCGCAGCGGGCCGGCTGATCGGCGCATCTCACAAGGGTTGGAGGAACCCCCCATGTTCACGATGCGAAACCCATGGATCGCGTTGACTTCGATGGTTCTGATGACCGCCCCAAGCCTTACCTCGGCCGATAACTTCTTCAACGTCACCGCGGCCGGATCGGGCGGCACGATCGTTTCCAATTCCGGCGGAAACATCCTCAGGCTCACCGACAACCTCATCAGCTTCAACGGAAATTTCTTCCCCCTGATTGGCCAGAACGTCTTAACGTCCGTGAGTTGGGGCGGCGTGCCCAACGCCATCATCCTGACCGAAAACTCCCTCCAGACTCAGGCGACCCTCGTCTTCCCCTCCACCGGCTTCGCCCGGACGTTCATCGGCACCAGCGCTTCCAATCTGCAAGATCAAATCCACGATTTCATTCAGAAGGACGGCGATCGCGCCTACGCCCAATTCCTCCAGTCGATGAACCAGCTTTCGGCGGTGGCGTCGCTGGATGGCAATCCGCAGGCTTCCACCGCCCTGATCTCCAACGACGTCTTCTCCCGCTTCGGAATCGAGAACCAACAGCCCACGCAAACCCGCTCGGAATCCGGCGGGGCATATTTCGGAATAGCGGCCACGGGCGGCGAAACCCGGGCCGACAATCTCAACGGAAACTGGGTCGATCTGAACTTCGACACCGGGGCGCGCCTCGACAGCAACTTCGCCCTGGATTTCGGAACCACCCTCGCCTACCGCCTGGTCGGCAGCAGCGCCGCCTACACCGTCGCCGAGGAACTCGCCCTGCCCGTCACCCTCATCAACAACCACGGCAACGGAATCAGTTGGCAAGTCGCCCCCTGGGCCTTCGCCGGCCTCTCCGCCAGCTACGACCAGGCCGCCGGCGGCGTCCTCCTCGGCGGCGGCGGAACCAGCAGCCTCGCACTCCATCTCGGCGGTTTCACCCTCACCCTCGGCGATCAGATCAGCTACACCGGCGATTGTTCCGTCACCGTCGACGATTACGAATTCGACACCGACGTCGATCAATGGATTCTGATGGACGGCCTGGATGCCAGGTACCAGTTCCCCCACACCCCGATCTTCATCGAGGGCAGCGTCGCATACAACAACTTCCTCCGCAAAGCCGCCGTCCCGGACTATTGGGCCCCCTCCCTCGGCATAGGCATCGCCTTCGGCCCCAATTCCAGCCTGAAAATCAGCTACGACGGCGATTTCGCCAAGGGATACAACGACAACGGCGGAGACATCTCCCTGGTGATCACGTATTAGAAAGCCAGGCTCCCCCACAAAGCCGCGGGATGGCCATCCCGCGGTTTTCGACCGCCGCAAATGATCTCAATCCAACCTCTCCGGCTCCAGCCGGATGTTCTTCTCGCCCGCCGCTTTTTTCTCGCGGTATTTTTTCACCCAGGTCTCGAAGCTCTTGCCGGCAGCCGTGTCCCGGCCGGTGAAAACCAGCCGGGCGATGTCGGCGTAGGACACGCAAATCTTCTTGTCGCTGTCCTTGGGGAACACGCGGACGAAACAATCCTCCAGCGATTTTTCGCTGCTCCGGCGATCGAACACGTAGCCCTCAACAGTGCTCCCGTCCTTGCGCGTGATGGTCACGTCCCCGCGATAGTCGAACGCGCTTTCCAAAGCCGCACGGATTTCATCTTCGGTCGCCAGCGATGGAATCCGGCCTTCGAGGTTTTCGTGCGAGAAGCCGGGGACCGTCTCGGCGTCGTCGGCGTTGAAAGGATGGGATTTGGTTTCCTGCGGCATCGTGGCAAACTCGAAATTCGAAACGAAGATTGGTTCCTCACTCGAATTTCGAATTTGATTCGTCATTCGAATTTCGAGTTTCGAATTTTCCCCTCACACTCTTTCCATTTCCCGCTTCGAACTCTTGACCGTCAGGGTCACCACCGGTCCGCTGGCCGCGGCAACCGGCTGCTTGAGCATTTCCCTGGCCTGTTCATCCGCATACGCCCCGCCGAACAAACTCGCCTTGGCCGCGCGGAAGATTCCCGCGATGGACCCGAACGTGTCGTCCACCGCGCTGGCTTCGTAGCCGCTGTGGACCATGCAGTTGGCGCACTTGCGGTTGCCGCTCTCCGTGCCGTAGCGCTCCCATTCGGTGGTTTCGATCAATTCGGCGAAGCTGTCGCAGTATCCGTCCTGGAGGAGATAGCACGGTTTTTGCCAGCCGAAGACGTTGTACGTCGGCATTCCCCAGGGCGTGCACTTGTAATGGCGCTTGCCCATGAGGAATTCGAGGAACAGCGGGCTTTGGTTGAACTTCCAGCGTTTTTCGCGGTTGCTGAGGATGGCGCCAAAGAGCTTGCGCGTTCGCGCCCGGCCGAGGAAATGCCGTTGGTCCGGGGCCTTGTCGTAGCTGTAGCCGGGCGAGAGCATCATCCCTTCCACGCCCAGGTCCATCATCTCGCCGAAGAACGCGCGGACGCTGTTGGGATCGGCCCCGTCGAAGAGCGTCGTGTTGGTGGTCACGCGGAACCCGCGCTTCACCGCTTCCCGGATGCCCTCGATGGCGATGTCGAAACCCCCGTCGCGGCAAACTGAAAAATCGTGGTGCTCGCGCTGGCCGTCCATGTGAACGCTGAAGGTGAGATATTTGCTCGGCTTGAACAGCTCCAGCTTCTGCTTCAGGAGCAGCGCGTTGGTGCAGAGATAGACGTATTTTCTTCGCTTGACCAGCCCGGCCACGATCTGGTCGATCTGCGGATGGAGCAGCGGCTCGCCGCCGGGAATGCTGACCATGGGCGCTCCACATTCCTCCACCGCCTTGAAGCACTGCTCGGGCGTGAGATTTTTCTTCAAGACGTGCGCCGGGTATTGAATCTTGCCGCAGCCCGCGCACGCCAAGTTGCAGCGAAACAGCGGTTCCAGCATCAAAACCAGCGGATACCGCTTTCGCCCCGACAGTTTTTGCCGCAGCACGTAGCTTGCGACCGTCCACATTTGAGAAACTGGTACACCCATAACAATCCGAAGCATAACCGGAGGACCCATTTGGTTACAATGCCCCAGTGAGCCGACGCAACTGGTTAATTCTGACGGCGTTAGCGATGGAGGCCAAGGCCATCACGGCTGAGCTTGGTGAGGCGATGGCGTCACAGCAGGTTTCTGTACATGTGATCGGGATTCGCGCAAAAAGATTGAACCGCGATCTGCTGGTGGGATCGAACGGGATCATTCTCGCAGGCTTGGCGGGCGCATTGGACCCCGCCCTGGCCGTTGGCGACATCGTGGTCGATTCGGAATCTCCCCCGCTCCCGCACTTTCCCCGCGGAAAGTTTTACACGGCCGACCATCTGATCGCCACGGCCGCCGAGAAACAGCGCCTCTTCCGCGAAACCGGCTGCGCAGCGGTGGATATGGAAAGCGCCATCGTCCGTGCAATAGCCCAATCCGTGGGCCTGCCCATGCTCCACGTTCGCGCCATCAGCGATGCCGCCGACCAGACCCTTCCCTCGCGGATGATGAATTGGATCGACGACGTGGGCAAGCCGCAGACGCCAAAACTCCTTGCGGAATTGGCGCTCCATCCGCACCAGATTCCCGCGATGATCCGTTTGGGAAGCAATTCCCATCTGGCGCTGCGGCAGTTAACGCAGGCCATCGGCGTCATTCTTCAACAGTGACATTGCGGCCCACCGGACGGGTTCTTAAGATTGCTGATGGAATTAGCCTGGAGATTTCAGTTGAACCGCAGAGCACGCGGAGAACGCGGAGAAAACGCGGAGAGTCCCCTGGGATTGCCGTGCGCACTCCGCGAGAAAGATATTTCACCAATAATAAAGATGAATCCTTCTGCCGCCCTAATCTCTGCGTTCTCCGCGTGCTCTGCGGTGAATAATCCGGCTTAGGGGAAACAAAAACCATGCCCGACCATGCCGCACGCTCCCTGGCCGGTTCGCAAAACGCCTTTGAAGAGGCGTGCCGGCTGATGCCCGGCGGCGTCTCGTCGCCGGTCCGCGCTTTCAAAGCCGTCGGCGGAACGCCCCTCTTCATCAAGGAGGGCCTGGGCTGCATCATCAAGGACGTGGATGGCAATTCGTATATTGATTATGTCGCCAGCTATGGGCCGTTAATCGTCGGCCACGCCCACGAGCGCGTCGTAGCCAGCCTGGCCAAGGCCATCGGCCATGGCACCAGCTTTGGCGCCCCGACGGAATTGGAAACCCAGCTTGCCGGCGAAATCATCGCCGCCATGCCGTCCATCGAGATGGTGCGCTTCGTAAACAGCGGCACCGAAGCGGTGATGAGCGCCATCCGCCTGGCCCGCGCCGCCACGGGCCGCGACAAGATCGTCAAATGCATCGGCTGTTATCACGGACATGCCGATTCGTTGCTGGTCCAGGCCGGCAGCGGCGCCCTGACCCTGGGCGTACCCAGCAGCCCGGGTGTTCCCAAGTCCATCACGGAAAATACCCTGCTTGCCCCTTACAACAATCTGGACGCGGCGGACAAACTCTTTTCCCAACACGGCAAAGAAATGGCGTGCTTCGTGGTCGAGCCGGTGGCCGGAAACATGGGCGTCGTTCCGCCGGCTGCGGGATATTTGCAAGGATTGCGCGAGCTTTGCACCCGCCACGGCGCCCTGCTTTTATTCGATGAAGTCATGACCGGCTTTCGCGTCGCCCTCGGCGGAGCGCAACAGATTTTCAACGTCAAACCCGACCTGACTTGCCTGGGCAAAGTCATCGGCGGTGGATTGCCGGTCGGCGCCTACGGCGGACGACGCGACCTGATGCAGCAAATCAGCCCCTCCGGCCCCGTCTATCAGGCTGGTACCCTCAGCGGAAATCCCCTGGCCATGAGCGCCGGTTTGGCGACGCTGGAAATCCTCAAGGAGCCGGGCGCTTACCAAGCGCTCGAACAACGCGGCGCCGCCCTCGAGGCCGGCCTCAAGGAAGCCGCCCAGTCGGCCGGCGTCCCGCTGGTCGTCAATCGCGTCGGCTCCATGCTCACCCCGTTCTTCGTC
This sequence comes from Tepidisphaeraceae bacterium, assembly GCA_050010915.1. Taxonomy (GTDB): domain Bacteria; phylum Planctomycetota; class Phycisphaerae; order Tepidisphaerales; family Tepidisphaeraceae; genus PALSA-1353. The sequence goes on along the minus strand of JBEKKC010000004.1, from coordinate 711 downwards.
AAGACCGGCGACCGCGTGACTAATTTCGACCAAGCCGCCGCCTGCGACACCGCCGCTTACGCCAAATTTTTTCACGCCATGCTTGACCAAGGCGTCTTCCTGGCCCCCAGCCAGTTCGAGGCCATGTTCATTGGTCTAGCCCACGGAGAGCAGCAGATTGCCCAGACCATCGCCGCCGCGAAAAAGGCGATGAAGGGCATCGGCGCATCGCGATCCAAGAAAAAATGACCGACCGAATTGATAAAAACGGGACAGGTCCAATATCCACCCGCGTCCGTAATTGGACCTGTCCCGTTTTCCGCTCCAAGACCGTTTGGGAGATTGAGGATTTGCTAAAGCTGATCGACTGAAACGCGATATAATTCCTTCCGTGAAAATATTTATATTGAAGTGGATCATTTGTGCGCTTGGGCTTCTGGGCGCAGATGCTGTTTTCCTTTGGTGTCGTTGGCTTTTTCTCAGTGATGCCCATCAACTTCCCGCAATTGTTTGCATAATCATAGATGCATTTTTCGTCCTGCTGCTCATCTGGGAAGTCCTATTGTTCACCCTTGTGGTTACCGGAGCTAGGCGGCTGTATCGCGACGGGCGCTGCGTTGGCTGCGGATATTACCCGCGCCTCGCGCCAGGGCGTTGTCCCCGCTGTGGAATGGTCGTTAAATAGGAAATTATTTCAAACTGACCCACTACCGAAAATTCCTCTTTCTTGCA